>JBHYDF010000051.1:0-45623 GCA_051861145.1 Nostocaceae cyanobacterium
CCTCCCGACACCAAATCAAAGATTATGGTGTGGGACTCCTTGCTTCTTTAGTTGAATTACCACTTTTCCAAAGTGGCTCCCACTTTGTAAGTAGCGATAAGCTTCCCGCGCTTCATTAAAAGGAAAAACTTTATCAATCACGGGTTTAATTTTATGTTGGGAAATCGCCTGGTTCATTGCTTCAAACATTTCCCGACTACCTACATAAATCCCCTGCACTGTTAACACTTTAAAGAGTATTGGTAAAGGATTTACCTCCCCTCCTCTACCTGATAGCACGCCAATTAAACTTATGCGTCCTGCAACCCGTACAGCTTGTAGAGATTTCGGTAAAGTTCCCGCACCTCCAACTTCTACCACATGGTCTACACCAGTGTGATCGCTCAGTTCATAAACTTTCTTTTCCCATTCTGGGGTCGTCTTATAATTTATTGTCTCATCAGCACCCAATTCTTGAGCGCGTGCCAATTTCTCATCACTACTGGAAGTGATAATTATTCTCGCTCCATGTATCTTGGCAAATTGCAAAGCGAAAATAGACACGCCTCCAGTACCAAGTAACAAAACGCTTTCACCTTTGGTGATATTTCCCTTAGTGACTAAGGCGTGCCATGCTGTGACGGCTGCACAGGGTAAGGTTGCGCCTTCTTCATAGGAAAGATGGTTAGGTAATATTACTAAACAATCTTGGTGTAAAACAACATACTCAGCCAGCATCCCATCGATACCACCTCCCAGATCCCATTTCATATTTTGTCGGGTAAGTTGACCATGTATCCAGTTCTGGAAGAAAATTCCAGCAACGCGATCGCCTACTTTTACTCGCGTCACACCTTCTCCTACCGCTACGACTTCACCCGCACCATCGGACATAGGAATGAGAGGATATTTTTGTCCGGAACCGTAGGTTCCTTCTGCGACAATTAAATCACGGTAATTTAAGGACGTAGCTCGAACACGAATCAGGACTTGACCCGCTTCAGGTTGTGGTTCAGGTCTATCAACGAGTGTTAAAGCATCAATACCAGCATTGCTTTGTAGTTCGTAAACTTTCATGCGTAAACTCCTTTTGGGAATGGGGGAGTGGGGAGTGGGGAATGGGGCATTGGGCATCGGGCAAAGGGCATCGGGCAAGGGGCATTGGGCATCGGGCAAGGAAAAAATCATTACTTCAATTCCCAATGCCCAATTCCCAATGCCCAATTCCCCACTCCCCACTCCCTAGTAAGAAATTTCCTTTCTGTCGCGGAAATATTTCCCAGTCAATTTGGGTGAAGCCTCTGTCGCCAGCCAAATAGCTGTATCAGCACCTTGCTCAGGAGAACGAGGAGCTGAAGCACCGCCCATATCTGTTTTTACCCAACCGGGACACATCGCAAAGACAGCGATCGCTTTTGTTCGTAACGCATCAGCTAGCATGATAGTCGCACCATTTAGCGTTAGCTTTGATAAGCAGTAACTTGGCACATCAGCGGAAAGGCCGTTTAACTCCCCATATCCACTAGAAACATTTATGACGCGGGCATCTGGTGCTTTTTCCAACAGTGGTAGAAACGCTTGGGTAATGCTAATTGGACCAAAGGCGTTGGTATTCATAGTCAAATTCAGTAAGTCACGGGAGACAGTGAGGATATTCACACCCTGGTCAGGATAGATACCTGCATTATTGACGAGAACATCAAGCTGATTAATTTCTTGGCTTAATTGTTTTGCGGCGCGGCGAATGCTGTTATCATCCGTGACATCCAGTTCTACCACGCCCACGTTTGAGTCAGCAGATGGTAATTTTTCTGCTGCGGCTTTAGCTTTGTCGAGGGTACGCGCTGCGATAATAACTTCAAATCCTGCGGCAAGTAAGCCCTTACAAATGGCAAAACCGATGCCTTTATTGCCTCCGGTGACAAGTGCTGTTTTTCCTTGAAATTGTGTATTCATATTTACTTGAAAAATATGGGCTTGTAGTCAGCGCTTAAGCGCTGACTACGAACTGGTTGTTTCAAATTCTGAGTCTTACCAAGCTATTGGTTTACGAGAATTGAAAAAGCCTCCTGTCGGACTATCCTCAGCCAATATTGCTAACCATACAGGAGTATCAGCACCTTGTTCTACTGTTAATGGTGCATCTGTACTGCCCATATCAGTCTGTACCCAACCAGGACACGCTGAGTTCACCTTAATCGGTGTATCAGCTAATTCTTTTGCAAATTGCACCGTTAGTGCGTTTAGCGCGGTTTTCGATGCTTGATATGCCATACCTAGAAAACCGAAATAAGGTGAATTTGGGTCAAGGGTATCGCTAAGAGAACCCAATGTACTAGATATATTCACAATGCGGCCAGCATCACTCTTTTGAATCAGAGGTAGCATTGCTTTAGTGGTTGCAAAAGCACCAAAGAAGTTTGTATCAAAAGTACGCTTTAACAAATTCAAATCTACTGCGCTGGGTTTTTGACCCCAGTCTAATATAATACCGGCATTGTTGATTAAAATGTCCAGCTTACCAAAGCGTTCCTCAATTTTCTTGGCGGCAGTTTCAAGAGTTTCAGTATCGGTAACATCTAGCTTGATAAACTGCACATCTAGCCCTTCTGCTTGTAATTTTGCAGCAGCTTCCGCCCCTTTACTTTCATCACGAGCGCCAATGAGAACAGTAATGTTTTTTTGTGCTAGTTGACGGCTAATTTCAAAACCAATTCCTTTGTTTGCACCTGTAACTAAAGCAATCTTTTTGTCATTATTACTCATATACTGATTCCAAAACTAGTTTTTACCAAGTACAGATTTGAACGAATTAAATTCAGAAATTCTCTGCGTTCCTCTGCGCTTCCTCCGCATTCCTCTGCGTTTAAGATTATTACCCTCAGCTGGTGGGCAGTGCCCACCCTACGCGCTATCTAACCACCGATCGCACCTACAACCGCATCTGGATAAGCCGTGTTAATTGAAACCTCTTTCCATTCTTCTAATTCTGCTTTCACTGAGTCTAATTTAGTAGCGATCGCATTTATTGCATCTGCGCCTAATGCTAATCTCAACGGTGGATTATCGCTGTCAACTGCCTGGATCATTGCTTCGGCTGCTTTGACTGGATCGCCTGGTTGTTTGCCGTCCATATCTTCCAACCACTTACGGAACCCACCAATCACAGGTTCGTAATCGGGAATTTGGGTATCGGATAGTACTAAGGAACGACCAGCAAAATCAGTGCGGAATGCTCCTGGCTCAACGATGGTGACTTTGATACCTAAAGATTCAACCTCTTTCACCAACGCTTCAGATATCGCTTCCAAGGCAAACTTGGTGGCGCAATATATACCAGATCCCGGAAAAGATACAAACCCACCCACTGAGGAGAGGTTGAGAATGTGTCCGCTACGCTGTCTTCTCATGTGAGGTAAAACTACTCGCGTCAAATCAAGCGCACCAAAGACGTTAGTTTCAAACTGACGGCGAATAGCTTCATCGCTGACTTCTTCTATTGCTCCTATCGTCCCATAGCCAGCGTTATTTACCAGCACGTCAATGCGTCCAAAGTTTGTAATGGCGTGGTTCACTACCTCCCGTACTTCATCCGGTTTCGTTACATCTAATTTTACTGGCAAAGAATGCTCCGGAAACTTTGCTGCTAAATCTTCCAAGTGCTGAGGATTCCGTGCTGTTAGTACTACATTTTCACCACGATTTAGTACTGCTTCTGCTAGCGCACGACCAAACCCAGTTGAACTACCCGTGATTAACCACACCCGTGCAGATGTCATCAGATTTCTCCATTTTTGCAAAGGTTTCTTCTGTAATGTATAAAATCCTGTGTCTGTTGTCTTTCCAGTTGTTGCTGAAAATTGTCTAATCTTGCAACATTTGAGGGGCTAGGGGCTAGGGGCTAGGGATTAGGGGCTAGGGGCTAGGGAATAGGGGCTAGGGATTAGGGAATAGGGGCGCTTAGGCTAGAGAATAAAAAATGTTTAGATATTTAATTTTAATTTCTAAAATCTAAAATCCCCTTAATAATATCTAATCCCTAGCCCCTAGCCCAAACGCTGACGTAACCACAAAGCTAATAGGGGTAACGCCAGCTGATAGTGTTGTTCAGCACCGTAAATTAAGCCTTTATGCTGAAGTCCGGTAAGTGCGCCTTGAAGGCTACCACCACGGGAAAGACCATGTTTTTGAATATACTCTCGACTTTGAGGTTTATCTGTAGGATCAGTTGCCAAACACTCTAATAAATGCACTTGATTGCCTGGAAGTAACATTAGTAAGGACTCAAAAACAATAGATAAATCTTTTAGCTGTCCCTCAATTGCCTGCTGTACTTCTTGTTCGGTAATTAATCCATCTGTATGGCGTAAGCTTTGTAAGCGGCGAATTAGTGCCATAGCATCACCAATATGTCCTTGCACGGCATCTAAAAATAGTTGCAGCGCTTTTGAGCGAGAATCAAATGTTAGCCCGGCTGTATGTAAAATTTCCCTTGCCCATACAGCTAAAATATCTTTCGCTAGGGGAGCTAACTGCACAGTTTCTACTGGATAGTTTGTCTCTTCTGAATGGTGAGTAGTTTCGGCTATTGTTGCTATCATTACATAGCTGACAAAAGTTTGTTGGTTAATTTCTCGCCGGAGTGTTGTTTCCCACAAGCCATTACGATCCCATGAACGGATATGGGGAAAACTCTCCAAAATCATCACCACTCGCTTATCTTGAGCTTCGGCTAACATTTGCGGTAATTTGAGCAAGGTTTCAAATGCTTGCCATACCTGCTTTTGATTAAGGGAACGTATTAGTATTAGTTTGCCGCTATTTGATACGGGTTGATCCCCCCTATCCCCCTTTTCAAGGGAGGTTGGGGGAATCCCCTCTTGAAAGCTAAAAAACTCTTTCGCGCTATTATTAACCCAATCTCTAATTAGTGCTGCATCAAAGCTTTGACTTATTGCTTCCGCCAGCAATTGCACAAATCTCCCTCCATCTGTAGCACGGATGCAGTCTATCTCCAGGGCGATCGCTCCCACCGCCAGCGCTGCACCCCGTACCAAGGTACGCCTTCCGCTTCCCGGTACTCCCGCAATCAATAAGTCTCCATCTCGTGCCAGAACTTCTACTATGTGCTGAAATTCTGCCGAACGTCCAATTAGTTCTAATGGGGTAGATAATTCCAAGTTCACGCGTTTTTTGCCTTCCAAATTCAAGCCCACCGTAACGGAAAGCATACTCATTCCCTTCGCTACTGGCAACTATTGAAAGTTATTATAGTTCTCATTCAAATGTCTTAGTGTTATTTTTATCTTGGCACTAGTTTTTCGTGTTATATAAATTATAACACTGATTAACAAACATTAAGTCATGGTGCAAACTATATCTGCGGTTGGACTGCCAGAAAAGCAGCCCAAAGTTTGGCATTCTTTGGAAATTAGGGAAGCGATCGCGACTCTGGAAACTAACTTAGACAAAGGTTTAAGTAGTGCAGCGGTAAAACAACGATTGGCAGAATTTGGGACAAATGAACTCACTGCGAAGAAAGGTAAGCCTTGGTGGTTAAAATTTTTGCTGCAATTTAATCAACCACTACTGATTATTTTGTTGTGTGCGGGTTTAGTTAAAGCACTATCTGGCAGTTTTGTCAATGCCGGGGTGATTTGGGGTGTTACTACTACCAATGCAATTATTGGGTTTATCCAGGAATCAAAAGCCGAAGGTGCGATCGCGGCATTAGCTAAAGCCATTACTACGGAAACAACTATTCTCCGTAATGGTCAAAAAATACGTGTTCCTTCACAAGAATTAGTTCCTGGTGATGTAGTTTTCCTAGTTTCTGGTGACAAAGTACCAGCAGATTTACGTTTAGTACAGGTAAAGAATTTACAAATTGATGAATCGGCACTAACTGGCGAGTCGGTAGCGGTAGAAAAAGATACTCAATCCTTAAAGGCAGAAACCCCTTTAGCAGAGCGTAAAAATATGGCTTATGCGGGTGGTTTCGTCACCTTTGGGCAAGCAATAGGTATCGTGGTTGCTACGGGGAATAATACCGAAACAGGGCGGATTTCCCAGTTAATGGAGCAACATACCAGCCTTTCTACTCCCTTAACTAGAAAATTTGATAAATTCAGTAACAATTGGTTACGTGTAGTTTTGGGACTGGCAAGTTTAACATTTGTTGTTGGACTCAGTTATAGAGGTTGGAGAGAAGCCTTAGAAGCGGCTGTAACTTTAACCGTTAGTGCTATTCCCGAAGGATTGCCAGCAGTAGTCACGGTAACATTAGCAATCGGTGTTTCCCGCATGGCAAAGCGGCACGCAATTATCCGCAAACTACCAGCCGTGGAAACTTTGGGGAGTGCGACTGTTATTTGTTCCGATAAAACGGGCACACTGACAGAAAATCAGATGACGGTGCAAGCCATTTATGCTGGTGGACATCAGTATACAGTTGCGGGTGTAGGTTATGCACCAGAAGGGGAAATTTTTAGAGATGAGAAACCAGTTAATTTAAACACTGAAAAGGGTTTGCAGGAATGTTTGATAGCTGGTTTGCTGTGTAATGATTCCCACTTAGAAAAGAAGAATCATCGGTGGGTGGTAGTCGGCGATCCGACGGAGGGGGCGTTAATTGCATCTGCGCAGAAAGTGGGTTTTAGCCAGTCTAGATTAGCAAACGAAATGCCAAGACTGGATGCAATTCCCTTTGAGTCAGATTATCAGTACATGGCGACTTTGCATGAAACTCCTAGAGGTAAGACTATTTACGTCAAGGGTTCGGTAGAGTCGATTCTCAAGCGCTGCACTCTCATACTGAATACCGATGGAAAACCCCGCCCGATGGACTGTGTGGAAACATTGCGGCAAACAACTATCGAGCGGGAAGTTAATATTATGGCACGCCAGGGGTTGCGAGTACTAGCTTTGGCGAAGAAACCGATGTCAGATGAGCAAATTACGGTGGATCATCCTGATATTGACACTGGATTGATTTTCTTGGGATTACAAGGGATGATTGATCCACCGCGCGAAAGTGCTATTAAGGCGGTGCAAGCTTGTCAAGAAGCGGGGATTCAGGTGAAGATGATAACGGGTGATCATGCGGTGACAGCACAGGCGATCGCTCGACGCATGGGAATGAGCAAGAATGGATCAGTTCTTGCTTTTAGTGGTGCGGAACTCGCACAGATGGATAAAGAAGAACTGGCGCACGTTGCAGAAGAGGGTGTAGTATTTGCCCGTGTTGCACCAGAACAAAAGCTGCGTTTAGTGGAAGCATTGCAGTCAAAAGGCGAAGTAGTCGCCATGACTGGGGATGGTGTGAACGATGCACCCGCATTAAAACAAGCAGATATCGGTATTGCGATGGGTGGTGCGGGTACGGAAGTTGCCAAAGAAGCATCAGATATGCTGCTTACAGATGATAACTTTGCTTCGATTGAAGCAGCAGTAGAAGAAGGGCGTGCGGTTTACAAGAATCTTTTGAAAGCGATTTATTTTATTCTCCCTGTCAACGGTGGGGAGTCGATGACAATTTTATTAAGCACATTGTTGTCAAGAGAATTGCCGATTTTGTCCTTACAAGTTCTCTGGTTAAATATGCTGAATTCTATCACGATGACAGTGCCATTGGCTTTTGAACCGAAGGCACAAAATGTGATGAAACAGCCACCACGAAATCCGAATGAACCGTTACTTACAGCAAGTCGGATGAAGCGGATTTTAGCAATTTCTTTGTTTAACTGGATTGTGATATTTGGGGTTTTTGAATTTATTCAACAAACAACAGGTAATGTAGCTTTAGCAAGAACGATGGCGATTAATTCGTTAATTGCAGGAAGGATATTTTATCTGTTGAGTATTAGCCAGTTGATACCGAATTTGATTGCCAAGATGGATGGAACCATTGAAGAGAATGTTGATATTCCAGCAATTGCCCTTGGAATTATTGGGGCAATTATTTTACAAATTGTCTTTGCGCATGTGCCTTTGATTAATCAGGTGTTTGAAACAGCGCCATTGACTTTCCAACAGTGGTTGTTCTGTTTAGGAGTGGGTTCGCCGATGATTTTTTGGGCGGCGCTTGTTAATAAAATTGATCCTCCGAATTAGGGATTTGATTTCACGCAGAGGCGCAAAGACGCAGAGAGTAGGTAGGGTATATGCCCTACTTATTTTTTATTTAAGTAATACCAATTCTCCAAATCAAGGCTACACATAGTTTGTAGTAGCGCTTAAGCGCTACTACAAACCTTTTTTCATCTGTAGCCAGATTTTAGAGAAACTGAAATACAAATTTATCTGTGTCCATCTGTGTTCATCTGTGGTTAATTACTTCTTCCCATACCTTAATATAGTTAGAACTGCTATAAGTTTTTCTTTGCGCCTTTGCACGCCAGTCGCCTGCGGAGGGAAACCCTCCTTCAGCGCTGGCTCGCCTTTGCCTGAGATTATCAAATTCATACCACAGTTACCGACAATACACCCTTTGCTTCCAACACCGCCGCCACCCGTAAAATTAACGCTTCATTATAAGGTGCAGCTATTAACTGTACTCCTAAAGGTAAAGCATTTGCACGCTGAATTGGTACTGATAAAACAGGTAAACCAATAAAAGATAATGGTTGAGTGAATAATCCTAAATGGGGACGAACAAGAATTTCCTCTCCGTCTAAAATCATGGTTTGTTGCCCAATTAATGGTGCAGAAATGGGAGTAGTAGGGGCAATAATTATATCTACCTTTTGGAATATTTCACGAACGCGATCGCGAAACCATTTTCTAAACCGTTGTGCTTGCATGTACCAGCTATTGGGAATTAATGCACCCGCAAGAAAGCGATCGCGTGTGGCTGGATCGAAGTCTTGGGGACGGTTCCGCAATTTATCTAAATGCAGATTTGCTCCTTCGCAAGCTGTAATCACAAAGGCTGCGGCACGGGCGCGATGGGCTTCGGGTATACTTACGTACTCAGTAACGTCTAAGGCTTCAGCTACTTTTTGCACTGCTGCTAATGCTTCTGGATTCGCGCCTTTGCGGAAATAATCATCTGCAATGGCGATTCTGATACCATCAATTTCTTGCTTGATTTGTGACAAACAAAAGTCAGGAGGACGTTGTGTGCAAACTGGATCGCGTTCATCTTTTCCTTGAAGCACGTCAAAAGCTGTGGTGATATCCTCTACTGAACGTGCAAAGGGGCCGATGTGGTCAAAACTGCTGGAAAATAATGCTACGCCAGCACGTGACAATCTTCCGTAAGTTGGTTTAAAACCATAAACGCCACATAAAGCAGCGGGTACGCGAATGGAACCGTTGGTATCGGAACCGAGTGTTAGGGGAACTAAACCAGCTGCGATCGCCGCCGCTGAACCGCCTGATGAACCACCAGCTACTCTGTTTAAATCATGAGGGTTATGGGTAGCACCGTAATGAGAGTTTTCCGTTACGAATCCGTAAGCGTACTCATCCATATTTAAAGCGCCTAGGAGTACCGCACCCGCTTGTTTTAACCTTGCTACCGCCGTTGCATCTTGCGTTGCTGGGGGATTTTCGGCGTTAATTTTTGCACCTGCGAGGGTTGTTAAGCCTGCAATATCGAAAAGATTTTTCACCGCAAAGGGAACACCAGCTAGTAAACCGGGGTTTTTACCTTGGCTAATTTCCCTATCAATTCTTTCTGCATCAGCCAAAGCAGTTTCAGTAGTCACGGTGGTAAAACAGTTAAGTTCATTATCCCGCGCTGCAATTCTTTTGAGGGCTGCTTGCGTAACTTCCACCGCCCTAACTTTACCTTCTCGTACAGCAGCTGCTATTGTTACCGCATCGGCTGAGTTAATATTCATACTTTAATAATAAGCAATTATACGTTTAGCTTTTTGAGCGATCGCAGTTCGCATTGTCTAATGGCACAAAAGCAACTGCAAAACCTAATATCTAAAAAAACAAGAAAATCCCTTCCTGAGTAGTAATATCAAGTCTGTTTAATCTGTTATCATTCTTGCTAGTCTAGCACCCCACCCCCTACCCCTCCCCGCGTGAAAACAAGAAACCCAGTATCTGGGAGATAGGGAGTTTCTGAAAACTCTCAATTTTCACAAATCTTCCGAGGATTGCTATAGTCTAGCACCCCACCCCCTACCCCTCCCCGCGTGCGGGGAGGGGCGGTTTTGGCGCTAGCCAAAGCCGGGGTGGGGTTCTTTGGAGAATGACAAGTAAGCAGCCGGATTTAATATAACCTATCGAATTTATCAGCAGTAGATTAACTTAAGCATTTGCACTTAGAGAAGTAAACTTTATCAAAACTTTAATTTTTTTTTGGTTTGATTTTCTGTATTATTTCGGAAGATGATTTTCAGCAAAACTACGATGATTGAATTGGGTTTGTGGCTGATTATTTGACACAGACTATACGTACGATTTTTTGATGCCCTTCATTAGGACTTCAAGAAAAAAGTAATAATTACTCAAATTTACCCTACTTCTGCAACGTATACAAGGAACAGAAGTTAAGTGGTTTTTCTGACACTGTTGATAAAAAAAGACCTAACTTGAAAGTCAAGAGTCTGAATCAGGAGATTACTTAGAAGACTTCAAAAGTCTTCTAAGTGTCTGGATACAAATAATACAAACGGAGAATTCCTAAATGGCACAAATTAACACTATTGAATCCGTGCATTCAGCTAAATCTCTACTCTATACTGAGCTAAGCGAAACTGAAGAAGTATCCTTACCTCAAATAGAAAAACTCAGCAATTTTAGCACCTTGAAATTTCCTGAACCTGAGTTAAATCTAAGAATCAGCTTAGAAAAAGAATCAACCGCACAGATTACAAGCGAAAACGAAAAATCAATATCAAAAGCGTTGCACCTTCCTAAAGTTCCTGAAACTGATGTAGCTGTACCTCAACAGCGGAAAACTAGATTTAGGCGATGCGGTGGTTTGAGCGAGTATTAATATTGTATAGGGGGTAATTAAATGTTATTTACTCCCTGATGGTAAATTGAGCGATCGCTTTTATGATTCACGGTTCAAACACCGGCGCAGCTTCAGTTTCTTCTGGTAGCGGAAACTCATTTACAACTTGTGCAATAACCTTAATTCTCTCAAAATTCGCCACCACCTCATCCCTATACTCATCCCGCAACCGCAAATCCACCAACAACGCCATCCCATCCACAAACTCACTTACATCAAAACTTTGATCCATTTCTACTCCTTTTTTCTTGTGTTATTTGTAGTTTATATTATAAATTCATAACTTGTTGCGGCAATAAAAACTTACCATCTTGACTCGGTTCAAACCCATCACTTGAAACATATATAGGACTCCTATTTGATTTTTGAAATATACGTAGGTAGGCTTAAGCCCACAAAACCCGGATATGGTGGGCAATGCCCACCCTACACTTAAGCTTAAAGTGTACGGATTTTTTTCAATAATCAAACCGGATTCCTATATAGTATCAATATGATATTTGGACTTTGGACAAGGAAAAGAGTTTGCATTCTTTTCTTTATCCAAAGTCCAAGCACCCAATTAACGATGGGGAGCAAACTCTTCCACTACTGATGAATTGAGAATTTCAGGTAGTGTTTGAAGTTGCAAAAACCAAAGACACTAATTGTTATCCAATAGTAGTCCATCATCTTCATTGGCTTTCAACGCAGAATTTACTAAATTTTCCCACTTCTGTTCAACTTCTTTATTTTCTTTCCTCTGCTCGGCTCCAGGGTAGAGTTTAGCTTCATATTTACCGTAAAAATCCTGCCACTCTATCTTAGCGTCTTCATTTTTAAAAGCTAAAGTGACAAATTTATCGTATCTTGAGTGTGCCATTTGATTAGGAAAATGTAGCACAGTTTGCAATGTTAGATCACATTGGTTAACAACTTCATTGCGTATAGAATCTATTTCCTCCAGTAGCGATTGTGCTGAATATGAGTAGGTATGATCTACTTGGTTCTTACTGCTATTCAGTTGAGGAACTTTTTTATGAATCAGTGTGCCGATAAAGGGAAACATCTTCTCGATTGCAAGACGCGAAACTATCTGAATTATTTCATCCGGTAAAGGAATACCTACCCATTTCGCTATAACTTTGCTAATATCAGATAGTAAGTCAGCTGTAGGGTTAGAAATACTGGTTTCAAGTGTAGAAACCTGTTCATCTGTCAGGTTATAAACTGTTGTTTCAAGTTCATTAACTTGCTCTGGTGTGACATCAAGAGCATTTTCCAGAACTTGAGCCTGAGATATAGGATCAAGGTGTTGATCTGGGTTCAATTTATCAAGATGAGGCTGAATCCATCTGATGATAGTATCTTTATATGTCCTTGTAGGATTTTGAATTTCTTGAAAAGCTTGTGCTAGCATCTTGGCATTACCAGGAAGTTGTTTTTCTATTTCCTTGAAAAATTCAATCCCTTCCTCAAGTGTTAGATTGTTCAACTTGCCATCTTCTGCAAGTATTCTGACTACTGATTTTTGTAATTCCTTCTCTGAATCTTCTAATGTTTTTGCTAGCGTTTGAAACTCAGTTGTCAGCCTTTGTTTAACTTCATTAATGCACATATAGTAGGTAATTTTCCAGGAATTTTGCTGTTTAAAGCGAATACCCCTGATCTCACCTTCCGATAGAATTACATCTTTTTCTCTACAATATTGAACAACCCTCTCTACTTCGTCTTTAAATTTTAATTCGGCTTCATTCTGCTTACTTTCCAGTTCTTCAAGTTTTGTGTAAATCTCAGCGCTAAGAGATTTCCACAGTGATTTATGAAACCAAGCATTAAATCCTTGTTCGTCTTCTTCACCAAATCCTTTAAAGATGTTGGTAGATATTTCTAGCTTCTGAGTAATTTCGCTTCTAAGTAATTTCAGATGTTGATTGTGAGAACGTAAATACTGCTTGTATACAGAGTTAATGTTTTGAGTAAGGTTATCCAGTACAGGAATCAAAATTTTACTTTTCACTTCATTACGATCAAGACAATCTGCAATGAGTGATTGGGAAACTTTGATTTCTTGTGATTCAATGCTATCTCGAAAACGCTCACAAGCTCTTAAACTTTCCTGCTCTTGCTTCTTCACCTTGTTAAAAATCATGAAAGAACATTCCTGGATAGGGAAATCTCCAAGAGCTTCACGAGCGATTTGGTACATTTGTCTATCCGATTCTTCCCAATCAGAAGCAAGGGGATCGGGTCTACGAACAAAGAGAATAAAGTCAATATCTTGCTTGAGAGTTTTAATTAACAACTCTACATCGAAGATAGAATTATCGCCTAAACCTGGCAAATCAATTACTCCGATTTTTCCTACCTCTTCTTGATGAGGAAACGGACAAGATATTCTCAGTTCTTTAACAGCTAAATATTCACTGTTAGCTGTATCATCACTACCTTCAATCAGAGTTGTATATTTTTTAATATCCTCTTTTCTAATTGCTTTACATGAACCAGTCAGTAGTGATTTATAGTGCGGAAATTTTTCATAGTATTCTTTCCGGAGACGACCGTACAAATATTTAGAATTTTCATCCTTTGCTTTCTCCTTGGGTAAAAAGGGAAGTAATTCCAAATCTATATCATCCGGGACATTTGGTTTGGAAGCTTGCAAGCCGAGTTTATCAAAGTAAAGATGGATAATCTCTAGAAAAGAAGACCATGAATGAAACTCAACCTCATTAATAGTTTCCGAATTACTTTCATGATATATTTTACTCAGACTTCTTGTACAAACACCTCCAGAACTAGTGGGAATTTCGTCATCGCTTAGCCCGGTTAAATTCTGTAGAACGGTGCTTTTTCCTTGACGCATTCGCCCAACTACTCCTATATTCAACGTTTTCCGGGATAAACGTTTTTTGAGATTTTCCAGTTCATTTAATACTTGATTAATTTCCTTTATGAGCTTTGGAAAATCAATTTTTTCTAACCGCTTAATAAAGTTAGAGTGACCTTCAGATTCACCATTAAGATGTTTGTGCCGCTCATTTTCAAGTTTTTCAAGCAGCTTTTTCAGATTTATCCATTTGTCTAGAACAATTTCAATATTACGAGCCTGTCCTTGACGCTTTTCAAGAATTAATTCAATTTGTTGGGCAATATTCATTGATTTATCCCAATGTCTTTTTATAGAGTATTCAATTTATATTATTGAATATATTTTTGAATAAAATGGCTCTTTTTATCTCATAGTTTGTCTCATAATTTTTGACACAGCTTTAAGTTTTAGGCTGCTACTAATGAACTAGATTGAGCCAAAACTGAGCTAAAATAGAGCCAAAGTTATAATGCTAATCCATAATAGGTAGAGTATGAGTAATACCCTCAAAGTTTCTAAGCAAGGGTTGAAAATTATAGATGAACTAAGGAAAAAAAAGCGTTGGAAGCGTCAAGATAAGAATTGGTGTGAAAAAGCTAATATATCAGTTGCAACTTTAAAACGGTTTTGGGCTAGAAACTGGATAAGTTCAGATTCCTTTGAGAATATTTGTAAGGCAGTCGGAGCAGACCCGCAAGAAATTGCGGAAAATACTAGTGATGATGGTATCAATACAAAGAAAAGTTGGAAGGGTGTACCAGATTTTCCAGCTTTTTATGGTCGGACTGAGCAATTGGCAAGTTTGAAACAATGCATTGTTGACGATCGCTCTCGTTTAGTCGCTGTTCTAGGATCAGCAGGCATTGGTAAAACTGCTCTATGTGTGGAGATAGGAAACCAGATTGAGAGTCAGTTTGAGTACTCTATCTGGCGATCGCTCCGTTATGCTTCATCCTTAGAAGCAATGCTAATAGATATCATAAATTTCCTCTATGCTGAACAAAACATCGATTTACCCAATAACGTTAATGGTTTAATCTCAAAATTGCTTGATGCTCTCCACCAGCATCGTGTTTTGTTAATCCTTGATGCTTGGGAGAATGTTTTGAGTGGCGATCGCGCAGAATATTATAAACCTGGATATGAAAAATTTGGCGAATTGTTGCAGAGGGTAGGAGAAGAAAGTCATAAAAGCTGTGTGGTGATTACCAGTCAGGAAAAACCAGAAGAAGTGACCTTCGCAACTAATATCCAAACTGTAAAGTCATTGAGATTAAATGGTTTAGACGACGCAGCTGCTATTGAAATTTTGAAAGCAGAAAATTTGCAGTTTGCAGACAACGATGCAGCACATCTAATTGAGAGGTATAGGGGTAATCCTCAGTACTTGCTCCAAATTTCCAAAATGATTCAAGAGTTATTCAATGGCAGTATCACCGAATTTGTCAGAAAAAATACAATCGTAGTACCTATGCCACTGGAAAGAGTCATCAGGGAACGTTTTAAATTTCTTTCTTCGGAAGAAAAAGAAGTCTTATGCTGTCTTGCAAAACAATCTCAGCCGATTGAACGTGAAAAGTTGCGTTCACAGATATCTTCTCAAATATCGGAGTCAGAATTTATACGGACTTTGTATCGCTTAGAAGGGCGATCGCTGATTGAGTGTATCTCTCAAGACAACATGGTTTTGTTAACCCTTGAGCCTGTTGTAAAGAAATGTGCCAAAAAATATATATATTAAATAGATATTTTTTATGATTATTAAATGACAAGTTTTTTACATAAATTTCAAAATTTATGTCAGGCATAAATTTATCTCTTAGCTGGCTTGTTTCAGTCATACAACTGTTACAAAAATTTGCAGACCTTCAGCACCCAACTCAACCATGAGTTACTGTATAAATCCTGACTGTAGAAAACGTGAAAATAAAGACAGTAACAGTATAGAGGTATGCGAAAGCTGTCAAACCTCATTGCTTATCGAAAATAAGCGCTATAAGTTGATTAAACGTCTTAGCAAAAATACTTATACTTGCACAGAAGTTTTTGAAGTAGAAGACCTTTGGAAGGGAACACAAAAAATTCTCAAGACAATACACAACGATGATACACAATTGCCTAATGGTAAAAAATTATTTGAAGAATTAGTTAGACTTTTTGAAAGGGAACAAGATTTTTTGATTAATCAGGAACATGAAGGTTTGCCTAAAGGAGAAAAAAAATTTATATTTCCACTAAGCAATGATAAAGAATTGCACTGCTTGGTGATGGAAAAAATTCCGGGGGAAAACCTAGAAAAGTGGTTAAAAGAGCATGGAGCTATTAAGGAAAAGCAAGCCATAGAATGGCTAGAACAGCTTACTAATATTTTGGATTTCATCCATCAGCAACAGTGGTTTCATCGAGATATTAAACCATCCAATATTATACGGCGACCAAATGGAAAGCTGGTATTGATTGACTTGGGGACAGTAAGACAGATAACTAATACTGTGATCAGAGGAGACAAGCGCACAGAGATTATTTCACAAGGCTATACGCCCAGTGAGCAGAGAAATGGGGAAGCAGTTCCGCAATCTGATTTCTATGCCCTTGGACGAACTTTCGTGCATTTGCTTACAGGCAAGCACCCCGAAGAAATACAGCCAATATCAGATTGGCGGAACAATACTAAGCATCGCATTTCCGAATCTCTTCTTAATTTGATTGATGATTTAATGGCAGATTCACCAAAAAATCGCCCTCCAAATACCCAAAATATTTTTGAACGTCTAACCGAAATTCAGAATAAAATAGAGTCTCAGGCTAAAATTCAGCGTCAGCAACAAAGACGCTGGCTGATTCGGGGTGTACCAATAATAATTGTGTTGGCAGGAGCATGGTTTACCATCAACTCACTTCGTCCTAAAACCTGTGATTCAAGACTAGAAGACCATTTAAGCTGTGGTGAAGAGGTTCTCACTGGTAGCAATGCTCCTCCAGAAAAGTATAAAGGTGTAGACCAAGTAAAAAATGGTGACTATAAGCAAGCTGTTGAATTGCTAACCAAAGTATGGAATAACCCCCAAAATAATCAGCCAGATCCTGAAACCCTAATTTACCTCAACAATGCCAAGATTGATAGCCGACAGATTCCAAACCGAACAGGCAAAGTCTATACTATTGCTGTAGCCGCTCCCCTGAGAGATACTCCTGACGAACAAACTTCTAATCAAGGTTTGGAATTACTGCGCGGGGTTGCTCAAGCTCAAAATCAGGCAATAGAAGACAGGATTAACCTGAAGGTTTTGATTGCGGATGACATGAATGACGCGGAGCAAGCAAAGAAAATTGCCAAACAACTGGTTAGCAAGTCTGATATTCTGGGGGTTATTGGTCACTATGCCAGCGAAGTGACTAAGAAAGCTCTCCCTATTTACAAAGAAAAGAAGTTAGTGTCAATTTCTGTCAGTACTTCTACAGCACTAAAAAACGATTACTTTTTTCGTATTATTCCTAGCGATCAACAAGCTGCTCAAGCTTTGGCGAAATATCTGGAGGAGCGAGCCAATCCGCAGACTAATCAAGTCAATCAGCAAAAAATAGCAGTTTTTTGGAGTCCCGAAAGTAATTTCAGTCAATCTTTGCGTAACGAATTCAGCAACGCTTTTGGCACTACTCGATTAATTCCGGACAGTGACTCGTTTAACTTGTCTAGCAAGAATTTTGAGCCAGTGGCTGCTCTCCAAAAAGCCAAAGATCAAGGAGCTACGGCAATTGTTCTCATTCCTGATGCTGGAACAACTCCTAATGCCTTGAAAAATGCCCAAAAGATCATCAAATCTAACAACGATCCTAACTTGATGATGCTGGCAGGAGATACTCTTTACATCGAAGACATACAAAAAGACACTGAAATCGCAAAAAATGCAACCAAACGCTTAGTAGTCGCAATCCCGTGGCATAAACTCAGCAGTTCTAATCAGGAATTTCTAAATTCGGCGCGAAATTTCTGGAAAACAGATAATGTGAGTTGGCGTACTGCTGCAACCTATGATGCAACCCGCGTACTCATTGAAGCTATAAAAAAACAACCGACTAGCCGAGAGGATATCCGTAAATTCCTATCCCAGAATAAGGCCATAGTTAGAGGTAGTGCAACGGGAGACATTCAGTTTGAGAAAGGCGAACGTGCTAACCCGAATGTTCCCTTAGTAACAATTGTGCCCTACTGTAAACCAAGTTCTGGATACTCCTTTGTTCCCTATCAATTCTCTAATTCATCGTGCTTTAATGTATCAGCTACTGGAAATTAACGCATTAGTAAAAAAGCGATCGCTTTCTTACTGAGTCAAAATCGTCAAGATGTTTACGCAACTTTTTGTGTACGAGTGTGTCCTTCGTGCTTCGTTTGTTAAATTCTCATTCCCACACCAGGTCCCAACTGCAACCCCAAGAAAAACCAAATCACAAACAAAATAGACCACCCTATCAAAAACGCTATCGAATAAGGCAACATCAGCGAAATCAAAGTCCCAATTCCTAACTTTTTATCATACTTCTGACCAAAAGCCACCACTATAGGAAAATAAGGCATTAACGGCGTAATAATATTAGTTGTTGAATCACCAATTCGATACGCCGCCTGCGTTAATTCTGGTGAATAACCAACTAACATAAACATTGGCACAAATACAGGAGCCATTATCGCCCACTTCGCCGAAGCTGAACCAACAAAAATATCTATCAACACACTTAACAAAATAAACAATACTAATAGCGGTAAACCCGTCATTCCCGTAGCCTTAAGTAAATTAGCGCCATTAACAGCCACAATTATGCCTAAATTACTCCAAGCAAAATAAGCGATAAATTGTGCTGCTATAAACGCCAAAGCAATGTAATATCCCATCGCCGCCATTGCATTACCTAACGCTTTCGCCACATCTTTATCATTTTCAATTGTTCCCGCCACCTTACCGTAAACAATTCCTGGAAGGAAAAATCCAATAGCTATGATAAATACGATTCCATCAATAAAAGGTGAAGGAATAATTGTAAATGTTTTTGGGTCTCTTAAAATGCCTTGCGCTGGTAACACCATCGCCAAAACACAAGCGAGAAAAGCTAATAAAGAATATCCCGCCCAACGTAAACCTTTGCGTTCCCTTAACGAGAGTTGTTGCATTTGAAAATTGACTTCTCCTTGGTAACTTCCCAGACGTGGTTCAATAATTTTTTCCGTTACAAACCAGCCAATTAAAGTGATTAAAAATGTAGAAACTGCCATAAAATAATAATTGGCGGTAGCATTCACTTGATATTTAGGATTAATTAATTGTGCTGCACTTTGAGAAAGTCCCGCCAATAAAGGGTCAAGGGGACTGATGAGTAAATTGGCACTGAAGCCCCCAGAAACACCAGCGAAGGCGGCGGCTAAACCTGCTAAAGGATGGCGTCCAAAGGCTAAGAAAATAATTGCCCCCAAGGGTACGAGGACTACATAGCCAGCATCAGCGGCAATGTTCGCCATGACACCAGCAAAGATAACAGCGGGACAGATAAGTTTAACAGGAGAAATTAATACTAGTTGCCGCAAGACAGCGGAAAGTAAACCTGTAGCTTCGGCAACACCTACGCCCAACATGGCAACGAGAACAGTCCCAAGAGGAGGAAATTCGGTAAAATTTTTAACGGCTGAAGTAATAATTCTGCGGATACCGTTAGCGTTAAGGAGAGACTCCGCAGAGATGATTTTACCGTTAGCGGGGTGGACTATGGAGATATTGAGAGAGGAAGCGATCGCACTCACAACAATCACCACCAAGGACAATAAGAAAAACAGTGTCAGCGGATCGGGTAATTTGTTTCCAAATTCTTCAATAACAGTGAGAGATTTTTCCACCCAACCGCGTTTGTTTGTTTGATTAGTCATTAGTCAATAGTCAATAGTCAATAGTCAATAGTCAATAGTCCAATACTCAACTCCTAACTCCCAACTCCTAACTCCTAACTCCTAACTCCTAACTCCCTCAGATATCATGCTTTCTCAGTTGCCTACAGTTATAGAATCCAAAGATAAGCCAAAATGCTAGGAGAAATGATGTTAACACTAAAATCGGAATCGGACCGAATTTAGCAATTAAAGGCGGTGCAGCAGCGGTAAATAAGCCTCCACCAACTATAGGTTCAAACAGTAATTGTTTGTAAGCAAAACTCTCAAAAGCGCCGGAACGATTATCCGGATCAACCATCCGTAATAATAATAACC
Organism: Nostocaceae cyanobacterium; assembly: GCA_051861145.1. Classification (GTDB taxonomy): domain Bacteria; phylum Cyanobacteriota; class Cyanobacteriia; order Cyanobacteriales; family Nostocaceae; genus JBHYDF01. Next base: position 20,059 of record JBHYDF010000051.1, read on the forward strand.
CGGTAGCAGTTACACCCATTGATTGTCCCATATCACCAATTCCGCGTTCAAACCAGTAAAAAGGCAATAGGCGTGGACCAAGAAATACAAAAACGCACACATTCCAAGTAATACCAGCAACCGACATAATGATGAAGGGCGCGAAGTTTGCACCCAATACAGAAAGAGAAATTGTTGCTAATGCTGTAACAATTGTGACATCTAGCGCTAATCCGCCAACATGTTCAATTAAAGGACGGCTAATTAAATAACTGCGACTAGTACGGGTGAGAATATATTGGACAATTATCCCACCAATCAGCGCCATCGGGAACAGAGGTACGTAGGGTATCAGCCTCAGTCCTTCTCCTCTACCCCAGGTAACTAACTCCAATAAACGCAACGCTTCTAAAATTAGCCAACCAAAAGCGATCGCCAGTCCGACAAAACCGAAGTTGAGTGATAAGGGGTCGATCAGTAATTCGCGGAATAAATTTTCTCTGGCGGTTTTCATCGCAACAGGTTCCTCTGGAAGACTGTCTGCATTTTCCACAACCATAGGTTCGCGCATAATTTGAACCCGTCCTGTGCGTCGTCCCCAATTTATCAACCATGTACCTGCAACCACCCCGGAAACTATTCCCACCGTCGCCAAAGCTAAAGATAAATCAGGTCCCGCTTCAAAACCTAATTCTATAAAAGTTGGTGCCATTCCTGCTGCTGTTCCGTGTCCGCCTTCAAAAGCGACTTCAATTAAACACGCCGCAATGGAAGGTAAACCAAAAACTGGTGTTAATACAGTGATAGTTAGTAGCAATCCAATAACGTATTGACCCCAAGCGAGAGTTTGACCAAAAGCCGCTTGTGGGGAGGCTTGACGCCAGAATTGCCGCAACCCTGGAAGTGATTGTCCAAGAAATATGGTGGCAAAGACAACGTTAATAAATATACTGGGAGATTGAGACCATACCGTTCGTAAATTCTCCGGAAATATACCGTTGACAAGGGGAGATTCTGGATTTACGGCTTGAATAGCCGCACCGAAAGCACCTGGCCCCAGTAGCAAGGCGACAATACCAGCGACAACCGAACTGGGTATGTATAGCGATCGCAATACCCAGACTCGTTGTCTGATAAATCGTCCTACCAAGATTAATATACCGATGAGAATATAAGCCCAGAATACGTCTATTAGTTTGGACATGGCAGTTTTTTGCGGTTTTCTTAACAAGTTACAACTAGTTGAACCGCAATTTTGTATTAGTGTATTTTTATGGTCTTTACACGATTACAAATACCATGTCATCTATCAAAAGGCATTATTTGCGAAAAAAGAGTATTTGCTATATATCTTATACTTCTTGTGGCAATTGAAAAAATCCATCTTCACCTGGTTCAAAATCGGTAACTTTGAAAACAGCATCAATATTCAAAGCACCATAAATATGAGGGAATAATTCGTCTATCTCCGTAGCTTCATAACGAATTTTCGGTTGAACTTTATCAGAGTCTATATAAAGAAGTACCAATCCTTTTTGATTACGAAAAAGGAAATTTGCAACTTTGATAACTTGTTTCGGTGTTGAACAGTGGATAAAGCCTTCTAAATCTAGACTATCAGCGCGATAGGTTCCAGTAAGTTTTGCTTTTTCCCATTGTTTGCGTTGCGTGATATGAATAATAGTGTTGATGGTAAGCATATGATGACAGTAACAAAGTTGGGTATCCAGTCTTGTGTTTAGGCTTTGTTAATATTCGTTATTTTTTGGGAACTCTAATTTTCTGATAAAATTTTAGAAATATCATCAAAAATTTCATCATAATCAATTGGCTCATCCGGATAAAATTCTAAATAAATTTGATTAAAATTAGGATTAACAGAAGATATCATACATACCTCAATTTTTAACATTCCTTTCTGCCAAGCCTGACTACCAATTCTCAGCACGTGGCATTCTATATCATAATTATATTTAATTGCACTGAGTTTGATATGATGCTCTCCTAGAGATATTAAATTGAATAATTCTAGCATGGAAATACCAGGTTCAAAGCTATTAGATTCATAAACACGTCTCTGCAATTTATGTCTCAGATGTTTCTCTACTAATTCTTTTAATCTACTTGCTTTAAATGTATCTTTTCCCAAAAGTACCACATCATCACAATCTAGCGGTATAAATTTATCGTTCATGCCAATATGAATTTCAGTTAATCTCAAGTGGAAGTTCCCACAATAATTTAAATTTAAATTACAGCATAATCTGCTAACTTGTTGACATCAAGCAAATTAAAATATTTATAAGATAACTTCATAATCAATACACTTGAATTATCTCTTTTCTACAATCTCTACGATATATTTTTTTACGCAGAGGCGCAGAATTTAGTATGGAGATAATCAATTTTTGCAATAGTTATAGTAATAATTAGAGCATCTATTCAAGAGTTTTTGACAGTATATAAAGACGCTAATTTGCTACTGCGGAATACATACATCTGGGGCACACAAGCCAGGAAATTGTAATGTTGTCACGGTCAAAGTATTTAAATCTACATGGCGAATGACATGGTTATTAGTATCAGCAATATATAAGTGAGAATCAATAACACTCAAACCCGAAGGTTCATAAAAGCAACTATTTTTACCTTGACCATCTTGCAAACCTGCTGTACCATTTCCCAATACTGTTTGACAATTACCTGTGTTGGGACTTACTAATTTAATTTTGTGGTTGTAGGTGTCAGCAACCCACAAATAATTCTGTCCATATTCTACTCCCAAGCAGTGCTGTAAACGAACATCAGAACCTTGTCCATCAACATCACCAAAGCTAAATAACGCACCACTACCGCAAATAGTTCTTACTCTTTTTGGTTCTACTAATCCCACACCACGAATTGAACTAACTTCACTGTCGGCAATATATAATTCTTTTCCATCACTGGTAATTCCACTCGGTTGAGCAAAAGCAGACTCGGTAAGTTCACCATCTACACCAGCTTCTGCACCTGTACCCGCATAGGTTTTAACAATACCGCTTTGCAAATCCATTTCCCAAATTTGATGCGGGCCTGCCATAGCAATAAATAAGCTATTTCCCACCTTTTGTAAATCCCAAGGAGAATTTAGCGCTGTCTCTAAAGCAGCACCGCTATGAGGACGGATATTGCGGCTTTGTTCACCTGTTCCAGCAATAGTTTCTACTATTTGGCGCTTCAAATCAACGCTACGCAGAACATGATTTTCTGTATCAGCAACATATAAAATTTGATTTTCTTCATCAAATGTCATTCCTTGGGGTGCAAAAAATTGCGCTTCGTGAAAAGAACCATCAGTTAAACCAGGTTGTCCACTTCCTATTAAATGTAAGTCCGGGTTTGGTTTTATTTGTCCAATAAACCCGCCTCTACTCATGACAATGCGATGATGTCCAGAGTCAGCGATGAATAATCCTGTTGTTGTCGCCAAAACTTTACCTGGAAAAGCTAGCGGTGTAATTAATGGTTTTCGCTGCTTTTCTAAAGTTAGTTGGAGTTGTTGAAAATTGATAGTCCCTTTCTCTTGGTGTTGGTGAATTAACTTTTCTATCAACTGGTCTAAAACATCACGATTACCTTCTCCAGATACGGAACCAACTACGTAACCTTCTGGATCAATTACCATCAAGGTAGGCCAAGCACGCACGGCATATTCTTGCCAAATTCTAAAGCCACTATCTACTAAAACCGGATGTTCAATATCGTAACGTAAAATAGCTTGGCGGATATTTTCGGTTTCTTTTTCGTTGTCAAATTTGGCGCTGTGTACGCCAATAATTGTCAGGCTATCTTTATATTTCTGTTCTAAATATTTCAGGTCTGGTAAGATATGCAAACAGTTTATGCAACAGTATGTCCAAAAGTCTAATATGACAATTTTTCCCCGGAGTTGTTGAAGAGATAAGGGTTTTTCAATGTTGAACCAAGTATAGTTTTGTGGTAATTCTGGCGCTCTTACGCGAGGAGTCATGTTGTATCCTTTTTATCTGTTAGAGATTTATAGCAATTTTATTTAATTTATGAAAATTGAGACTTCTCAGAAACCCGGTATCTCTCGTATACCGGGTTTCTTGTTTTCAAGAATGATTTAGGACTGCTATAAATAATAAATGAAACAACTGGAAACGCTAACCACTGTCGAGTTATCAGCTTGGGTAGAACAAGCTAAGTCCCAACTATATCAAGGAAAAGTTGTAAACCGCATTCCGCTATTAGCTGTAGCTGATTCTTATTGTTTTGCCGTTCACATCTGCTGTGCATCAGGAAAAACTCTCAGTTTTGGGGATACGGTTTGTGACTTTCCACTTATGAGTGTTATCAAGCCGTTTGCGTTGTTATATTTATTAGAATATTGGGGAGCAGAGAAGGTTTTTCAGTGGGTTGGGGTTGAACCTTCTGATGCACCTTTCAATTCTATAGAGCAACTAATTGCTGATGGTGGGCATCCCCGCAATCCTATGGTTAATAGTGGGGCAATTACTCTTGCTGATAAATTACCAGGAATCAATGCTCTTCGTCGCACTCTGCAATTATGCCAATGGCTGAACCAACTCGCAGGCTGTCGGCTAAAATTGGATGAAAAAATCCTGGCTTCGGTACGTTCGGCAGACTCCCAAATTAATCGCACTATCACTGACTATCTCACCCAAGCCGGGTATGTCACAAATCCAGATATAGCCCTTGACACTTACGAGCAAATATGCTGTCTATCTGGAACAGTAGAAGATTTAGCCCGACTGGGAAAACTCTTAGCGTGTGAAAGTGGATTGATAGTGCCGCAGCATCGCCAAATAGTGAACGCGCTAATGCTGAGTTGTGGACTGTATGAAGTTTCTTTTCAATATGCTTTACAAATTGGTCTGCCTATGAAATCAGGCATTAGTGGGGGATTGTTGGCAGTAGTGCCAGGAGAAGGAGCGATCGCCATTTACAGTCCTCCCTTGGATAATATCGGAAATTCTGTAGGGGCGATCGCTTTTGTCGAGGCTTTATGTCAAGACTTGCATTTGAATTTTAGTAACAGCGATCGCGATTAATTTTGAATTTCCTCGTTTGGCTGTTCTGTAGGTGTAACTTCTGGTATTTCTGGTACGTTAGGCTTCACTATCTCTGGGCGACTATAAGGCAAAGTCGGAGATGGTGCAGCATTTGGGTACTGACGACGGTTGAAATATCGTTCTAGTTCTGGATTTTCTGGTTGAGGAACGACTTTTTGGGGTAATAAGCTTGGATCAACTTCTGGCAATATATCTGATTTTGGTTCAGAAGTTGGAGTCTCAATAATCTCAGGCAAAGTCGGAGAAACATTCGGAGTTGGTTTTAGTGTCTCTTGTGGAGTGGGCATCTTGCCCGCCCGTCGGTTGAAAAAGCCACCAAATCTCGATTTCTCTGGCTGAGTTTGAGGTATCTCAGTAGCTTCTGGAGTTGGCGTCACCTCCGGTTGTGGTTCAGAAGTTGGAGTCTCAATAATCTCAGGCAAAGTCGGAGAAACACTCGGAGTCGGTTCTAGTGTCTCTTGTGGGGTGGGCATCTTGCCCGCCCGCCGCTTGAAAAACCCATCAAATCTCGGTTTTTCTACCTGTGGTTGCGGCGTTTCTTCAATTTCAGGAACAGGTTGTTTTTCTTCCTTGGGCAATATTTCCGGTGTCGGTTCAACCGTAGGAGTAGGTGTAGGTTTAACAACAGGCTGTTTTTCTTCCTTGGGCAATACTTCCGGTGTCGGTTCAACCGTAGGAGTGGGTGTAGGTTTAACAACAGGCTGTTTTTCTTCCTTGGGCAATACTTCCGGTGTCGGTTCAACCGTGGGAGTAGGTGTAGGTTCAGCAGTTGGTATCTTAGCTGTGTAGTTGGGATCTACAATTGCTCGAACTTGATCTGCTGAAAGTTCCCCTCTGACAATTTTAGAAAGTGTATCTTTACCCTTCGGTTCGTAGGTTATCAGTCTAACCGTACTGTTAAATTCATTTTTGACAGGGTTGCCTTGGTTATCGAGAAATTCCAATTTTACCCAGTTTTTACCACGCTTAAAGCCTTTGAGGTAAACTGCTTCCCAGCGATCCAGGACAAAACTTTCACCATTAATAGTGCAGCGGATGCGCCAATCTGCAAATTGGTTATCGGGATTGTCTTTAGCTACCAGGTGCAGTGGGGCATTAGTTAGGTAAAAGTCAAGTAGAATTGGTTCTGCCCCATAGCTGCCTTTAGGGCGGCTATAAGTTAGTAGGGGTAAAGCGCGATCGGGGTTATTATCGTCGGTTTTAGTAAAAATGTGAAATGTTGTTTGGGCGTAAGCGCCTTCATTTTTAAAGCTTTCGTGCCAAGGACGCGAAGCAAAGACACGCAAGGTATGGGTTCCTGGGGATAAGTCTGATAAAACTAGAGGTTGATTCAGGTCGTAGACTGCTATGTAAGGTTCATTATCAATAATTACATGCAGGTGGGGACCCATATCCAGTTGCGAGTCTTTAAATATGGGTAGATCCTTTACCTGAAAACGGATTGACACAGTATCGTCTTGCAGGACTTCATCCGATTTAGGAGTAATTATTGATACTTGTGGTTGATTTATGTCCAAGAATTGACGTAGTTCCTGGATAACTCCTGGAGGAGCAACTTCAGAAAACTGTTTTGTTGAAATTGAAGGTTTTTCTCCCAAACTGCCAGACGGTTCTTGACTGACAGCTTTATCGCTACAACAGGTCAAACTCAATACTAGAACCAATGCCATTAGCGATTTTAGGAAAAGCTTAGCCGTCGTCCGCCACGAGTTCATCGGAAAACCTCCAGGAGACCCCCACCATACACGAAGTGTTGGTGTTAGTCCGAATGGAGGGCTAATTGCGAAACGTCCTCCGACTGAATTTTTTGCGGAACGCAAAAACAAGGAGGGGGACAGTTGAGCAATTAGCAGAATATTCAGAAATTTGTGATTCTGCATTGCGTATGATTGATATAATTGGATGAATATCTACAGGCGTACAATGCAAACAATATCTGTAAAATGCAAGCTTGAAGTCCCTGTGGAGTTGCGCTCTGAAATAGATCGCACAATGAGAGGCTTTGCTGATGCCTGCAACCAGATATATGAAGTTGCAAAGCGCGAAAAATGTTGGAATACGACAAAGTTGCATCACTTGGTCTACAGGCCAATTCGCTCTTGCACCGGATTGAAGGCCAACCATGTTTGTCAAGCGATTCGTCGTGTAATTGGTAACGCCAAAACAGTTAAACAAGTCCATAAATTCAGACCAACATCCATTAGTTTGGATGCTCGAACTTTTGAATATTTGGAAGATGTACAGTCTGTTGGCATCACTTTGATGTCTGGTCGCAAAAAGTTTAAGTTGCTGATTGGCAACTATCAACTTGCTCTGCTCAAAGGACAAGTCCCGACTGCTGCAACATTGAACAAAACTAAGCTTGGTGACTACTACATCAATATCTGTGTTGACCTTCCTACCAATCCAACGGGTAAAACGCCCAAAGTAATTGGTGTTGATTTGGGTCGGCACGATATTGCTACCACTTCTGATGGTAAATCTTGGAGTGGCAAACAGATTCAAAACATTCGTGACCAATATAGTAAGGTCAGAGCCAATGTTCAACGTAAACGCACGCGCAGTTCTAGAAAATTGCTGCGAAGGCTCTCTGGCAGAGAACAAAGGTTTCAGAAGTGGTTGAATCACAACATATCGAAACAAATTGTTCAAGAAGCCAAAAAGACCAATGCTGGACTTTCTTTTGAAGATTTGACCAATATTAGAGAAAGTCTTAACGAAAAACCACGTAGCAAGACTGAACGACGTAGAACCAACAATTGGGCTTTTTACCAGTTGAGACTGTTTAGCCAATACAAAGCTAATATTGCTGGCGTACCCGTTGTCTTTGTTCCACCAGCCTACACCAGCCAGACTTGTTCGCGGTGTCACCATATCCACCCCCAAAAGGATCAAGGCAAATCTTTTCGTTCTGGCAAGTCTTTCAAATGTGGACATTGTAGTTTTGAGCATGACGCTGACATTAATGCTGCACTCAATATTGCAGCTTTGGGGTTGACCTATGTAAACCAGCCCGAAGTTCCAGGGATTACTTGCTTGTTGGAAGGACAACGCACGCTTGTTTCCGACAGGCGGTAAAATCTGGGACAAAGCCCCCACTATACGTCGAAGACGTGCTTTGGTGGGTAGTTTACGCTTTCCACCCAATGATATCCATAATCAATTGACAGATTCATTTTGGTGCAAACTATCCCCCGAAACTATGGCCTAAAAGGTGAAATCTCTTATGAAGATGGAGAGTGGGGCTTTCATAAAGTTATCCATGCGTTCGCCTTGCGCCTTCATCAAATAATGCGCGTAGGATAGGCAATTGCCGGGTGTGGGGTCACGAGGCGGTTTTACCGCGCTCAGAACAGTTTTTGAGCGCGGTAAAACACCGCCTCGTCACCAAGGCGCTTGCACTCTTGAGCAGGTTTTTCCCAAGGGAGTAGGGAGTGGGCAGTGGTGAAAACCCATTTTTATCACTGTGGCAGCAATTTCGCTATGACCGACTGCCTTATGCCTATTTTGGATTTTAGATTTTAGATTAGAAATCCTTATGGTTAAGATGTTTCATCAATATTTTGCCTATTTAAGCATTAATTATTTTTATGTAACAAATTTAACCATATGTTTTTACAACGATTTAACTATGATTTGGTATTACTTGTAACGAAATCCCTGATATCCAGAACATAAGCATTAATACTTGCAAGAACAGGTAGCTAGAAATATAACTATAAAGTTTACGAATTGTTTCTGTTTGTAAAATAAATGAAGAAACTATTGACTTTTTGACCAACGTTTTTAACTTAAAAGGTAGATTTCACAATTAATCCAAGGATTTTGAATTATTGTTAAAATGTCTCCAACAATGTAGGACAGAAGACTTTATAATTCAACAGAAACCAATATCCACATAAGGTCTTCATCACTGCTCCGGACTCTTTCTGGAGTAGCTACTAAGGTTTACTAAAACCACTAAGACAACCTGTGGTAAACACAATTCCTCAGTCCTTTTTAAGAGAGGAGGTCGAATGACAATAAGTCCTCCAGAGCGAGAGGAAAAGAAAGCAAAAGTAATCGTCGATAAAGACCCGGTACCTACTTCATTTGAACTATGGGCTAAACCGGGGCACTTCGACAGAACTCTTGCTAGAGGTCCCAAAACCACTACGTGGATTTGGAACCTGCACGCGCTCGCCCACGATTTTGATACACATACAAGCAATTTAGAAGAGGTTTCCCGCAAGATATTTGCAGCACACTTCGGTCACTTAGCCGTAGTGACTCTGTGGCTGAGCGGGATGATTTTCCATGGCGCTCGTTTTTCTAATTACGAAGCTTGGCTAAGCGACCCACTGAATGTTAGACCTAGCGCTCAAGTCGTTTGGCCGATTGTTGGTCAAGACATTTTAAACGGGGATGTCGGCGGCGGCTTCCACGGCATCCAAATTACATCCGGTTTATTCCAAGTCTGGCGCGGCTGGGGTATTACAAACTCTTTCCAACTTTACTGCACCGCCATCGGTGGCTTAGTGTTGGCAGGTTTGCTCCTGTTTGCTGGCTGGTTCCACTATCACAAGCGCGCTCCTAAACTGGAATGGTTCCAGAATGCGGAGTCGATGCTGAATCACCACTTACAAGTATTGCTAGGTTGTGGTTCCTTGGGTTGGGCAGGTCACATAATCCACGTATCCGCACCTACTAACAAGTTGTTGGATGCGGGAGTATCGGTTAAGGACATACCCTTACCCCACGAATTTATACTCAACAAAGATTTGTTGACTGAACTATATCCCAGCTTTGCTAATGGGTTAGCACCCTTCTTCACCTTGAACTGGGGTGTATATTCAGACTTCCTCACCTTCAAAGGCGGTTTGAACCCTGTAACTGGCGGCTTGTGGATGACCGATATCGCCCATCACCACTTGGCGATCGCGGTACTGTTCATCGTTGCTGGTCATATGTACCGTACCAACTGGGGTATCGGTCACAGCATCAAAGAGATCCTCGAAAACCACAAAGGTCCCTTCACTGGCGATGGTCACAAAGGTCTCTATGAGAACATGACCACCTCTTGGCACGCTCAGTTGGGAACTAACCTAGCTATGCTGGGTTCGCTAACCATCATCGTGGCTCACCACATGTACGCGATGCCTCCGTATCCGTACTTGGCAACAGACTACGCTACCCAACTCTGCATTTTCACCCACCATATGTGGATTGGTGGCTTCCTGATTGTTGGTGGTGCTGCTCACGCTGCTATCTTCATGGTGCGCGACTACGATCCAGTTGTGAACCAAAACAACGTTTTGGATCGGGTGATTCGCCACCGAGATGCAATCATCTCTCACCTGAACTGGGTTTGTATTTTCCTTGGCTTCCATAGCTTTGGTTTATACGTCCACAACGACACAATGCGCGCATTGGGTCGTCCTCAAGACATGTTCTCGGATACGGCAATTCAATTGCAGCCGGTGTTTGCTCAGTGGGTACAAAACCTACACACCGTTGCTCCTGGTGCAACCGCACCAAATGCACTTGAACCCGTTAGCTATGCCTTTGGCGGTGGTATCCTCGCTGTAGGCGGCAAAGTGGCAATGATGCCGATCGCGTTGGGTACGGCGGACTTCATGATCCACCATATTCACGCCTTCCAAATTCACGTCACAGTGCTAATTCTCCTGAAGGGATTCCTGTTTGCTCGTAGCTCTCGTCTGATCCCAGACAAAGCTAACTTGGGCTTCCGCTTCCCTTGCGATGGTCCTGGTCGTGGCGGCACCTGTCAGGTGTCTGGTTGGGACCATGTATTCCTCGGATTGTTCTGGATGTACAACACCATTTCGATCGCAATTTTCCACTTTAGCTGGAAGATGCAATCTGACGTCTGGGGAACAGTAGATTCAGCAGGTAACGTAACCCATGTTACCGGTGGCAACTTTGCCCAAAGTGCCATCACCATCAATGGTTGGTTGCGTGACTTCTTGTGGGCACAAGCAGTACAAGTGATTAACTCCTATGGCAGTGCGCTGTCTGCTTATGGACTCATGTTCCTGGGCGCTCACTTTGTTTGGGCATTCAGTTTAATGTTCCTGTTCAGTGGTCGTGGCTACTGGCAAGAATTAATTGAGTCTATTGTTTGGGCACATAATAAACTTAAGGTAGCGCCTTCCATTCAGCCTCGCGCTCTGAGCATCATTCAAGGTCGGGCTGTTGGAGTAGCTCACTATCTCTTGGGAGGAATTGCCACCACTTGGGCGTTCTTCCATGCACACATCCTTTCAATAGGCTAGCAATCAGCTTTAAGGAGTTAGGAGTTAGGAGTAGGGGCGGGTTTAGCAGATAGATTATCGGTTTTAGCTGAGACATATCGGCAAAACCCGCCCGTACAGGAGTTAGGAGTTTTGAACAATTGAATAATTTTTCTCAACTCATAACTCATAACTCATAACTCATAACTCTCGATGTTGATACTTGATGGCTAAAGGTCAGAGGATTTATCAAAAGCTATGGCGACAAAATTTCCAAAATTTAGCCAGGATCTCGCACAGGACCCGACTACACGTCGGATCTGGTATGCGATGGCTACAGGAAATGATTTTGAAAGCCATGATGGCATGACCGAAGAAAATCTTTACCAAAAGATTTTTGCTACTCACTTCGGTCACGTGGCAATCATTTTCCTGTGGGCATCCAGCCTCCTGTTCCACGTAGCCTGGCAAGGCAACTTTGAACAGTGGATTACAGACCCTATTCATATCCGTCCGATCGCTCATGCGATTTGGGACCCGCAATTCGGTAAACCCGCAGTAGAAGCTTTCACCCAAGCTGGAGCTAGCAATCCAGTAAACATTGCTTACTCTGGTGTCTACCACTGGTGGTACACCATCGGTATGCGGACGAACAATGACCTTTATATGGGTTCAGTGTTCCTCCTCATCCTGTCAGCAGTATTCTTGTTCGCTGGCTGGTTGCACTTACAGCCCAAGTTCCGTCCTAGCCTCTCTTGGTTCAAGAGCGCTGAGCCTCGCCTCAACCACCACCTCGCTGGTTTGTTTGGCGTTAGCTCCTTAGCTTGGACTGGTCACTTGGTTCACGTAGCTATCCCCGAATCTCGCGGACAGCACGTAGGTTGGGACAACTTCCTCAGCACTTTGCCCCACCCAGCAGGCTTGCAACCCTTCTTTACAGGAAACTGGGGTGTTTACGCTCAAAACCCCGATACTGCGAATCACATATTTGGAACCTCTCAAGGTTCTGGTACTGCGATTCTGACATTCTTGGGTGGTTTCCATCCCCAAACCGAATCGCTGTGGTTGACCGATATGGCTCATCACCACTTAGCGATCGCAGTTCTCTTCATCATTGCCGGTCATATGTACCGGACTAACTTCGGAATTGGTCACAGCATTAAAGAAATGCTGAATTCCAAATCCGGTCTGGTACCTGGTAGCCAGAGTGAAGGTCAGTTCAACCTACCTCACCAAGGTTTGTACGACACCATCAACAACTCTCTGCACTTCCAGTTGTCCCTAGCTTTGGCTGCTCTGGGAACCATTACTTCCCTAGTAGCTCAACATATGTACGCCCTGCCTCCTTACGCCTTCATGGCTAAGGACTACACAACTCAAGCAGCGCTGTACACCCACCACCAATACATTGCTGTATTCCTGATGGTTGGTGCTTTCGCCCACGCCGCCATCTTCTGGGTTCGTGACTACGACCCCGAACAAAACAAGGGCAACGTACTTGATCGCGTACTGAAGCACAAAGAAGCGATTATCTCCCACTTGAGTTGGGTATCCCTTTTCTTGGGCTTCCACACCCTCGGTTTGTACGTACACAACGACGTAGTAGTTGCGTTTGGCACACCTGAAAAGCAAATTTTGATTGAGCCGGTATTTGCTCAGTTCATCCAAGCTTCTCACGGTAAAGTGCTGTACGGAATGAACGTACTGTTGTCTAACCCAGACAGCGTTGCTTACACCGCTTACCCCAACTACGGTAACGTTTGGTTGCCCGGTTGGTTGGATGCAATCAACAATGGTACTAACTCTCTGTTCTTAACCATCGGTCCTGGCGACTTCTTGGTACACCACGCCTTCGCATTGGCTATTCACACCACCGTTCTCGTACTCGTGAAAGGTGCTTTGGATGCCCGTGGTTCCAAGCTGATGCCCGATAAAAAGGACTTCGGTTATGCCTTCCCTTGCGACGGTCCCGGTCGTGGCGGTACTTGCGACATTTCCGCTTGGGACGCTTTCTACCTAGCTACATTCTGGGCATTAAACACAGTAGGTTGGGTAACATTCTACTGGCACTGGAAGCATTTAGGTATTTGGCAAGGTAACGTAGCTCAGTTTAATGAGTCTTCCACGTACCTGATGGGTTGGTTCCGTGATTACCTGTGGGCTAACTCCGCTCAGTTGATTAACGGTTACAACCCCTACGGCATGAACAACCTGTCTGTTTGGGCTTGGATGTTCCTCTTCGGACACCTAGTTTGGGCAACCGGTTTCATGTTCCTTATCTCCTGGAGAGGTTACTGGCAAGAGTTGATTGAAACTCTTGTTTGGGCACACGAGCGTACTCCACTTGCGAACTTGGTTCGCTGGAAAGACAAGCCCGTTGCTCTCTCCATCGTTCAAGCTCGTTTGGTTGGTCTAACTCACTTCGCTGTGGGCTACGTCTTCACCTACGCAGCGTTCCTCATTGCCTCGACGGCTGGTAAGTTCGGTTAATTCGGCTGCTAGTTTTGATAGGTAAGTAATAAAATCCCCTGCCGAAAGGTGGGGGGTTTTTTAATGGGCGGGCAAGATGCCCACCCCACAAGAGGAATGACAATTAACTGACAAGATAAGATAAATAACATTTAACTAAATACTCTTGTAGGAATAACTAAATACTCTTGTGGGGCGGGCGAGACGCCCGCCCAAATATGCCACAAAAATATGAAAGATATTAAATTTTCTTTTTTGAGATGGGAAAGATAAAACAAGGGCGGGCAAGATGCCCGCCCCACAAGAGGAATGACAATTAACTGACAAGATAAGATAAATAACATTTAACTAAATACTCTTGTAGGAATAACTAAATACTCTTGTGGGAATAACTAAATACTCTTGTGGGGCGGGCGAGACGCCCGCCCAAATATGCCACAAAAATATGAAAGATATTAAATTTTCTTTTTTGAGATGGGAAAGATAAAACAAGGGCGGGCAAGATGCCCGCCCCACAAGAAAAATCATAAATACTTTGTTATGTCAAATGCAAGAGCCAAAATTTAATGTATACCAGAGAAGATTGCCCCATTGGGAATTAGATGGAGCTGTTTATTTTATCACTTTTAATACTTGGGAAAAGTTAGAACTTACCCCAGAAGCTAGGCAAGTAGTTTTTGATGCTTGCCTATTTTTTAATAATAAGAGATATAAAATTTTTGTCTTAGTTGTAATGGTAGACCATGTGCATATGCTAATTCAGCCTTGGCTCAAGTCTGAGAATGAATTTTGGTCACTAAGTAGTCTCATGAAAAGCATCAAAGGTTATAGTGCTAAACAAATTCCCAAGGTAATGAAACATATGGGTATAATTTGGCAAGATGAGCGATATGACCGGATTATAAGGAATGAAGAAGAGTTTCTGACTTATTGGGAATATATCAGACAAAATCCTGTCAAAGCAGGGTTGTCCTCTACTCCAGAAGAGTATTCTTTTTTCTGGCAAGTATCTAAATAATCAGGACTTACGCAAGATCTGACCGAAAACCTTATTCTTGCGTAGCGGTAATTCATGAATTACCGATCCGGCGCGTTATCTTTTGCGTAAGTCCTGATAACGGGACTTAAACAAAATTGAAGCAGAAACAAGCCTCAAACCCATACAGGGCAAGGAAAATACACCCCTTGCTCAAAAATGCTTGAAACCCAGATATATCAAGAAACTAGGCAAATCGATGTCAAAGTCTCTCTGTATATACATTTGAGGAGTTTTTATGGCTAATTTTTGTCTAAGTCCCAATAATATTGTTTTAATTCTTGTGGGGTGGGCATCTTGCCCGCCCCTTTTGTAGTGAAACTTAATTTTTGCTAAGTTGCAATCAAGCTAAAATACAGGTTTTAATAATAGCTGTTGTATAAAACAAGCAAAAATCACCTTTATATTTAGGAGTTTTCAGGTGTCTATTCCCGAAGTTACTCAAAAGCTTCTAACAGCCAAAAAAGACAAAGGACTAAGCTTTACAGATTTAGAAAAAATTTTGGGACGTGATGAAGTATGGATTGCAGCTGTAATTTACCGTCAAGCTAGTGCTTCCGAGGAAGAGGCGAAATCATTAGTAGAAGCATTAGGGCTAGATGCGAGTTATGTGAAAGAATTAATAGAATGTCCTGTGAAAGGATTGGGTCCAGTTGTGCCAACAGATCCTCTAATTTATCGTTTCTATGAGATTATGCAGGTGTATGGAATGCCGATGAAAGCGGTGATTCATGAAAAGTTTGGCGATGGAATTATGAGCGCGATTGATTTTACCTTGGATATCGAAAAAGAAGAAGATCCGAAAGGCGATCGCGTTAAAGTTATCATGTCTGGGAAATTTCTTCCCTACAAAAAATGGTAGAGTTTTATTTCTACCCTATTTTCCTTTTAAGTACCCCTCTTTCCAAATAAGAGGGGCTTAAATAATAACTGAATATGAAAATAAATTATAAGTATAAATTCTCTTGACATCAGAAAAAATAACATCAGAAAAAGCAATAAACTTTACACCCTATTACTTTCAAAATCACGGTGCTGCATATTTAGGTGATAGCCAAGAGCTAATAAAATTTATTGAAGATAACAGTATTAATCTAATTATTACTTCACCCCCATTTGCGCTAACACGCAAAAAAGAATATGGCAATGAAAGCGCGGAAAAATATATAGAATGGTTTCTACCTTTCGCGTCAGAATTCAAAAGAGTACTTGCCGATGATGGCTCTTTTGTACTAGATTTAGGCGGCGCTTATCTTCCTGGTAATCCTGTGCGGAGTATCTATCAATATGAGCTTTTAGTCAGGTTGTGTAAGGAAGTTGGCTTTTTTCTTGCTCAAGAGTTTTATCATTATAATCCGGCGCGGCTACCTACTCCGGCTGAGTGGGTAACAATTAGGCGCATTCGCGTTAAGGATTCGGTGAATGTCGTTTGGTGGTTATCGAAAACGCCTCACCCGAAAGCTGATAATAGAAAAGTTTTAAAGCCATACAGTAAGAGTATGAAAGACTTACTTAAAAATGGTTATAAAGCAAAAATACGTCCTAGTGGACATGACATTTCTGATAAATTCCAGAAAGATAATAAGGGTGCAATTCCGCCGAATTTGCTAGA
Organism: Nostocaceae cyanobacterium; assembly: GCA_051861145.1. GTDB lineage: Bacteria > Cyanobacteriota > Cyanobacteriia > Cyanobacteriales > Nostocaceae > JBHYDF01. The sequence continues at coordinate 36,487 of JBHYDF010000051.1, forward strand.
AATTGCTAATACTGATTCAAACAGTGTATATATGCGTCGCTGTAAGGCTGCGGGAATGCGATCGCATCCTGCACGTTTTCCCCCTGGTTTTGCGGAGTTCTTTATAAAATTTTTAACTGATGAAGGTGATGTAGTTTTAGATCCGTTTGCGGGTTCTAATACAACAGGTTTTGTAGCTGAGACTTTGCAACGGCGATGGATTTCTTTTGAGATTAATGAGGATTATGTTATCAGTAGTCGTTATCGGTTTGAAGATTAACGAACCACAAAGGATGCAAAGGAGATATTTGCTGAAAGAAAGATGGTAATAAAGGAAACAAGTATAATATTAATAAAATGTTAAAGATATGGTAAAACTCATTTCATGGTCTAGCTAAATACACTGAGACAGTGTAAATAGTGTAAAAGATGATAATTTAGCTGTTCAGAATTGTCCTGAATTTAACCTATGAACTTTGTCATAGGGGAAAAGAGCAATTGAAGGAGAAAATCACAGGATGAGGGATGTGTATCTGTTGGCGGCGGGTTTGTTAACGGGATTGGCTGTACCAGTGTCAACTTTAACACAGCAGTCGATGATTGAGCCAGAAAATCATCAACTGCTGTCAAGTTTTAAACAGGATCTACAGCCAGTTGTTGGCGAGACAGTAACCCCAACAGTGGAAACTTCTTTACCAGAATTCAGTAACCAAATGTTACCTGCGCCAGCAGAATCTTCTTTTCAATCGACTTACCAACCAACTCGAAAAATTGTATCTGGAAAACAGCTTTACCACTATAGATTAGCAGCTTTGAAGGCTGGTCAAATCTATACACGCTTAGCTGATGATGATTTGCAGTCGTTGTGGGAGTCTGGGAACAAGCAACAACTAACTTATGAGGATTGGAAAAGTTTATTGGCGATGGAAGCGAAAGCGATCGCTAAAGGACAAGGTGTAAATCATTTGAGTATTTTGGTTGGTGATTCTTTGAGTATGTGGTTTCCCAAGGAAAAGCTTCCTTCTGGGAAGTTGTGGTTAAATCAAGGAATATCTGGAGATACTTCTAGTGGTATTTTCAAAAGATTATCTGCTTTTGCTGCAACCAAACCGGATGTTATTTATATCATGGCTGGTATTAACGACTTACGAAAAGGTGCGACGGATGAAGCGATTTTAAGTAACCATTACCGGATAATTAAGCGTTTGCAGCAGAATCACCCAGATAGCTTGATTTATGTTCAATCTATTTTGCCCACTCGCATGTCTTCAATTTCAAATAGCCGCATTCGTCGCCTTAACCATCAACTAGCTTTAATTGCTAAGCGAGAAGGAGTTAAATATCTAAATCTCTATGATTGGTTTGCAGATTTTCAAGGCAATTTAAGAGACGAATTGACTACAGATGGGTTACATTTGAGTGAAGAAGGATATAAGGTTTGGCATTTAGCGATAGAGCGGATAGAATCTCAAGTGGCTTTGGGAAAAATCGAGCGATCGCATTCGCAATAGCAATTTTGGCAGTGATAATTTTTTATAAGATTAACAAGTTTTCAAGATTCGGTTTTTAATCAAAAAATTCAATTTTTCAGGTGCGTTTTTCTATTCATAACGCACCATTTTATAAAAATAATAGGTTACGGCTTTGCTTAAAATCGTAGCTTTTTTAAACGCAGAGGGACGCAGAGGTTTGCGCAGAGGGACGCAGAGTCATCCTATTTTCTCCCGCACCCAAGCACGAAATAATTTCAGCAATGCAATTTCCCCCATGCTTTTACTCTTCTCAATAAACCTACTCATTTCCACTACCGACACCAAGGGAAAAGCTATACTGAATTCACACTCAATATACTGTCCTTCTACCAACTGATAAAATTTCAAATCTTCCCCGTTATATCTCCACAATTCAGGTACACCTAACGCTGAGTAAATCCCAATTTTATTAACTGAACTGCTAGTGATATCAATTTCAATTGCTAAATCAGGCGGTGGATCTGTCTCTAAATCGAGAGTTTGCTTACCTCGAATCGCGGGTTCGTTTTGAATATAGTAGCAATTATCTGGCTCTATGCCTTTTTTGGCTATTCTTCGCTTGAGTGTAGTAGAACCAGCACTTCTAACTTCAATATTTAATTCTTCAGCTAAAGCAATGATGAAATTAGCAAAATTACTTTTGGGGTTTTCGTGTTCAAAAAGCGGTGTCATAATTTCTAAAGTGCCACAGTCATAAGCAAAGCGAGAACCTCTATCCTCGCCTGTATCTCTTAGCAAGGCTTCAAAGGTTTCCCAGCTAACGTTATGTAGCACTGTTCTTTGTTCTGCAAGCGCTGACGTAGCAATCATCACCATTCAAGAGTTAGGAGTTAGGAGGTGCGGAGTTAGGAGTTAATATTTTTGGCGTTGCTGAATATAGGTATGAATTTACTCACGCAGAGACAAGAGAGGCGCAGAGAGTAGAGTTTGAGATTGTTTCATACTTTAATTCAGCAACGCCATATTTTTCACTCCTAACTCTTAACTTAACCAAACAAACCGCTAAAAAAGTCGATGGTTTCTTTCAACGCTTTGATGAAAACATCAATTTCCTCACGGGTATTGTAAAAAGATAAACTTGCCCGTGCGGTTGCAGGCGCATTTAAATAGCGGTGTAATGGTTGGGTGCAGTGGTGTCCAGAACGGATGGCAACACCTTCTTGATCTAATAATGTTGATAAGTCGTTAGCATGGACTTCTCCAGCGGTGAATGCAGCTAAAGCAGCCCTACCTTCACCTTTAGCATCTGGTTTGGGCCCGTAAATTCTAATTTGGGGAATTTTTTCTAATTGTTGGAATAGATAAGCTGTCAACTCTGCTTCGTAGGCGTGGATCTTGTCCATACCAATTTGACTGAGATAGTCTACCGCTGCACCAAGCGCGATCGCCTCTCCAATCGCAGGTGTACCAGCTTCAAATTTATGTGGTAAATCTGCGTAGGTTGAATGGTCTAAAAATACTTCCGCAATCATTTCGCCACCACCTAAAAATGGCGGCATAGCTTGCAGTAGTTCTAACTTGCCATACAAGAAACCAATGCCTGTTGGGGCACACATTTTATGCCCAGAAGCAACCAACCAATCGCAGTCTATTTGCTGTACATCAACGGGCATATGAGGAACACTTTGGCAAGCATCAATTAGTACTTTAGCTCCATATTCATGCGCTAAAGCACAAATTTTTTCTACCGGGTTAATGCAACCCAAAGTGTTAGAAACATGCACTACTGACACCAATTTTGTTTTATCAGAAAGCAGTTGTCTAAACTGTTGCAAATCAAAAGTTTCATCTGGTGTCAATTCGACAAACTTCAATACAGCACCCGTTTTGGCTGCGACAAATTGCCAGGGGACAATATTACTATGGTGTTCCATCACCGACAGAATAATTTCATCTCCCTGTTGCAAATTGTTCATTCCCCAACTGTAAGCAACCAAGTTTATCGCCTCAGTCGCATTGCGGGTGAAAACAATTTCTTGACGCGATGCAGCATTTACAAACGCAGCAACTTTGTCTCGTGCAGCTTCGTAAGCGTCGGTTGCTTTAGCGCTGAGAGTATGAACGCCGCGATGCACGTTAGCATTGTACTGCTCGTAGTAGTCCCGCAGGGTGTTAATTACGAGCGAAGGTTTTTGGGATGTAGCGGCGTTGTCGAAGTACACTAAAGGTTTGTCGTTGACTTCCTGGTGCAAGATTGGGAAGTCAACACGGACTTTGTTAGCAATGGTTCTTTCTTGAGTAAAAGTCATAGAATTTTGGATTTTGGATTTTGGATTTTGGATTTGCGATTTCTGATTTTGGATTTGCGATTGGGTAATAGGGATGGGGTTAGGAGTTAGGAGTTAGGAGTTAGGGGTTAGGAGTTAGGAGTTAGGAGTTAGGAGTTAGGAGTTAGGAGTTAGGAGTTCATGGCTATTAACCATTAACTATTAACCATTAACCATTAACCATTAACCATTAACCATTAACCATTAACCATTAACCACTAACCACTACACAATCTAAAATCCAAAATCTAAAATCTAAAATCGATTCACTGTTTGTGTAAGTCTTTCCCGCAACGAAGAAACTGGTATTTCTTTGATAATTTCGGCGGCGAAAGCGTTAACTAATAAATTATGCGCATCATTTTCATCGATACCCCGGCTTTGCAGGTAGAAAATTTCATCATCTTCCAACTGACTGACAGTAGCACCGTGAGCGCATTTAACATTATCTGCCGTAATTTCTAATTGAGGTTTGGTATCAACTCTAGCTTTAGATGATAGTAGCAAATTGCGATTCAACTGTGATGCATTAGTCAATTGTGCTGGTTTGGGAACAAAAACTTTGCCATTAAACACCGCATGAGCGCGATCGCCTACAATCGTTTTATGCAATTGCTGACTCATTCCATAAGGATGATTCAGTGCGATCGCGCTATGAGTATCCGCCAACTGATTCCCACGAATCATCGTCAACCCATTCAAAGTTGTTTCTGTTTGTTCGCCAGTTTGCAAAATCTCTAAATTATGGCGTGACAACTTCCCACCAAAAGCGATCGCATTACAGGTATACCGACTGTAACGTGCTTGGGTGACGGAAGTTTTGCCAATGTGGAAATCTGCTACATACTCGCATTGAATTCGGGTATGATTGACCTGAGCATTTTCTCCAATCCAAATTTCTGTTACCGCATTCGTAAAGCCAACAAATTCTGGAGTAGTATTCTCCACCAATACGCCTACTTCACCTGTGCGAGTGGTGTACTCTTCAATTAAAGTGATGCTGCTACCAGTTTCTGCCACTACTAAACAACGTGGTAGAGACATAATAGAAGGCTCAGCCACAGTTATAAACTGTACATGAATAGGCGTTTCCACTACCACGTTTTTGTCAACCCAAACTACTGCTGCATCAGTCATTCCAGCAGTATTGAGGGCGGTAAACACTTCCAACGCACCTTCAGATTGTGCCAAATATTGCTGCAACCATTCGTGATATTCCGCAGGTAAATTACCTAAATTAGTAACCTTAACCCCTGGTGGCAAGTTTGCGATCGCCGACAAAGCAGGTGCAAAATTGCCATTGACAAATACTAAACGACTGGTTGCTGCTTCTTTTAGAGATAAAGGTGTATCCTTTACATCTGATATTTGCTTCGGCTGAAAACTAAATTTTACCTGACGCAGGGGAGATAAATCAGTAAAGCGCCATTCTTCATCGCGAGTGGTAGGCAAAATAGAATGACGTACCCAATTAGCAGCGCGATCGCGTACCTCTTGCAACCACTCTTCTGTTTTTTGCGCACTTAGGCGATCTAACAACTCACTCAGATAAGCATCTCGATCCAACAGAGAAGCTGACAAACTGACTTCACTTGAATTCGGAATCGGGCTGGGAGAAACCAAAATAGACATTACACACCCACCTCAACCGCAGTTTCTTCCAACAGCCAATCATAACCACGGCTTTCCAACTCTAGCGCCAATTCCTTACCGCCAGATTTAATAATCCGTCCCTTTGCCATTACATGGACAAAATCCGGGACAATATAATTAAGTAACCGCTGATAGTGAGTAATCATAATCGTGGCATTATCAGGACTGGTCAACTGATTCACCCCATTCGCCACAATCTTCAGCGCATCAATATCCAAACCCGAATCAGTCTCATCTAAAATAGCCAACTTTGGTTCCAGCAGCGCCATTTGTAGAATTTCATTCCGCTTTTTCTCACCACCAGAAAAACCCTCATTCACACTCCGACTCAGAAAAGCCGAATCCATCTTGACAACTTCTAGCTTTTCCTCAACCAAATCATCAAAATCAAACGCATCTACTTCTTCTAAACCTTGCGCCTTCCGCTTAGAATTGAACGCCACGCGCAAGAAATCCAAATTACTAACACCTGGAATCTCTAAAGGATATTGAAACGCCAAAAATATACCATTTCTAGCCCTATCCTCTGGTTCCATTTCCAGTAAATTTTCTCCCTGGAAAATCACCTCACCACCAGTCACCTCATACGCCGGGTGTCCAGCCAAAACCTTTGATAAAGTACTCTTTCCTGAACCATTCGGCCCCATAATCGCGTGAATCTCTCCCAAACGTACCTCAAGATTCACACCCTTAAGAATCGGTGTCCCATCAACCTCAGCTGTCAAATCCCGTACCGACAGCACAATATCACTATTCTCAATAATCATATTCTCTCTCTTTCTTCTCTTTCTTGGCGTCTCAGTGGTTTTTGATTATTTGAACCACAGATGGACACAGATAAACACAGATAAATCAACCGTATTTATCTGTGTTTATCTGTGTTCAATTTAACCAACACTACCTTCCAACTTCAGGCTCAACAGCTTATCAGCTTCTACAGCAAACTCCATTGGTAGCTGATTAAATACATCCTTACAGAAGCCGCTAATCATCATCTTCACCGCGTCTTCTAAAGAAATGCCCCGCTGTGTAAAATAGAACAACTGGTCTTCTCCAATCTTGGAAGTTGAAGCTTCATGCTCCACCTTACCAGTATTATTTTGCACCTGAATATAAGGGAAAGTATTAGCGTGAGCATTATCCCCAATCAGCATTGAATCACATTGAGAATAATTCCGCGCTCCTTGTGCTTTCGGGCCAATTTTCACCAAACCCCGGTAGCTATTGCTAGATTCCCCAGCGGAAATACCCTTAGAAATAATCGTGCTACGGGTATTCTTACCAATGTGAATCATCTTAGTACCCGTGTCAGCTTGCTGCATATTATTAGTTAGCGCCACCGAGTAAAACTCACCTACAGAGTTATCACCCACCAACACGCAGCTAGGATACTTCCAAGTAATCGCAGAACCAGTTTCTACTTGCGTCCAGGAAATTTTAGAATTGACACCCTGACACAAACCACGCTTAGTGACAAAGTTGTAAATACCGCCTTTGCCTTTTTCATCCCCTGCGTACCAGTTTTGTACAGTAGAGTATTTTATTTCCGCATTATCAAGGGCGACAAGTTCTACAACCGCAGCATGTAGCTGGTTGCTATCGTACATTGGAGCGGTGCAGCCTTCCAGATAGGAAACATAACTATCTTCTTCGGCAACAATTAATGTCCGCTCAAATTGTCCCGTTTCACCGTTATTAATACGGAAATAGGTAGATAGTTCCATCGGGCATTTTACGCCTTTAGGAATATAGACAAAAGAACCATCACTAAATACTGCTGAATTTAGGGCAGCAAAATAATTATCTGCAACCGGAACAACACTACCCAAATACTTCTTCACTAGTTCTGGGTATTCCTGTAAGGCTTCAGAAATGGAACAGAAAACAACACCTTCTTTCGCCAGTTTTTCTTTAAAGGTGGTGGCGACGGAAACGCTATCGAAAATCGCATCCACAGCGACATTTGCTAGTCGCTTCTGTTCTGAGAGGGGAATACCTAATTTCTCAAAGGTTTCCAAAAGGGTAGGATCGACTTCATCCAAGCTCTTTTTCTTGGCTGTTTGCTTGGGAGCCGAGTAGTAAATAATATTTTGATAGTCAATCGGCGGATACTTGACGCTAGGCCAAGTTGGTTCCGTCATTTTTTGCCACTGGCGATATGCTTTGAGACGAAACTCTAGCATGAATTCCGGCTCGTTCTTTTTCGCCGAAATCATGCGGATGATATCCTCGTTTAGTCCACGAGGAATGGTATCGGCTTCAATATTGGTAATGAAGCCGTACTTATAGGGTTGATTGACTAAGGTTTTAACAGTGGCAGTCATCGGTAGTTTCTCTCGTGTTCGCAAACTCAACCTCTTTAAGGATGGGAGACGGGTTTTCTTAAACCTTTTCCCATCTCGTGTTCCCGAGTGGTCACACGGCTGTTACAATTAAGGATATCGACTAAAACAACAGCTATGTTGTTTAACACATCTTCATTTTAAGCTAGATTAACAACAATATTGTTGTCAAAGTGAAATTTTCTAATAAAATTTTGGGGCGACGATGGCTACTACTACTATCCACCAGTCCTCAACTAAGCAAGATATCCTAGAATATCTTCTCAAGCACGTTCAAGCTACGGCCCTAGAACTAGCCGCAGCTTTAGATATTAGCCCCCAAGCGATTCGCCGTCACCTCAAAGACTTAGAGGTGGAAGACTTAATTGTGTATGCGTCGGTACAATCTGGGATGGGGCGTCCACAGCATGTCTATAAATTAAGTAATCAGGGACGCGATCGCCTGCGTCGGGAAGTGGCTGATAGTTATGGAGATTTTGCCGTTTCTTTACTGGATACTCTAGCCGAAACGGTCGGACATGACCAAGTAAGCACGATTTTAAGGAAACAGTGGGAACGTAAAGCACAAGAATATCGGGAACGCGTGGGTGATGGTTCGCTACACCAGAGAGTAGCAAGCTTAGTTGAACTGAGAAAAGCAGAAGGTTATATGGCAGAGTGCCATCCTGTAGATTCACCAGAAAATGGCGATCGCTTTATTTTAACAGAGCATAATTGTGCTATATCCAACGTCGCAGAGTCTTTCCCCAGCGTTTGCCGTCACGAATTAGAAATGTTTGCTGCTGTTCTACCAGATTGTACAGTAGAGCGTACCCACTGGATAATTAACGGCGAACATCGTTGCGGCTATTTAGTGCAAGCCAGAAAACCAAGACCATGAAGATAAATTAGTTTTTCATCTTCAGTGTATGTCATAGATAATGGGTAATTGGTAGTTGGTTTTACGAATTAGCAATTACTAATTCGTCATTAGCCATTGGCAATTTGCAACTAATAAGTTTTAGATACTATTTATGAATTTTCCACCACAGCAGCCATCAGAACAATTTTTAACCTTGGAAGACTCAGCAAAAGTCGATGCTGCTTTGCTTTCTTCTCCAGAAAAGTTTCTCACAAGATTGACTATTTCATCACTCAAACTTTTGAAGCACATTGCCCAAGAGTACGGTATTGCTATTGAAGATTTGACGTCAGCACAAGTGATTGAGTGGTTTGAAAAAGACGGCAAAATTAGGCGTGAACAGGGAATTGAAGCAGCATACTTAAAGTGGTAAGTAGTTAATAGTTAATAGTTAATAGTTAATAGTTAATAGCCATTAACCATTAACCATTAACCATTAACCATTAACCATTAACCATTAACC
>JBHYDF010000052.1:0-44665 GCA_051861145.1 Nostocaceae cyanobacterium
TGCCCCATGCCCAATGCCCAATGCCCAATGCCCAATGCCCCATGCCCAATGCCCAATGCCCCATGCCCAATGCCCCATGCCCCATGCCCAATGCCCCATGCCCAATGCCCAATGCCCAATGCCCAATGCCCAAAAGGTGGGCGATCGCTACTCTCTCTTGGTCGGCGTTCACTGCCCCATCTCAAGGCGAAATGATACTATTAATAAAGTCTCAATTATAAGCTGTAGTTAAAAGCCTTCTTTTTAATCAGTAGATTGGCTACTCTTGTAGCAGTTTTTGAGTAAATTCTCATTGCTAACCCATCTTAGTATAAAGGCTCGGTTGGGTTAAATGCTTATAATCAATGCAAAATCTTAATTCCCATCTCCTTTGATTTTGTTCAATATCCTGCCATGCTAAAAACATTGTTGGGCGACCCCAACGCTCGTAAGCTTAAAAGATACCAACCTTACATTAGTGACATTAATGTTTTAGAGGAAGAAATTAAAGCTCTTTCTGATGATGAACTCAAGGGCAAAACTGCGGAGTTTAGGCAACGTTTGGCTAAAGGTGAAACTCTGGATGATATTCTACCAGAAGCTTTTGCTGTGGTACGCGAAGCCGGACGCCGTGTCTTAGGGTTGCGTCACTTTGATGTTCAGTTGTTGGGTGGTATCATTCTACACACAGGGCAAATCGCCGAAATGAAAACGGGTGAGGGTAAAACTTTGGTTGCTACCTTACCTAGTTATTTAAATGCCCTTACAGGTAAAGGTGTACACGTTGTTACCGTTAACGATTACCTGGCTCGTCGGGATGCTGAGTGGATGGGACAGGTACACCGTTTCTTAGGGTTGAGTGTGGGGCTAATTCAAGCTAGCATGACCCCCCAAGAAAGAAAGAAAAACTATGACTGTGATATCACTTACGTCACTAACAGCGAGGTAGGCTTTGACTACCTGCGTGACAATATGGCTACGGACATGAAGGACGTGGTACAGCGCCCGTTCAATTATTGTGTAATTGACGAAGTAGATTCGATTTTAGTTGATGAGGCGCGGACACCGCTAATTATTTCCGGGCAAGTAGAACGACCTACAGAAAAATATATCGAAGCCGCCCGCATTGCCGCAGCACTGCAAAAAGATGAGCATTACGAGGTGGATGAAAAAGCTCGTAACGTGCTGTTGACGGATGAAGGCTTTGCTGAAGCAGAACAGCTTTTGAATGTAAAAGATTTATTTGACCCGGAAGACCCTTGGGCACACTTCGTTTTTAACGCTATTAAAGCTAAAGAACTTTTCCTCATTGACGTAAACTATATTGTCCGCAATGGGGAAGTAGTAATTGTAGATGAATTCACCGGACGGGTGCTTCCCGGACGGCGTTGGAGTGATGGACTGCACCAAGCTATTGAAGCTAAAGAAGGGGTAGATATTCAACCCGAAACTCAAACTCTAGCGACAATTACTTATCAAAACTTGTTTTTGCTGTATCCGAAATTAGCTGGTATGACCGGAACGGCAAAAACAGAGGAAGCCGAGTTTGAAAAAATTTACAAACTTGAAGTAGCAATTGTCCCTACCAATAGAACTAGGCTACGTCAAGACTTGTCCGATATGGTCTTTAAGAACGAGGCGGGCAAATGGCGAGCGATCGCCAAAGAATGTGCCGAAATGCACGAACTCGGCCGCCCTGTACTGGTGGGAACCACAAGCGTAGAAAAATCTGAACATCTCAGCCAACTGTTGAAGCAAATGGGCATTCCCCACGAACTGCTCAACGCTCGACCGGAAAACGTGGAGCGTGAAGCGGAAATTGTCGCTCAAGCAGGACGGAAAGGCGCTGTCACGATTGCGACAAATATGGCTGGTAGAGGTACGGATATTATCCTGGGTGGTAACTCTGAATATATGTCCCGTCTGAAGGTGCGGGAATATTTGATGCCTCGGATCGTTAAGCCAGACGATGAAGATGTATTTGGCATCCACAGAGCAGCTGGTTTGCCTCCGGCTGCAACTGGTGGCGGTCAAGGCTTTGTTCCTGGCAGAAAAGTAAAAACTTGGAAAGCTTCACCACAGGTTTTCCCCACCCAGTTGAGCAGAGAGGCAGAACAATTGCTCAAAGAAGCTGTAGAAATGGCGGTGCGGGAGTATGGCGAACGCAGTTTACCAGAACTGGAAGCAGAAGAAAAGGTAGCTGTGGCGGCTGAAAAAGCACCTACAGACGACCCTGTAATTCAGAAATTGCGGGCAGCTTACAAGCGCGTCAAGGAAGAATACGAGGTGTTTACTAGCCGCGAACACCAAGAAGTAGTGGATTTGGGAGGTTTGCACGTAATTGGTACAGAACGCCACGAATCGCGGCGGATTGACAACCAATTGCGCGGACGTGCTGGACGACAAGGCGACCCAGGTTCAACAAGGTTTTTCCTCAGTTTAGAGGATAACTTGATGCGGATTTTTGGAGGTGATCGCGTAGCGCGGTTAATGGAAGCCTTCCGCGTTGAAGAAGATATGCCGATTGAATCGGGGATGCTTACCCGCAGCTTAGAAGGCGCACAGAAAAAAGTCGAAACCTACTACTACGACATCCGTAAACAGGTATTTGAGTACGACGAGGTAATGAACAACCAGCGTAAAGCCATTTACGCCGAACGTCGCCGGGTGTTGGAAGGGCAAGACTTGAAAGAACAGGTGATCGAGTACGCCGAAAGAACGATGGACGACATCGTTAACTACTATATCAACCCAGATTTACCCTCGGAAGAGTGGGAATTAGATAAGTTGGTAGAAAAAGTTAAAGAATTTGTCTATCTGCTGGCGGACTTGCAATCCAATCAATTAGAAGATATGGGAATGGCTGAGATTAAAGCTTTTCTCCATGAACAGGTGCGGATCGCCTATGATATGAAAGAAGCTCAAATTGACCAAATTCAACCCGGACTGATGCGGCAAGCCGAGCGCTTCTTTATCTTACAGCGAATTGATACCCTGTGGCGGGAACACCTGCAACAAATGGATGCTTTGCGTGAGTCTGTAGGACTGCGGGGTTACGGTCAAAAAGACCCGTTAATTGAGTACAAGACCGAGGGTTACGAACTCTTCTTGGATATGATGGTTAACATTCGCCGAGATGTGGTTTACTCGTTGTTTATGTTTCAACCGCAACCTCAGCCAGTAATGCAAACATCCTCGGAAATGGTGTAAGGTTAAACGCTAAGAATCATTTCTTAAATAATCTCACGCAAAGACGCAAAGCCGCTAAGAAAACACTTTGCGTCTTTGCACGGACAGTTCGCTCAAGTCGGGAAACCCGCCCACGCGACTGTCCTTGTCTTTGCGTGAGATTTTAAGAGAATCTAAAATCGCGTCGGAAGGCAATAAATGGCATTAGCTGAGGTAAAAATTATACTCGTAGAGCCAGCAGGGCCGCTGAATGTGGGGTCTGTTGCACGGGTGATGAAAAATTTTGGGCTGCATCAACTGGTGTTGGTAAATCCCCAATGCGACCATTTGGGAATGGAAGCAAGGCAAATGGCTGTTCATGCGGGAGATATTTTAGAATCGGCGGTATTGGTGGCGACATTGCCAGCAGCGTTGCAAGGATGTAAAAGAGCGATCGCCACTACTGGTATTGTTCATGACTGGGAAGCACCTTTAGAAAATCCGCGTACAGCGCTACCCTGGTTGTTAGAAGAAGAGGGACAACCCGCAGCGTTGATTTTTGGTAGAGAAGACCGGGGATTAACTAATTTAGAATTAAACTATGCTCAGCGTTTTCTCCGCATTCCTACGAGTCCTAACTATGCATCACTGAATTTGGCTACTGCTGTGGCAATTTGTTGTTATGAACTGGGACAAGGGGAGGGGGAGGAGAAGAATTACTCTGCTTCTGAAGATGAATTTGCTTCTTTGGATTTTGTAGAAGCATACTACCAGCAGTTAGAATTACTATTGTTGAAAATTGGTTATCTCTATCCGCATACAGCAGTTAGTCGGATGGAAAAATTCCGGCAGTTGTATAATCGCGCTCAGTTAAAAACGGGGGAAGTTGCCATGTTGCGAGGTATTTTGCGACAAGTAGAATGGGCGCTAGCACACAAAAGCGATCGCGAAAACTTTTAATTGGTCGTCTACTTTATACGCAATTTTTTCCCAAATCAATCCATTATGCCTTAAACTAAACACAAAAATATAACTAAAAATAGAGGAGGATACATTTAGAAACCGGTTTTTACCGCGACGAAGTATCCGTATATACTTAAAAATCAGGGATATTCAGGAGAAAGTTGTGGTTGGGGAGTTAACCAAAAAGTCGAGAGGATATTAATACAGAACTATTTCTTGCCCCAACAAGTCAGATTCTCATAGGTATTTGCCAGTTTATACACTTTTTATCATCATTGTCTTATGCAAAGCAGAACCTCCTTAACAGGTTTCCCGCGACGTCAAGCTAGTAGTGGACAAAAAAAGCGCCCCCGCAAGGGGCAAAAGTTGGGGCAGAATCAATTTAAAGTTGCTAAAGAACAGCAGCGTACTCCCCCAGCAAAAGCAATGGTGACACGTTCGCAGGTAAATCCTACCCAAGTAAGTGCTAGCGCAGCGAAAAAACGACCACCGGTAGTAGTTCCAGCGGCTGTTAAACCAATTCCTACTGCACCTGGGAAAATTCCACCCTTCAAACCAAGCAATTTTCAACAAAACAAACCAAGTAAACCAAACAAACCAAAAAATGTAAAATACAAAACTGTACGGGTACGGAAGCAGGCGTTACCCAAAAAAGTCAGATCATATAGAAAAACACGGTTAAAGCCGATGGCAAGAACCATGTTATACGCCTTACGGTTATTAATTGTCGGAGTTGGTATCGGCGCGATCGTCGGAACAGCTTTGTCAATATTAGATCCTGCTACTCGCGTTACCACTACTGGAACATCTTCTGGTACTAATTTAGGGCAAACACAAACACAACCTACCCCCACTCCTGCAACTCCACCTTCTGGTTTGTCGCTATCCCAGGAAATTTCTGCTTTGAAATCTACCTTGCAAAATTTGATAGCCGCTAACCCAAATTTCACGCCAGGAGTTTTTGTAGCAGATTTGGAAAATGGAACTTACGTGGATATAAATGCTTCCTCAAGTTTTCCTGCTGCTAGCACGATTAAGATTCCGATTCTTTTTGCCTTTTTCCAGGATGTAGATGCTGGAAAAATTCGCCTAGATGAAACGCTAACCATGCAGAAAGATATGGTTGCAAGCGGTTCTGGGGATATGCAGTACAAACCAGCAGGAACCCAGTTTACTGCGCTGGAAGTCGCAACTAAGATGATGACAGTCAGCGACAATACAGCAACAAATATGTTGATTGCTCGTATGGGTGGTATTGAAGCGTTAAATCAGCGTTTCCGTAGTTGGGGTTTGACAAATACAGCCATTCGCAACCAACTTCCCGACTTGGAAGGTACAAATACTAGTACTCCCAAAGAATTGGGGAATTTGATGGCGATGGTTAGCCGAGGTAATTTGGTGAGCATGTCATCACGCGATCGCATACTTGATATTATGCGTAGTACCGCCAGAAACCATTTGTTACCAAAAGGTTTGGGAGAAGGTGCAACTATTGCCCACAAAACTGGTGATATTGGTAAGATGCTGGCAGATGCGGGTTTAGTTGACTTGCCAACAAACAAGCGTTATGTAGTCGCAGTCATGGTACAACGTCCTAACAACGACTCCCGCGCCGAAAAACTAATTACCTCAATTTCTCGAGCAGCTTACCAGCAATTTACTCAAACTAATCCCAATCCGAGTAATAATGCACCCAATACAAGTAATAATGCGCCCAACACAAATAATAATCCACCAAATCCAACACCGCCTACAACTAGTTATCAGTCCCCAGTTGTAACACCTCCTGCACCGACAAATACTATACCCCCTATCGGAAGCACTTTTCCCACAACTGGTTATCAGTCACCACCATTGATGAGTCCGCCTTATCCCAATAATATGGGAAGTACTTATCCTACAACTGGTTATCAGTCACCACCATTGATGAGTCCTCCACAGTATTATTATCCTTATCAGAGGTAAATATTACTTTTGGATTTTAGATTTTAGATTTTAGATTTTGAATTTTGGGTTGCTGATAGCAACACAGCTATTAAGCCATTTTGCAGAATTTTGAAGTTTAACTACCAATGGCATCTACACCTTCGATACAATTTTTTTCTGGCATTTACGAAGAATTAGGTAATGTCAGTTTGCGACGCGATCGCTTTGGAAAGCGCATAGTTTTGATGACTTTTAATCAATTAAAAGCATTGGAAGGATTCAATAGCTTCACAAAACAATCCTTGAATTCTATGCGCTTAACGGATGAAGAAGGGGAAATCAATATTACTCCTTCTTCAACACAATTTATTTTCGGAGGTGCAGAAGGCGACGAGTTGCAGCGGGTAGAGTGTAAGTTTGAAATTGAACGCGATGACCATTGGGAAAGATTTATGAGGTTTATGCATCGTTATGCCGAAGCGAATGGTATGGCATATAGTGAATCTAGTTAATGGTTAATGGTTAATGGTTAATAGCCATGAACCATGAACCATGAACCATGAACAATTAACCATGAACCATGAACCATGAACTATCAGCGCAGTTGATATCGCATTCCTGGTAGTTGCGAGACTAAACCCATGAGTTCCAACTGCAATAAAGCGCTAGAAACTGCACCCGCAGCCATGCCCGTTTGTTGGACGATAAAATCGAAAGGCAAAGACTCGGAAGATATGGTATTTATTACTCGTTGCAGTTCTAGTGATAGTTCTGGCAATGTTAATTGTTGCGGTTCCGGCGACGCTTGAATAGAATCAAGTTTTGGTATTGCTCCCAACATTTTTAACAGTTCGTCTAATTCCTTGAGAATGGGAGCAGCACCTTGACTAAGTAATTTTAAACTACCTTGAGATGGATAATCATCCAATCTCCCTGGTAATACGTAAATATCTCTACCAAACTCATTCGCGTAATTAGCTGTAATTAAAGCGCCGGATTTCAGCGGCGCTTCCATCACCAATATGGCACGACTCAATCCGGCTATGATGCGGTTACGACGAGGAAAATGAGTGCGATCAGGTGGGGTTTTAGTTGGATATTCACTTAAAACTAAGCCAGTAGCTAATATCTGCTTGTATAAATCTCTATTTTTGGCTGGATAAACGACATCTACACCTGTACCTAAAACTGCTAGGGTACGTCCTCCTGCTTTGATAGCGGCGGCGTGACTTTCAGTATCAATACCATCTGCTAAACCAGAAACGACGGTAAAGCCATTTTTTACCAAAGCAGTAGTAATTTGGCGAGTCCAACGAAGGCCATATTCTGAAGGTTTGCGCGTACCGACAATACCAACTAGGGGTGTTTGTCCCAAATTCTCTAACAGTTCCACTTTACCCCGGTAATACAGCAGAGGTGGTGGACTGGAAATTTCCAACAACAAACGGGGATATTCTGCATCTGCTGGAGTCCAGAAATAGGGGTTTTGTTCCTGGTGCTGGGTGAGTAATTGTTCCGGATGGAGACGCGATCGCACCTTTACTATCTTTTCTAATGTCTGATAACCAAAACCTTCCACAGCTTGCAACTGTGCTGGACTAGCTTCCCAAGCTGCTGTTAGCGTGCCAAAATGCTGTTGTAGGCGTTGTAGCAATATTGGGCCTATCCCAGATATCTGCGACCAAGCCACCCAGTATGCACGTTCTTGCGTCAATTCTCCATCCTCATCTCTTCTGGCTTAATTATTCCCAGATTAAGCTAAAAGTTAACTATAAGTTGGTTCATGGTTCATAGTTCATAGTTCATGGTTCATAGTTCATGGTTCATAGTTCATAGTTCATAGAAAAAACCATTAACCATTAACCCTCCGGGTTCACCAGTCGCTCATGGGGGAAACCCCCAAGACCGCGCTGGCTCACCATTAACCATTAACCATTAACCATTTAACCTTTCCAATTTATAAAACGAGCATAAATATAAGCCACGGCTTCATTAATCACTGACCTGACACCTGCGCTATAAATCCACCATTTTTTTGGCTCGTAATTTTTCGGTGCGCTGGAAATCACTCCTACTTTAATTTGAGGAGAAAGTGCTTTTTTAAATATTAGCCAACTCCTACGAGAATGAGTTTCATGGCTAAAAAGATTTATCGCTTCTATTTTTAAATCTGAATTTTCTATCCACTCACGCAACGCCAGCGCAGATGCATAAGTTCGGTCTTTAATCACTTCCGGTGAAGGTACAGCGACAATTTTTTCTGGTTCTACACCCAGTTTTTTCAAAGTTTCTGCTGAAAGTTCCGCAAAATTTTTATATTCCGCAAGATAAAAGCCTATCTCTAAAGGAATTCCTGTGGTAATTATTTGACGATAGGAGTTTCTTTTAAATTCAACTAAAGCTTGTTCGAGTGCGTAATCTGGTATCCAGCCTTCTACTACCAAGATATCTGCTTTGATGGGAGAATTTACGGCTAAAAATGGGTATATATTAATGAAGTTATAACTAATTAAACTAGCTATTAAAGTAATGAAAATTCCCCATCCTGGAATGGTTGGTATCCAAATTTTCTGACGTTTAAATAAACGAAAAAAGGGGAATTTTCTTTGTCTGTTTTTTATCTGCATTACGCCTTTGCGGAACGTTGGGCTTTCAGATAATCAAACACTGATTTATCTCCAATATCCGGAGGAATTGCTTGTACTGCTTTGCGTACAGCAAACACTACAAACAAAACTGCCCAAATTCCTAATAAAATTTGCTCCAATTGAATTGGTAAAACACCTACTATATGTCCCAAAAGTAACAACGGTACGATAGGAGTTAGTAATTTGGTTTCCAAACGATTGAAGCAAAATGCTTCTTTGAAATAAATCCCCGTCAAAGCGGCGAAGGTAAAGCCAATTCCAAATAAAGTCAGTGGCTGAGTGTAAACGGTGACTGCTAAAGGCTCACTATTCAATAGCGTCAGTACAATTGCAGAAATACTACCGATAGCCCAAAAAATTTGTAAAGCTCGGTGCAATTCTACCATGTAGATATGAATAGTCCATAAGCTGATACCAAGAGCAAGACTAAAACAGGCATACAGAGGTGTCAGTATTTTGAAAACAGTAGGGCTACTGTTAAATAACACTAATGCACTACCTAGGGCAAAGCACAAAGCAGCTACCATTAAACCACTACGGTAGATAATTACGCCAGTGCGATCGCTTTCGGTAATTGTAAATTCGCCAAACTGACCTTGATAAACTTCTGATGCTGGTACTGTTTGTGTAGTCATAGTCAAAAGTTAGGAGTTATGAGTGATGAGTGAGGAGTTGTAATTTGTTTACCTGATATCTTGCACCCTTCAGGTTCGCCCTTCGGGTTCGCCAGTCGCCTGCGGAGGGAGACCCTCCTTCAGCGCTGGTCTCACCAGTCGCCGCTTGTTGGGAAACCCGCCGGAGAGCGCTGGACTCACCAATTGCGAAAAGCCTGGAAATAAATTTCCGGCTTATAGCTTAAACCCATTCAAATGGGTTAAAACTCTTAATCAGTCGGTTTTTAACCTATGTAGAGACGTGCCATGGCACGTCTCTACACATCCCGAAATTTATTTCCGGGCTGATTTTAGGCTTTTTGCGTAGGCGTGCAAGATGTCAGTTTACTACCTACTTTAAGATCCTAACTCTTGTACGGGCGGGTGTTGTCGAGATGTTTCCACCTAAAACCGATAATTAATCAGTGATTACCCGCCCCTTACCATTAACTCTTAACTCCTAACTCCTAACTCCTAACTCCTAACTCTACTTCCACAGCATCTGCTAACTGTACCTGCAACTGTGACTGTGCGTTACCGCTATTGATGGCAATTTCTACCCAGCCGTGACTACCAATAAGTGCGATCGCTTCCCCTACCTGTACATCTGCATAAGTTGTACACGCTGGTATGAAATTTTTACCTAACTTTACACTCCAGTTTTTACCTTGCACGCAACTTTCGGGAATGTTAGTGACTAAGTTACCAAAATTATCAATATATTGAATGCAACCTGTAATATAATTACCAGCCTGAGTGCATTCTGGTATCTGTAACTTAACCAAAGTTGCTGGATCAATTTCTCGTCCTAACTGTTGCAGGGGAACACCGCTAGCGATATATGCTCCCACTGGTGCAAAGATATCTCTTCCGTGGAAAGTACTGCTGGGGTGAAGAGTACGCCAGTATTCAGGGTTTGTCAGTTCTACTGCTGCGATCGCAGGACTTTGGCTGAGAATCCCACTGAATAAGCCATTGTCTGGCCCTACTAAAAATCCATTGGCAAATTCTATGGCGATCGCTTTTCTTTTTCCTCCCACACCCGGATCTACCACCGCCACATGCACTGTTCCTGTGGGGAAATAGGAGTAAGCATCCATTAAGCAAAACCTCCCCGCAGCGATATTTTGTGGCGGTATCTGGTGCGTTAAGTCTACCACCGTCAGCCTGGGGTTGATTTGGGCGATAACTCCCTTCATCACGCCAACATACACATCGCGATCGCCAAAATCGCTTAGCAATGTCACAAGTCGCTGTTGACCCATCTGCTGCTCAAACATGCTTTGATTAATGTGTATTTCAGATTATTTTTCTGTAACAAAAGTCACAAAATATTTTGGTTATGTTATGATTACAAGACATAGTAGAAAGATTAAAGAGGATATTTCCTATGATGACGAACAGGCTAGAAGCCGCAAAAAAGGCGCGAGAAGTCCATAAAGAGAGTATTAAAAGAAGCTTACAGCATCGGTTGGAGGTAGCGAGAGCTAAAGGCGATGAAAAATTAATCCGCCAGCTAGAGGAAGAAATGAAATATTTCGGTTAAATAAAAAGTTTATTGTTCATAGTTCGTTCATAGTTCTATTGAGTTTCAGCCCACCGTAAAGGCGGGCTTTCTTATTTTCGTGGTTAATA
Organism: Nostocaceae cyanobacterium; assembly: GCA_051861145.1. Lineage (GTDB taxonomy): Bacteria > Cyanobacteriota > Cyanobacteriia > Cyanobacteriales > Nostocaceae > JBHYDF01. The sequence continues at coordinate 10,973 of JBHYDF010000052.1, forward strand.
GTTAATAGTTAATGGTTAATGGTTAATAGTTAATAGCTAATATCTAATCTCACATCTTGCACCTTTAAGTATAAGCCGCTAAACAATAGATAAAACAAAATAAATATTACAAGCTTTAACTTGTTTAATGAGTCCTCTTATAGAGGACTTTTGCTATGAGCCAGGGACTTACAGTCCCTGGCGGATGTGAACCAAGGTGAAAAACACGTAAACAAGCAGTAATTTTTATTGCACATTTTTTTAAGTGCAAGATGTAAATAAAGTCAGACAGGCAATCAACCATGAACCATGAACTAGTGTTCACCATAAAGAGTGGCACAAGAGGTATTTTTAACACAAGTGTACTGATTTAGTATCTATGTTATCCCTATAACCGTGCTATCTGTGTCGCACCGTGGGGGGAGAGCTTCTAAGGCGGAAGAAGCAGCAGTGACAGGGGGAGATTCTCCCTTCCCTACTCCTCCTGTTCTGTATCTCTCCTCACCTATTCTTATATTTATTTTGTGTGAATTCCGAATTTATTATGAATGGTTAATGGTTCATGGTTCATGGTTCATGGTTCATGGTTCATGGTTCATAGTTCATAGTTCATAGTTCATAGTTCATGGCTATTAACCATTAACTATTAACCATTAACCATTAACTATTAACCATTAACTATTAACCATCAACTATTAGTAAGCTCCTGTCTTTTGTAGGACAACCCTCACAGTTTTCAACAAAATATTCAAATCTAGCCTGACTGACCAATTTTCAATGTAGGTAATATCTAATTTCACTGCATCTTCAAAATTATCTATATTGGAGCGTCCGGAAATCTGCCACAATCCAGTAATACCAGGAAGAACTTCTTGTCTGATGAAATGCTTTGTTTTGAATTTTTCAACATCTCTAACAGGGAGAGGACGGGGACCAACAAGACTCATTTGCCCAACAAAAACATTGAACAATTGTGGTAATTCATCTAGACTGTAACGACGCAAGAATTTACCAACTCGAGTAATGCGAGGGTCATCTTTCATTTTGAACAAGACACCATCTTTAATTTCATTCTTTGCTTCTAAGGTAGCTTGTAACTTTTCTGCATTTGTAACCATTGTCCGGAATTTCCAAATCTTGAACTTCCGACAGTGCAAGCCAATTCGTTCTTGTCTGAAGAAGACTGGGCCCGGAGAATCTAACTTTATTAGTATGGCAATCCACAGGTAGACGGGAGACAGCAATAATAGCAAAATAATGGAACCACACAAGTCAAAACACCGCTTCACCCAAAAATCGCTACCTGCGATAATTGGTGCTGGAATTGTCATACAAGGAACTTCACCAATCATCCAAAATATAGATTTAGGATGACGTAGTTCACTTTTTGTTGGCAGTATTCGTAGGGTAATTCCAGCGGTATGAAAATGCCAACAAACGTATAGGCGGTTTTTGATAGAACTCCATGAAACAAAAGCCTCTACAACTCCTTGTTGGCGAAGATGTTCAAAGGTTGCTTCTCGATTACTTAAATCCAAGCAACTAGAATCAGCTACCCCTTGAATGGCATAGCAATTTTCTTGTTCTATTATCTGAATGTGATCCTCTTTCTCTTCCTTGTCAGTTATCAAAAAGATAGAATGACGAATTGCTCCTTTCTTACGCAGTAATTTAGTAGCAGCATCAAATAAATGGCGTTCAGAAAAAACGAAAAAGACAGACAAAAACCAAAAAAGTAGAAAGGTGGAACGGGAGACATATTGTTCTGGTTCGTAAAGAAAAGCGATGAGCAAAAGGAATACTTGTGATAAGGAGATAGCTTTAAGCAAACCTAAGTAGTTGCGACGCTGATTGCCCGCCTGATATAAACCTGTTGTAGCAATAATGCCTATTTGTAAGGCAACAGTTAATGCTGAAAAAGATGTTTTTTCTGTCCAAGGAGAATTTGTTGGAGTTCCATAATATACAGCAAAACTCCATGCTAAACTCAAAGCGATAGCATCTAAAAGTAGAAGTATGAGTATCCGTGAGCAGCGTATAGTGAATCCTCTTTGTATTCTTGTACTTTTAGGCGACCTTAAGTCAGGTTTAAAATTAACTATGGATACATATTTAGAATCCATAAATTCTAGCTCTCCTATTTTTTAATTGTTTGTGTTTTGATTGTTTACTCTATAGAAAAAGCAAATCTTTTGATTAGCAGATTGCATTTGCTCTTGCTAGAGCATGACCTGTAAACTTAGATTTGAAGTTTGAGTCAAATGGCAAAGGATGTAGAGTTGCACCATCTGAATGGGGGGAAAATTTTCAAAACCAAGTATAGCGATCGCTCAATCCCCAAATTAAAATTGCAATTAAGGAAAGCTAATTTTCATCAATCATGACGTTAAAAATCAGAAACCGGGTTTACTGATTTCTTGCAGTAATTGCGAAAAGCCTGGAAATAATACCCTAACAGGATTTTGGATTTTAGATTTTGAAGCCACTGCGTTGCGGAGCCAGTACGTTGCGGGGGTTCCCCCCGTTGTAGTACCTGGCGTCGGGTTTCCCGCGTTGTAGCAAGTGGTGTGATTGAGAAACTCTCTGTTGGGTATGGGTTAGGTAAATCCATCTGTTGCAATCATTTTTCAAATTTACTGATATCTTGCAGGAATTGCAAAAAGCCTGGAAATTTATTTCCAGCTGTAGAGACTTGCCATGGCACGTCTCTACAACCCATTGGAAACGGGTTTAAACATTGATATCTTCATTGCACGCCTATGCAATAGTAGAGAGGCTTAAGCCCACCAAAACCTCGTTACCAGGTTCAACCTGGTAACGAGAATTAGAGCCTCTGGCTCTTATTGAAAAGAGACGCCCCGTCGAGGCGTCTCTACAAAACCAAAATTTATTTCTGGACTAATTTTAGACTTGTTGAGAATAGTGCATTCCGGTCAGGTTTTTAGATATCACAATCTAAAATATCACTGCTATATGCTCCATCCATCGTATAGTATCAGGGACTTAGTTAAGACTAAAAACTTCTCTTTGTAAAGCGTCGCTTTTGGAAATAAATTTACGAATTTTTTTGTATTCAACAAATTAATTTCAGTAACTAGATTTCTTGCTGTCTGCTTATCGGTAACTTTTTTATACCATCCTAAATCAAAATTCCTCACTAGCCAGACTCGAATATTGATAGGTAGAAATTGAAAAAAAGGAAAAACAAAGTGAGGTTCAATCGGAAAATAAAGATAAGGTGTTTGAATAAAATATCTCTTCCCTACTCGCATGACTTCATTAGCCATGCGACGCTGGTCTTCATAAGTTCCTACATGCTCAATCACAGAATTGGAAAAAACTATATCAAACTCGTTGGTTTGAAACTGTTCCATATTTCTGGCATCACCAATAACTTGCTTAATTTTTGGCTGCACTGTTCCACATTCTGCAACACTCAAATTTAGTACAGTAATTTCTATATCTTCTACCTCTCCATTTAAAAATCCCGCACTTTCCCAAAAGCTAATTCTTCCTCCGACATCAAGAATTTTGATTGGCTTAGGTAGTGTATTTACAAGAGATGTAAATAAACTGAGTCGTTGTTTCCTAATCTGTGTTGCCCATGAATCAGAGCGTTCGTGGTCATATACTTTACCCAAAACTTGTATCATATTTACTCACCTTTTGAAAAGGATTACAAAAAACATTCTTAACGTTTAGGAGCTTTATCAAACGCTCTTGCAAAAGCATTCCATGCCAACTTGGGTTTGAGGTTTGAGTCAAATGGTAAAGGACGTACTGGTTTACCATCCGAACGAGGAGCATATGTTGAAAACCAGGTGTAGCGATCGCTCAATCCCCAAGTTATGACTGCAATTACCGCCTTCTCATCAAGTACCAGTGATAGATAATCTTCAAAAGCACTGGCGACAATGCGATCGCGAACTTTGATATTGACAGGTAACAAGCTATCTTTCACATCCAATTCGGTAATCATAATTTTGAGACCAAGACTGGCAACATCAGCAAGAAATTTCCGAAATTTCTTAGCATTAAAAAGACCATTTTGATGGCCTCTGAGGTGAGATTGAATACCAAAAGCATGAATTGGTACACCTTTTGATTTCCATCGTTCCAGATATTTCAAAAGAGCTTTTCTCTTCGCTTCATGCTTAGGTGTGTCATACTCCAAATGTGCGTCATTGTATACCAACATGGCACGAGGATCAGCATTAGCAGCAACCCGAAATGCCAACTCAATATAATCCGGGCCTAAAAAATCTAGCCAAGGAGAATAATATAAACCATCAGAACGTCCAAACGCTGGTTCTATTGCCTCATTCACCACATCCCAAGAATGCATTTCACCAGCATAATGTTTAGTAACCGCTGTAATATGTTCCACCAGAAATTTTTCAGCATTCTGGCGATTAACTACCTCTTTAAACCATTTTGGTAAAGCTAAATTCCAAACTAAAGGAGTGCCCCGAAAAAGCATCTTATGAGTGCGGGCAAATTTAGCTAACCAATCAGCTTTAGTATAGTCAAAAATATGTGGAGTAGGGCGCAATGCATCCCACTTTAACTCATTTTCCGGCACCAACATAGCGCAGTTTTTTACAAAGAGGTCTGCAAACTCAGGATTTGAAACGAATTTACCTCTTTCAGTTGCTGCTCCATAAATTAACCCTTTAGCAGCTGCACGTTTTTTTAAAGAATCCTGCCCAACTACATTAAACTTTCTTTTTGATTTATTATCAAACGCCTCTCTTTCCTCATTAAGACTGATAGCTTCGCTAGCTGTCGTAGCTGACATACTTAACAAACCAGTCAAACCGATTTTGATAGCACGCCGCCTACTAATTGATTGGTAAATCGACATTTACAAACATTCCATAAACCACTAAATCCAAGATTGCACAAACTTCCAGCGTAAAACTCAGCTACCTGGTGCGCTTTCCTCTGTGTACATCTGCGTTTAAAAAACTACAAAAACTTGTACTTAAGGTTGAGATAATTTAGAGCGCTTTCTAAAAAATCTTGCAATTCGTTCGCGCAAAACACGAAACAAAAACAGTGGATTACCGACAACATATCTTTCCCACAGGCGTGTTGGTTCTGTAACCAATCGTGATAACCATTCAAGACCGTTATCAGTCATCCAGCGCGGGCCTCTGTACACAGTACCGGTATAAAAATCAAGGCAAGCACCTAGAGGCAGAAAAACTTTGGCGTTGATTCGGTTTAAATTGTCCTCAATCCAACGTTCCTGCAACGGCATACCAAAGCCTACATACAAAACATCAGGCTGAAATCTATTAATTTTGTCGATAATAAATTCATTTTCCTTACCTACCTTCTCAAAATAGCCGTGATGTCCTTCTACTTTTAAGTTTGGTGCGATCGCTTTTAATTTGGCGATCGCTTTATCGACCATACCAGGTTTACCCGCCAACAGAAACAAGGATACATTTTCTCTTTCACAAGTTAATGCCAAATCCTCTATGAAATCTGGACAGGTCATGCGATGTTGTGAATTGAGACAGTGACCGCAGAGTTTTGCTCCTAATAAAACACCAAATCCATCACAAAATACTAAATCGGATTTGTTAATAAAGTCTTTATACCAAGGTAGTTCGTAGGCAAAGTTCATGGCTCGAACATTTACATTTCCTACGACTATTTTTCCTTGATGTTTTGCAGCCTTGACCACGTAATTTATGAGTTCATGAACTCTCACTTTGTGAAACCTAGTTCCAAGCAAGACTATCTCATCAAAGCTTTTCATCTTGATACTTTTTCTCATATTTTTTAATTGTCATGATTTGAATTTAGTCACTAATCATTACTCATTAGGCATTGCTAAAAACAAATGACAAATGACAAATGACAAATGACAAATGACAAATGACAAATGACAAATAACTAATAACTAATGACTAATGACTATTTCTACCATCCGCCATAGCGGTCTGACGCCAACTTACCAGTCTTTCGCCGAAAATAAGCTTTCACTTTTATCACGAGCAATGGATCAAACATTTTGATAGGGAGAGAAATGAATTCTCTCAAAAACCAATTCAGATAAAATATCATGCGCTTAACTGATAAATTATCTAGATTTTTGGTCTTAAATTGTGAGGCAACTTGCCAACTTTCTTGAATGAGTTTCAACCTATTTTTGAGCTTGCCAGTCATACCATCTAGCGAGTAGCTGGCAAGAGGAGTTTCAACGTAACGAAAATGATATTTAGATATATATGCTCTCAAAATTAAATCGTAATCAGCAGCTATGGAATAGCTTAAATTAAACAAACCTATATTCTCGTATACTGATTTTTTGATAAAACAGCTAGGATGATTCAATATAAATTTCAATGCCAGATATTCTAAATCTCCTGGAGTAAATGTATTCAGATATTTACCTTGACTATAATTATCTATAGGAGAGTAAACAATAGAAATATCTGATTCTTGACTAAAAATATTTTCTACAATTTGTAAAGCTCCATCATTATACCAATCGTCTGCATTGATAATACCGATAATATCTCCCGTCGCGTGTTGAATTCCTTTATTCATTGCATCATAAACACCTTTATCTTGCTCTGAGATAAAAATATTTATCTTATCTGAGTAACGTTTAATAATTTCTATAGTTCCATCAGTTGAACCACCATCAACAATAATGTATTCTAATTCAGATTCTATTTGTTGATAAATAACACTTTGAATAGTTTTTTCAATAGTTTTTGCAGCATTGTATACTGGAGTAATAATTGATATTTTCATGCTTTCTTCTTCCTTCTTCCTTTTTGAGTAAAAAATTACAATTCGTTAATCTGATATCTTGCACCATTCTGAATCATCCTAAAATTTAGCCCTGAATTAAAATTCGGGACGGACACTTTCTTCAACTTTGGAAACCAAAGCACAGAAGTGTCCTCCTTAAAGCTAAAGTCAGCTTTAAGCTGACTATTATGAATGTTTTAACCAGTTTCCAAGGGGTTTGTCCCAGACGTGCCATGGCACGTCTCTACATAGCCGGAAATTTATTTCACGGCTGATTGCGACTGGTGCAATATATCATAATTCGTTAATTGCACAAGCGATGTCATCAAGAAATTGATTTCGCCGTTTGCGATACCAATCTTTTGCCTCGTTAAAACTTTTTTGAGTGCATGGTAAGGTAACTGCTGTAGTTAGAAGATTGGCAAATTCCTCGGCATTTTCAGCAACTCTAACTGTTGATGGTGGGTCAGAAATACCTCGTAAGGCTACGGTAGTTGCTACTATAAAAGAGCCTGAAGCAATAGCATCTAAAGTTTTTATCTGTATACCACCACCACTTAAAGTAGGAATAGCGACTACCCTTGCTTGAGCCATGAATTCTTGAGAGTTAGGAACAAAACCTTGATAATTAATTTTGGGATATTTATCACTGATCCAATCAACACCTCTACCAGCAATATGAATTGACAAATTAGGAGATAATAAGGGATAAATATTTTGTAAAAACCACTGCAAACTCTCTTCATTTGGTTTCCAAGACCAACTTCCAATAAGTCCGATATCAAACTCTTTACTAATCGGCTTGTTTGGTAATTGTTCCATACCAGGAGGTAGGGGATATACTTTAACTTTACCTGCTCCTTCTAGATTGGAAAAGTATTTAGCATCATGTTCTGTGAGTGCCCACATTTGTTTTACTTTAGCCGCTAGCTGATTTTCCATTTGCTTAATTAAGTTAGCTTCGCGTTTGTAAATCCACTTAGACATGAAGTTACCCGCATTTTTATAGTTGTCTATATAAATCTCATGTTCAATGTTGTGGACAATAGCGACTAACTTGTGTTTATCTTGAATAAAACGCTCAAGCCAACCTAATTGCGAGTGGTCTATAATAACAGCATCATACTTATTAGCTGCTAGCAGTTTTTTGAGTTTTTTGATGTAAGCTTTTGAATAATATTTTGCTGATGAATAAGGAAGACCTTTCAGGAGACTAAGAATTAACCAAATAATTGGATATAATTTGGCTTTTTTGGTTTCTATATACCGTTGTTCTATTAGTATTTCTTGTTGATTTAGTTCAAAAACATCGTCTTTTCGCATGTATGCCATGACTGATACTTTATATCCATTCTGAGTGAGAGCATCGATAAAGCACTGGGATGCTACTTCACTGCCCATTCGTTTCTTTTTAGGAAGAATTGTAGTGATAAAAAGAATATGCATTTTGTGATGAACCCCAGAGGGACAGAGAACATAAAGTCAAGAGAATAATAATTTCACTATTAATTTAGGATTGTCATATTAATTCCATCATTAGTTTACTCACCATTTTTCCAGCCACAGACCAATTGAGACGAGACTCATACTCATTAAATGAAGATATAGCTAATCTTTTATAGTTAGAGTAGTCAGAGAATAAATTAGAAATGTAGCTACAATAGTCTGCTATGCTGGCTTCTTTTGAGAAGGTTTTTCCGTTCAAATTGTCTCGGATTACGGTTGTTATACCACCAACTTTTGTCCCTATACAGGGAACTCCAAAGGAAGATGCTTCACAAAAAACAACTCCAAAACACTCAGCTTTTGAAGGTAAGATTAAAAAGTGAGACTCGGATAATAATCTGTTGATAGTTTGTATTCCTTCTTTTGAGGCTTTACTTATGAAGCCTAAAGTTTTAACAAAGTTGGGAAGAGGTTCATCTGTGATGGGTTGACACCCAACTACTGTTAATTGTGTGTTTAAACCCTGATTATTTAGTTCTTTCGCAATTTCAAGAGCTATATCCCCACCTTTTCGGAACCAGTCAACTCCCAAGAATAGTAAATTACAGATATTTGAAGGTCTTAAATTTACTATTGTTTTGATATTATCAAAATTTCTGTCGCACTCGATATTTGCTCCAAAAGGAACAACTTTGACTTTGGACTCAGGGATTTGATACTTTGTAATCACTGTTTTTGCAGCCCAATCAGATGCATATATTGCTAGCTTGCATTTTTCTAGTGCAAGCTTTTCCATCTTATTGCCATTTTCAATACTTTCTTGACATAAATTTGTAAATTCAGGATAGAAATCTAACATACCTGCGAAGGTAGCATCTGTCCAAAATACTATAGGGCGATCGTACTCAAGATATGCAATAGGAATTGTTCCTTCGCTAAATACTATATCTGGATTTAGACTTGATAATTTGCTACTAACCTGTACAGCGTAGTTCTTCAAAATAAATGGTTCTCTATCTCTTAAGTATCTTTTTTTGTATAGAAGGCTGTAAAAAAGTTGTTTTCCCTTAAATATTAAGGAATACTTCTCTTTTAAAGAATCTATGTAATCTATTGATATTGCTTGATTTTTCAGTGTTTGATAGATGTAATAAACACTGCCTGACCATTTTGTGATGTCTGAGGAATTATGCCTAGTTACGTAAGCTATTTTCATGTTAAAAGTTTTGATTTAGGAATGTCGCAGTCTATCTAGATAGGATGTGTTGGAGTAGCTTTCGATTTTGATTCTTTGGGCTTGAATAGCAGTTGAAAGAGCGATTGATACATAAAAAGACCACATTGTGCCCGAACCTGGACCGCTACCACTGTCAGTCCAGTGGAATAAAAATAGAGCTACCAAAGTTTGGAATAGCCAAAAAAATTCTATTTTTCTAGTTTTATCCAAGGTTACATTCAATAAATAAACTGTTCTGAAAAAAGTTTTCAATGTATTAAATATATAGACTGTTAAACCTAATGCACCTAATTGAAGAAGCACGTCCATAAAACCGTTATGAGAATTAAAGCGAAAGTCGTCTCCACCTTTAGCCCATGAATTTTTGAAGATATATAAAGCTTCTTCAGAAGTCCAAAAACCAGAGTATCCAAAACCTAACCAAGGACGCTCTCGTACTTTATCAAACATTAATTCCCATATTGTTGTACGTCCGTTGAATGTCAAATCTTTACCCAAAATTTCAACAAAAAAAGTATCCAAATGTTGGAACAAGAATACTATTAATGTACCAAATATTAGTAATAAAGAGGAAAACAGTATGACTTTTAATTTATAATTTTGCATGATAAATTTATAAATAGGAAAAATTAAGAGCAAAATTGCAAAAACAACATAAGCTGATTTACTCTGAGATAGAAAAATCAAAGCTGTGGCAATACTAAATCCAAATAAAGCAAACCAACGTTGTTTGCCTCTATTGAGAGCTAGACTTAAGAAAAGCATTCCTGCCAAGGACATGATTCTAGCAAGATCGTTTTTATAGTAAAAGATACCTTTCCAAGCTTGATTAATTGAGCCAATTCCAAAAATTAAGCTCAAAAAGATGGTTAAACCGAAAACCCATGCCCATAATTTCATCTGCTCCTTAATGGTATATCGAGTTGCTATGTATGCCCCAAATATTGTCGAACGTACTAAGGCTTTGACCTCATCTATGGTATAGTCTGGAGCCGCAGACCATAGAATAGAGGCAACAGAGATTATAATCAAAATTAGCAACAATTTGTCTCTTGTAAACACATATAAAAAACGTTTCCATTGCCCAATCACTAAAAGACCAACAATTCCGTAACTTGCAGCTTTAATAACTGGCATTATGGAAGTAGGCACAGAGATACCCAGGAAACTTAGAAACAATAGAACTGTTACACCTGGTTCTAATTTCCTAGCTAACGACTGGAATGATTGAATATTCACAGTTTATCCTCTAGTGATTAAACTTTTAGGGTAAACGTTAGTTTCAACGTTCTGTTTATTTTATCAGCGCTTGTATCCAGTTAAAATGTCATTGAAAAGAGACAAGTAGCGATGAGCTTGGTTTTCTAGGGTAAATTCTTTTTCTGTTTTTTCTCTAGCACGGTAGGAAAGTTTATGATGTATTTCTTCTTTTTCTAATACCCAGGCAATTCCTTGAGCTAAATCCTCAATTTTATAAGCTTGGGCTAGATAGCCATTTTTCTGATGTTCAATCATATCAGGCATACCGCCAATATTAAAAGCAACACAGGGAGTTCCACAAGCGATCGCCTCAAGTATAGTATTGGGTAAATTATCTTCAACAGAAGGCAAAACAAATACATCTGCGGCTGAATATACTAATGCAAGAGAAATATCATCGTTTAATTTACCTAAGTAATGAGTTTTAAAACCAAAGTCAGGAGGATTGGCAGGTTGAGAAGCTCCAAAAATGACTAATTCCATACTATCTTGCCATCCAAACTGACTTAATTCTTGCAGTGCGCCTTGTAACAGGTGAAATCCTTTTCTTTTGTCGCGAGTTGCGTATAATGAGCCAAATAGAATTAGTCGCTTATCTTGAGGTAAATTCAATATTTCTCTTGCTAACTGACGATTAATTGGTTTGTATTTTTCCGTATCAAGACCATAGGGAATTACTTCAATTCGTATATCTTTAAATAGAGAACTAGAACTAGCACACTTGGCTAACCAAGAGCTAGGAGTAACAACAGTCAGATTAAGATTTTTCCAAGCTTTCGCTTTACGTTGCCATACCCAACGAGACAAATCCCAACTTTGGCTGCTACCAAGTTGAGGACAAGTACCACAGGAGACAGTGTAGCGATCGCAATTTTGACTGTAGTGACACCCTCCTGTAAATGCCCACATATCGTGAAATGTCCAGATTAGAGGCTGGCTAAATTTAGCAAGTGTTTCAATTTGAATATATCCTTTATTAATCCAATGAAGATTAATAATATCTGGCTGAAAATTAGCAATTTTAGGAAAAACTTGATCCGGTAGCCATTGAAAAGAAAATGTAACATCTTGCCGTTGACGATAAAACTTTAATGGCAAAGCATCAACAGCAACTCTACTTTTGGAAATTCTTTCTTCCCACTTTGTGGATGGTGCAATTACAGCTTTATCATCGCTCAATTTTTCTTGCACTAACATTTGAGAATCTATACCTATTTTGTGCAAGCCTTGATGCAGCCGATAAGCTGAACGAGCCGCCCCTCCATTAATATCAGAATGGCTAACAAGTAAAACTTTCATTATGTAACAATCCTATCTGCAAAGTGATAAAGCTTTTAAGAAACGAACCGCACCAGGTACAGAAGAAGACAGTTGCACAGGAAGGGTTCTCCTTTGTAGTTAGATACCAAACTCTTGTAGAGACGTAGCACTGCTACGTCTCTACATAGCCGTGAACGCGATGATAGTCGTTTGTTCAGAATTTATATATCATTAATTAATGTGAAACTATATAAACTAACTATAAATATTAAATGCTTTTGTTATTAGTTTTTTGCTGGATCTTTTAAGTCGATTAAACCACCCTCCTTCATATGCTACTCTTTGAGCAAACTTATCTGCTACAACATTACGAACCACAAAAGGTGTATGCTTTAAAGGAAACTCAAGGGTTTCTATCGGCATATCCATGACTTTATTTTGTTTAGATTTGGTATTAGTTGAATCCAAACCAAAGCCAATATTAGAAACCAAATTCACATTTGGAATAATGCTCAAACCACTTTGAAGCCAGCAAGTAAATAGCCATCGATAAGCCCAGGAATCTATACGTTTATCGTATGTTGCTTGAAGAAGCTCAGTCCAGTATCTTACAGCTTGCGAATCCATAAATATATCTTGAAGTAAATTCGTTGACTTAACTTCCTGCCAATGTTTCATATCAAAGTCAAAATGCTGCCATGCACGTCTCCAAGTTGCCCAACCCCAGCAGTGACTATAGCGAGAAAAGTAGTAACTATAGAAAGTTCGTTCCCGCCCAAGCTGAACATTTTGTGCAGAAATTGACATGACTAGATTATTATGTCTATATCGCTCCAATAACTCTTCACAAAAATGGAAAAATGTCGGATGAACTATACAATCATCCTCTATAATTATTGCCTCTTCAACTTGACTAAAAACCCAATTTAAACCACTAGATACACGTTTTGCACACCCCAAGTTAATATCAGCATAGTCCTTTATAACCTCACAATCCCAGTTTACTTTTTCAAGAATTGCACGAACAGCTTTACACTTTTCTGCTTCTCCTGGACGGTCAAAACGTGGCCCGTCTGCAATTACAAAAAGTTTTTCAGGTTTTGCCTGACGAATTATTTCAAATACTTTTTCTGTAGTATCTGGGCGTTTGAATACTATGAATACAACTGGAGTTTTCATATAAATATCGGCAAATAACTGAGCATAAGTTAATTTGAATTCGGTACAACTGAATTTTTATGACACTTCATGTCAAAAGGCTACTATGCTCATTTGCTTCTTTTACTGGGTTTGTATGTTCAGCACCTAAACACCATTGATACACATTCAATGTTTGCTCAGAAACGTAATTCCAATTCCATTTTTCTGCAACTTTAAGATTATATTTCCCCATTTCTGGTAGCTTATCTTTCTTGGCGATCGCACTCTTCATTACCTGCACCAAACCCTCTTCATGAGAATCATATAGAAAAGCTCCAGATTCATCTAAAATATCTTTAAAGAATCCTGCTTTTGGTGCAATACAAGCTCGTCCATAGGACATTCCTAATAATGCTACCCCAGAGGTGGTAAATACCTTATAAGGAACTACAAGAGCATCACAAGCATTCATATAAATCTGAATTTCATCATCGGGAATACGTTTAGGAAAAAATAAAATATTTTTACAAGCCTGAATCTTTTCTACAATTATTTCTCCGAGTTGATTTTCATAAGGCTGACCGACAATTAATAAAGATATTTCCGATTGCTGTAACTGCTTAAAAGCATCTATTGTCTCTAAAACACCTTTATAACGATAAATCCCCCCAAAAATCAGAAACACTAAATTTTTCGGAGGAATACCTAACATTTTTCGAGCTTCTAATTGACTAACTTGGTTTTCGTATATACCGATATAGTTTCCATGCGGAACTACAAAAACTTTATCTTCATTTTTTAATTTAAAGGCTGTAACAATCTCGTTCTTAGTTGTGTCGCAATGCGTAATGAAGCCATGAATAAATCTACCAAGTATTGCAGCTTGGATAGGAGAAATATTATTTTTTTCATTGCATTCTTTGTTGTGCCATTCATGTACAGTCCAAACTACTTTCGTACCTAATAAATTTAAGATAAATAGCTGGCTAACGAAGACAAAAACTTTAATTAATTGAGAAATTATATTTTTACCAATTAGGAAAGGATGCAATGTATGAAAATGTAAAATATCAAATTTACCTTTTTGAATAACTAGTGGTAGGAATAGCGGTAGAAAGAAATAATCCCATAAATATTCTTCTATCTTGACGCCTAATTGATTGAGATGATTGCTTAAGAGTTTTTTATAAGGGTTATCTTTCCAGTTAGATAAAAAAACTACCTTTAAATCCGTCATTATAATTATTTCCTAATTTTTAAAAGTTTTGGACGAGCTACAACCGGGCAAGATTCTACGGTAGTAGGTTAAGTGTTCATCAAAAATTACTGGCATGGAAAGTTTTTGCCGGAGGCTGGCTACACTAGAATCTTCTGTTGCTTGAGTTGTTGATATTAATTGCCGAATTGCTTGGGCTAAGGCTGTACTCGTATAGGGCTTAAATGTTTTGATTGCATTTGGTTCAAGTTTGTTGTATTCAGCGACTTGGGGGAAGTCAGAAGCAAGAATAGGACGAGCAATAGATATCCAAGTTGATAAGGAACCTGAAGCCGAAAATCTTGAGAATGGACAAACAGCAAGGTCAGTAGCAATCAAATAGAGTTCTAATTCTTCCTCTGATAAATAACCTGTGATTCGCAAACGGTCATCAACTCCGTTCTTTTTTGCTAATGCCATCAAGTCATCTACAAGATGTTCATAGCTAGCACTACTGGGACCTCCAGCAAAGACTACTTTTACATCTGGTGGAAGTTCAGACATGGCTTCAACCATGATTTGATGACCCTTGGGAGGGTAAATAAATCCGAGTAGGGTGACAACTTTGAATCCTTCCAGTCCCAATAATTTACTAGCTTTAGATGGACTAATATCTATAGTTCTTGTTTCAACAAAGTGAGGTATAACTTTCAGCTTGTGCTTTGGGATGCGATCGCATACCCGTTGCGCTTCTTCTTGGGTACAGACAAACATGAAATTCGCTCGTTTTGCTATCTGACGCAAAGCAAGAGCATCTGCACCAAACATTCCCTCAGATGTAGCTTGTAAAAATCCCAAAGCTTTGCTCAATTTTGAACGCTTAGGCTGTGATGGTTCGCTTGGTGGAGTCGCTATCATCTCCTTGTTTGAGGATGAAGCTGTAATAGTTTGAGTAGTCGGTTTAAGCTTGGAACGTAAATGTTTCATCACTCCAGCCAAACCATAGGGAGGATAAAAAACATCATGGAGTGTGACTACCAAAGGAGATGAGCAGCTATTCATAAAAAAGCGGAGGTGATCCAACTGTGACGAACCACCGCCCCAAAGCACTTTATTATATTTGTTGAATTGAAAGTGAATAATATCTGCGGCTCGAAGTTGCTCAGCCGCCTGAACCAGTATTTGTTGGTTGTACTGGCGGTCATTTGTGAGAAGTACATCAGCCTCAATCACCTCTAGTTCAGGTCGTCTACGTGCCTCGGCAGCAAGTAAGCGCCCATACCGACAAACACCATGTTCAGGTGGACCGATGTGTAAGTAGCCTATTTTCATTGTTTAATTTTGGCGATCGCGTTCAACCCAGTTAATAGACTTCTTGCAAAAATCAGATTTATAGCGGTTTTCAATCTTTGTGAAGTACAGACCTTTGTAGGGGCAATTCATGAATTGCCCCTACCCATGTACTATATCTGTGTCTATCTGTGTCCATCTGTGGTTTTTTTCATAAAAATGAAATGAGTGCAAGAGGTTAAATAATTTATAATTCATACCACCTGAAACATAATTATGAATTATGAATTTTTAAGTTATTTATGTACTTTTCTTGACTAGAATTCCCTACCAACTTTTGCCATAACTCTAAAGTTTTTCGTACCATTTTTTCTTCAGAAAACTCTTGGGCGCGTAGTCGGCCCTTGTCAGCCATCTGTTGCATTTGCTCAGGATTTCTGAGCGCCCAACGTAGAGTTTCTAACAGGTCACAACTATCTCCTGTTCTAAACAAAAGACCATGAATTCCATGTTTAATAATTTCCGGAATTCCACTAGCGTCAGATGTGACTATTGGTACGCCATAACCCATTGCTTCAGCGATCGCAAATGATTGACCTCCTTCATAATGAGTGGGAAAAACAAAAAGATTCGCTGCTTTGAGCAATTTTGGTACATCGGAACGATATCCCAAAAATAATACTTTATCTTCAATACCGTACTCTCGTACTTTGTTAACCAGCTTTTCCTGTTGCTTACCTTCTCCCACCCAAACAAACTTCACTTCTGGAAATTCTTTCGTAATGTGGGGAATTACTGGAATCAAATCAATATGACCTTTCTGATTTTCTAATCGTCCAACCGTTAAAGCTAACTGGCTAGTAACGGGAATTCCAAGTTCCTCTATAATTTGAAAGCGTAATCTCTTCAGGTCTTCCTGAGAATTGTTATAAGTAGATATTGATGGAGAACCGTTGTAGATAAGAGCTAATTCATCTTCTGGTATCTGAAATGACTGACTGACTAGTTTACGATTGTTTTCTGAAATAGTCAGCCATTGCTGATTTCTGGATCTAGCCCAGTTATAAATTTTAAGTTCTTTAACACCAAACGTCCATTTATAAGGAACTAAACCAAAGCGAACTACAGTAGGTATTTGCAAGAAACCACACGCTAAAATACTCCCAAAACAATGGGCTGGGTTTGGAAGAACTATCTGCACTAAATCTGGCTTAACTTGTAGCAATAATAAGACTGTGCGTAGAAAGTGCGGTAAATATTTTCTAAGTGTTAATAATCTACCTTCAGTTGTTTCAGCTATTTCTAAACGATGATAAAAAACACCACTAGCTGTAAATTCCTGAATCAAAGATTCTGTTTCCGCTGTCTTCGGAAAAGCAACATGAACATCGTAACCTTCTTTCACAGCAGCCGAAGCTATTTTTTGTGTATATTCTTCCACACCCCCACGCTCGGTAGAAGGAGTTATTAATAGTATTTTCATCTAAACCTCTATTGGATAACCCACCCGTACCGGAGGTCAGGTAGGTAGTTGATTTCTACCCATTTAATTTCAAAAATAAGTTTTACGGTGATAACAACCACAGATGAACACAGATTGACACAGATATCTGTGTTCATCTGTGTCCATCTGTGGTTGTAATTAACCTATATTTTTGAATATTCGATAAATTATTTAGCTGCTTTCGACCCTAATATAACTTCCTTATAGCTACCGGAGTTAACAATGCGACCTCCTTCTAATAGGTAGATGCGATCGCAATGTTCAACAGTAGTAAGTCGATGAGCAATAATAATCATTGTTTTTGTTCCTGACAGTGCGCGAATTGCTTGTGTAACTAGAGTTTCTGTTTCATTATCAAGTGCAGAAGTTGCTTCATCTAGCACTAAAATTTCCCTTTCGTGATAAAGCGCCCGTGCAATTCCTATGCGTTGGCGCTGACCACCAGATAAACGCACCCCACGTTCACCCACAGCAGTTTTAATACCATTAGGTAGCTCTGAAATCAGTTCTTCAAGCTGAGCAGCTTGAATCGCTTTTTGCAATCTTTTTGGATCTATTAGCTCATCTGGAACTCCAAAAGCAATATTCCTCTCAATCGTGTCATCTATGAGAAAAATAGATTGAGGAATATAACCAATCAAATTTTGCCAAGAGCGTAAATCATTGTATACTGATACCCCATCCACTCTGAGGTCTCCTTTTTGAGGTATCAACAGACCCAAAATCACATCAACTAATGTTGTCTTACCTGCTCCAGACTTACCGACTAAAGCAATAGATTCACCTTTTTTAATAGTTAAATTAACTTGTTTTAAAGAATCTTCGGCAACACTAGGATAGCGATAAGAAATTGTATCTAAAACAATTTCCTTATCAAAGTCTAAGCTCTTAACCTGAGTTAGTTTGCTATTTGAAATACTATCTGAATTCTTAGATTCCTGTAAAAGCTTCATGAATTTAGCATAGTCAAAATCTTTCTGCTCTAGCTCTTTTAAATCGAAATACAATTTATTAAGTGCGTAACTAGAATTTCGGAGTGTACCGATAGCAGAAATTAACTGACTAGCTGAAGGCAACAAGCGAATAGAAGCTACCGCAAAAATGCTTAAAATTGAAATCAGGTTTTGCGGGTTCTGACTATTAACTATTAAAGATACAGAGATAAAACCTACTATAAAGGTCACTAAAAGTGCTTCAAGAGCAATACGCGGCAATAATTGAAAAACCTGAATTAAGCTGGCTACAGATGCGTACCTGTTAACCTGTTTACTCATTTGCTTTTCAAAGTAGGATTCACAACCTATGACTCTTGTTTCTTTTAATCCTCCTATACCATGATTGATAACCCGAATGATTTCCGTACCGGATTCACTTCCTTCTTTTCCCCAGTAGGCCATCTGGTCTTTAAATTGATTGTAAAAAGCAAATGCTACTAACAAAACTACTAAAATGCTAGCTGAAGCTGCAAAATCGGTTTTTAGTAGCAGTATTATCAAAGCCAGTACAACAATAAAATTTGCCGTAATACTGAGAAGGGGAAGTGTAACCGAGTAACAGAATAGATGTGTTTCTTGAGTAATATTCTGAAGCAATAAAGCACTATTTTTATTTAAATGATAAGCATAATCTACTGATAAGTAAGCATGTAGTAATCTGAGACGAAGTAGACCTAGCTGAGTGATACTAAAATTGAAAATATATCTTTGTACTTGAAAATATAAAACAGACTTGATGCCAAATATAACAATAATTCCTAAACCTAATAAAGCAACAAAATAACTAGTAGATAAACCAGATTGTACGTAAGCCCACTCTAAAAAAGAGCTTTTAAAAATTAGCTCTGGATTTGTGGCTAAAGCCATAAATGGTCCGACTAGCCCAATTCCAAAAGCATCTATTAAGGAAATCGTTAAAAATAATAACAATAAAAGTAAAAGAGAACTTTTTTTAGCCGATATGACGTACAAAAACTTTGACAGATAGCTTTTCATGATACCCGGTAAATTTTGGATTTTAGATTTTAAATTTTGGATTTTAGATTATAAAACTTATCTGTCGCATTTTTTTCACTAGCAAAGGTTACAACCCGTTAAAACGGGTTTAAGCTTTCAGCCCTAAACTTTAGTTTAGGGCATGGCGCTACCGTTTTTTACTCCCTAATAAATTTTGTCTCTGTTCAGAATTCCGCGACACACTATTAGTATCAACCGACTCTTTCATGTAATAGAAATAGCTGTCAGGCTCATTTTTCACATTCACACCATTGACTACCATACCCAAAACTTTTTGATTAGATTGTGTTAGAAACTCCTTAGCCGCATTTGCATTGGCGGAGTCAACCACTCCCGGACGTACTACCAACAAGATACCGTCAGCTTGCTTGCCTAAAACCGCTGCATCTGCTGTTCCTGCCATTGGAGGAGTATCGAAAATTACGCAATCATATTCTTGAGAAAAGGTATTGATTAATGCAGCCATACTAGGAGAATCTAGCAGCGCGACGGGATTAGGAGGCACAACCCCAGAAGGAAGAACGTAGAGGTTAGGCATTACTTCGTGTATAGCGGTATCTAGGGGAATTTGGTCAACAATCACATTACTTAAACCTTGGGTGTTTGTTAATCCCCAGATATGATGCTGGATTGGATGGCGCATATCGGCATCTACCAAGAGTACGCGCCGCCCTACTTGGGCCATAGCCACCGCTAAATTAGCAGAAACTTCAGACTTTCCTTCTTTGGGTACGGAACTAGTAACAGCGATCGCCTTTAGCCGCTGATCGGAAAGAAACTTCAAGTTGGCTTGCAATATCTGATACACGTCTCCGACCGGAAACTGAGGAATATCTCTGCCAACCACTCTCGGAATTGGTCTATCTAAGCCTGGTGCAGGAGAATTGTTTTTACCATTCCGGCTCAAATTCGGAATTACCCCCAGTAAGGTGTATTGGAATTGTTCTCTAGCTTCTTTAACTGTCTTGATAGAGCGATCGACTAAATCTAAACTAAAGGCAACCAATACTCCCAGCAAAATACCTACAACCCCTCCACCCGCAAAAATTAGTTTTCTCTGCGGACCGCTACGCTGATCTGGTACTAAAGCTGGGGAGACGATACGAGCATTTCCGACATTTTGGTTTTCTGCTACATTAATCTCTTGCAGTCTTGTCAAGAGTGTTTCATAGGTTGTTTGAGCGGCTTTCAGCTTCCGTTCTAGTTCCCGTTGGGTCTGTTCTAGTCTGGGCAAAGCTTTTGCTCGTTGTTTGTAAACAGACCAGGCGTTAGATAATTCAGCAATTCGTCTTTCTAATCCAGCGCGCTGCTTCTCAACATTAGCCAGTTCTTGAATCAGATTTTGCCGTACTTCTCCAACCTGTAAATTTCCTAAACTTACCTGCTGATTGCTGCCAGCTACCTGCTCTATTCGTTCTTGTAGTACTCTTTTAAGAGCTGTAACTTTTTCTTCCAAATTGAGAATTACTGGATGTCCGGGGTAAAAGCGATTGCGTTCAACTGCTAACTGGGCTTCTGCTTCCTGAAGTTGAGCTAGCACTTGTTGAGTTCCGGGTATCTGACTCAATTCTGCATAGGTAACACCTTTTTGAGATTCTACCCTTGCCTGCTCCCGCAATTTATCCCCTTGAGCAGTGACATCAACCAATTGAGCTTGCGTGGCTGCAATTTCATCTTCCAACTTGGAAATTATATTAACTGCCGCAGATGATTCTTCTTGCAGAACAATGACTTTGTTTTTCTCTTTGAATTGCCGCAGTTCTGATTCGGCTTGTTGGACAGCTTGCTCAGTTTTAGGTAGTTGTTCGAGAATAAATTTACGTGCTGAGACAGCCTCCGCTCGATTAGCCTGAACGTTCTGGTTGATGTATATTTCGATAACTTTATTCAGGAGGTCTGCGGCCTTTTCGGGTTCGTTATCTGTATAGGAAAGTTGTAGGATATCTGTACCTTTGGCTGCTGATACTTTCAGTTTTTCTGCCAAAGTTTCTGTTTCAATCGGTTTACCCTCACTATCCCTTAAATCAAGCGCTTGTATGGTTTCCTGCATCACAGGAAACGATGTAACTATTTTTGCTTGAGTATCCAGTGGGCTGTTATCCTGCGCTAAAGATTCAAGCCTTCCCAAATCCGTTCCTAATCCTGTTAGCGAGGAGGTACGATTCGTTTTGATCAACAGACTTGCATGGGTCGTGTATGTGGGTTTTAATGATAATGCATACACGCATGTAGCTGTTGCAACCACTCCAAATACTCCAACCGCAGGTATCCAGCGTCGTTGCAGGACAAGCCAGTATTTTTGAAAATCTATTTCTTCAAAGTTTTTGATAGAATCCATAATTCACATATATTGATTCTACTGATGTAGTAAATGACTATTTGCCAGTCGCTTAACTGACAAAGCCAAAATCTTGTCTTGTTTTATAGCTAACCATTCTTGCATGTCTACGAGTAAATTCGCTGACAGTTGGATTACCCTCCGGATGAACTACCCCGATCGCTTGTTGCCAAAGTTCTGGAGATGCAACCTTTACCTCATAAGTACGAAGTTGCTGAGGGGTATCTTTTGTGACTCTACACTGAACGTGATACCACTTCGTTTCTTGGCACTGGTCACACCAGAATGCTTCCAGCCATTCCCCTTCTAAAGAAACTGCGGTTTTAGCTGCTATTAAAAATAGTGCTGTTTGCCGTCCTATTCCCCTTTGCTGAAGTTGACCTGGGCGATCGGCAAACAATCGATACTTTTGACTGACGCTATTGAGATAGCATCCATGAATTGGACAGTATATACCTCGCCGCTTTGAACGTTTCCGATTTCGCTCACACCTTTTTTGCAATTTGACCTCCCTGATAAATGAACGTACAACAGACAAGAAGGTTGCATTGGAGGGACTGAGATCGAAATGGTTATCTAAGCCCAACTCCATAGATTAAAAAATTAACTATATAATTAATTTTTATAAACAAATTAATTTTTCTGAAAGTGTAAAAATCAAGAAAAACTTTTAGTTTTACGGATGAATGCCACAGCATCTAAATCTTTATGCTTGAAATCTGTTCTCAGGTAGAAACAAAAGTTAACTGACAGATAAAAATTTGTAGTTGGTAGAATTTTGCCCTGAGTAAATTATTATTTTTTTATCTTCTCAGTTTTGTTTAGTTTTTAGAGAGAATAATTTACCCTTAACTCTACAAAGAGTACTAACTAAAAGTATCTCATTCAGCTTGATTCTAAATGTTTAGATACTTAGGAGTTTCAGTGTTTATACTTGCTATCAACTTACACAAAGTAACTTGATTTGTCAAGTTTAAACTTCAATTGTCACTTTTGTCTAAGAGGATGTTTGAAAAGTGGTCGATTGTGATTTTAGGCACTGGATGATCCCCCCTAACCCCCCTTAAAAAGGGGGGAACCGGATTCAAAGTCCCCCTTTTTAAGGGGGATTTAGGGGGATCGAAATGTTTTGCTACCAGCAATAGGACTTTTCAAACATCCTCTAATTATAAATTACGCCTAATGTGGATTAGAAGCTGAAACCTTGCATTTTTGTTGTAGAGACGCGAAATTCTCGCGCTTGCGCGTTGTTGCTCTTCCAGAGTTGTAGCACCTGGCGTCGCGTCTCTACAGCGCACAGAATCCTTGATATATCGTTGGTTTTCATAATTCACATCAGACGTAAATTACAGTATTACAGTTCAAGCAGAATATTTATTACTGCGGTAATTGTTTTTGGTGAACAGTAAACACTGGATGTTTTTGACTTATGCTGACTTGAAAATAGGGAGTGGGGATTAGGGAGTAGGGAGTAGGGAGTGAGGAAAAGCTTATTTTCATTTTTTTTCTGATGTACACATTTCATGATGGCTACCTAGACCGTCGCTGTTAGGATTGCTAAATTTTAGCTACACCTTCTCTGCAATTCGACCATCTTAAAGCTTAGCAAATATAAATATTTGCCACTTAAAATGGTTCCGTTGGAGGGACTGAGATCAAACTGACCATCGAAGCCCAACTCCTGACAGTGAAAACCAGCTATTCGATTGTATTTGTATTTAAATATTCAACACAGAGAAGAAAATTATGCTGTTTTTTGCAAAGTCCTCAATTTGAACATAAAAATGTACACAGACTTTGATTAGGAAATAATCAAAGACTTGATTCACCTCCATTTATTTGTGTAAAAAATCTCACCCTGGTATGTAAAAAATTTTACCCTGACTCTACTTTTAATAGACAAGATGACGTGATTGATGTAATACTGCTTGACTGAAATTTTTCTTAAGTAGTATCAACTCTGTTGCTAGTAATACAATCATTTGTCTACTTTCAGCATTTGATGAATGCATTTGATACCGCGATCGCGCTATATATGTAAAGCCGAGTGTTTAATTTTTCATCTGCCTCTACGCAAGTGTTTAAATGAGTCAAGTATACAGCATATACATATACCAAATTTTTCATTTTTTGTACATCTAACCATTTAAAGCCAGTACAAATGATACTTTCTAAGTACATATATCTGCTCAATGACATATATGAAACATTACTATAATGTAGTAGGCAAAAAATGAAACATGTATCATCAGATGTTCACGGAGAAAAACAACCAATCAAAGCAGGATTTGGCATAATAAAATTTTTTAAAGGTAAACACCTGAATCAATATATTTAGCCAATCAGACAGATAAAGCAATGCCAATCTCTGAAGATTGTGTTTTACTTATTGCTGCCTGAAATATTTGTCGAAAAAATTATAGCTTTTTTTTTACATTCCCCGACTTATATAGTCAGGCTTTACAGAATCTTAAAATTTCATCTAAAGATATCGATTAACTTATACTTTTGTTGTTTTTTTGCTGATGCCCAATTGCCTCAAACAATGTATTGAATACTGTTCTCAAAGCTGCGATTATAAAACATTTCCTTCTTTGATCTAACAGTAAGCAGTCCATGTAGCTATGGCACGCTGACTAATCACAGCTTGAGTTGTCAGCTAGAAGGAATATAAATTTGTAAATTACAATATCTAAATTTATCTAATCAATTTATGATACTTTTATAGCTTTGTATTTTTTTTTGCTTAATTACATTGTTTTAAAGATACTATTCTGCGTGTTATTACTTACATAATTTATAACAATTCACCTCATAAAATAGCCTAAATCTGCTTTATTTATGCTCAAACTAGATTTATAAAAGGTTTTTTGCCTAAAAATAGCTGAAAAACAGAAAGCAATTTTATATACTGCGGTAAGAATAGCATCCAATTTGATATTGGCCGTTGCTTGTCTGATTTAAGGAAATTATTTCACAAAATAATATTTAACAGCATAAGTAAAAAGCAGTTATTCATGCTTTCAAAAAATAAATTTTTATCAAAAATATAATCTTTGTCGTCAAATTATTTGTTAACGATGATCTGTACTCAATTATTTCCAACATTGTCTGCCTATGGTTATATATCTATAGGCGTATATCGAAAGACAGATTTTTCTTCACCTCTGCTCAAGGTGGCTAAGTATACTAGACCTCTTGCATAAGTCGATGTTTTTTTAGATGGAACCACAGATGGACACGGATAGACACAGATAAATTATCTGTGTCTATCCGTGTTTATCTGTGGTTAATTATCCGAGGGTTATGACTTTTGCAAGAAGTCTACTGGGTAAACTCAGGCAGAAACTGATTATTTTACTAATTAATGTGGCATTTTAGCTTGATAATTGATCCACTTTTGCAAATGGCGATTTTAATGATAGTAGGGTTACAATCAGCCTTGGAAAAAACCTGTCCAAAATTGCCCAGCCTTGGTCACGAGGCGGTGTTTTACCGCTGAAAAAATTGTTTTTCAGCGGTAAAACCGCCTCGTGACCCCCCTCGCAAAAGGCTATTCTACTTAATTATTTGATGAAGGCTGGGCAATTTTGGATAACTTTATGAAAGCCCCATATCTGTTATTGTAGGTGACTATTCAAACACATATTTTTCCGCAACTTTCCAGTAGCGAGAGAACCGCTTGAGGTCGATATGACCGTCATAATCAAAAAACGACTCTACTTCAAAAACTTCCAATTCTACTGAGTTCTCTATATTATCACAAATAGCATCAAACCTAGGACTAGGACTATCTGTGGTGACTACTTTTTTAGCATTGTGTTCTTTTGCAAAAGCTAAAACTTCTTGCGCCACATCGCCACGGCGGATAATAACGGGTAACTCTAGCAAACATTCGTAGATAAAGGCGATACGCTTAAGACTAAGTTGCCATTCTTCTATCAAAGCTTCATCCCAAACCCAAATTGCCGGTGCTTCGGGGTATTCTTGTAAAGCAGGGTTGTATGGGCTAAGACAATCTCCATGTACCCAAATAATAGGTTTACTCATGCGATTTTAGATTTTAGATTAAAGGCCTGGTTTATAGTTAATGGTTAATGGTTAATGGTTAATAGTTAATAGCTATGAACTATGAACAGCTAACTCCTAACTCCGCGCCTCCTAACTCCTAACTCTTAACTCCGCGCCTCCTACCGTCGTTTCTTCCCTTTTTGCCAGCTTTGACTATTGGGTTTTTTAGTAAATTCTCCTTTCGGAAAAAGTTTCGCTTCTAATTCTTCATAACTACCTTCAAAATCACATTGACCGTAAAGCGGACATTGTTTACAATAAACGCCTTCAGTATAACGTTCTAAATTCTCGCGGTTGAAAAAATAAGGTTTGTGGCTAAAGGTGCTGGCTACCCACTGCCAAGACATATTATTACTAGCGGGATCGCCGTCTAAAAGATGTTCGAGAAACCATTTTGCTCCAGCTTGCCAGCGAATTCGCCGCCAATGGATAATGTATGCTGCTATCCACATGCGTGCATGGTTGTGAAGGTAGCCTGTTTCTCGCAATTCTTGACTAAAGCCGTCGATGCAAACTCTTCCGGTAGTACCTTCACGAATATCATCGGGTAATTCTCTTGCATATTCGCTTTGGGTATAGCCAGTTTTATATTCTTCTTGGTCTTGCCAAATGCCATCTCCTAGTTTGGCATATAAACGCTGCCAGTAGTCGCGCCAGCCTAACTCGTTAATTAGTTTAGTGGCATCCTCTTGATTTTGTACACGCTCAAGGACGAAATCTCGAATTTCGCGCAAACTGAGAACACCATAACGAATGTAAGGCGAAAGTCGCGTTACTGCTCCCGTAAAAAAATTACGTGATTTTGCGTAGCGCGCTGGGTCAACTTTTTGCAATACTTTTTGAGCAGCTTTGCGTCCGCCTACAGTTTCACTGATGTGGCGATCGCGTTGTGCTGCTTTGGGGAATTGTTCGCCTAGGTACGCTAACAACTCATCTCGGTTGGTAAATTCGCGTCGCATATCTTTAGTCATTTGGCATCAATATAGTCGTGGCTAGACAAACAAAGCCTGCCTCAGCAGTCTAATTTTCTATTATTGCGTATGAATAGAAGTATCAAACTCAACTGAGTGAGAGAATTTTTTCGGGGCAATAAATAATGAATGCGTGTGATAGGTTATAGTAAAACGCGATCGCTCAAAAAAATTTGTCAAAGACCAAAATAGCCAGCCAGGGACTGTAAGTAAGTCCCTGTCTTAAAGCTAAAGTCCTCTATAAGAGGACTGGGAAGACTCTTTAACAAGTATTTTGTCAAAATTGGGTGCTTCCAGTCTCTAGGCCCTATTTACCTCGATAATCACGCTAGCACCCTCATTGTTGAAAACTGCGATTTGACAAGCAATACTCTTGGCGCTGTTAATATATAGCAATTCCAGATCGGTTGTGATATCGTTTCCGCTTCTCAAGTGCAGCACACTGACAACAAAAAGCAGTAGTAATTGAAGCGAAGGAGTAGGAATAGCCCCAAGTTTTAACCTGGAGAGGGAGTAGGGATTAGGAGTTTCCATTCCTCATTCCCAATTTTCAAGAAAGCTTTGTCAGCAATCCCAAAAATCGTTTGGTGTTTTCTGTCAGCAGTGTCCGCCGATAAGCATCCGCCGCCTTCTTGATACCTTCCGCTTGGGTTGGATAAGGGTGAATCACACTACTTAGCTTATTTAAACCTAATTTATTAACAATTGCCGTCGTTACTTCCGAAATCATTTCTCCCGCATGACGGGCGACAATAGTTGCACCCAAAATTTCATCAGACCCTTTTTTGTGGAGGATTTTAACAAAACCTTCCTCTTCACCGTCTGCGATCGCTCTATCTACACTACTAAAAGGTATCTTAATCGTACTAATATCAATCCCTTTTTCCTGTGCTTGGTGTTCATACATTCCCACATGGGCAATTTCTGGATCAGTATACGTTACCCACGGCATAACTAGGTTACTAAGTTTATAACGTCCCAAACCAAAAGGAGAAAACAGCGTATTCTTAATCACAATCCGCGCCGCAGCATCAGCAGCATGGGTAAATTTCCAATCCATGCAGATATCACCGGCTGCATAAATCTTGGGGTTCGTGGTTTGCAAATAATCATTCACCATTACACCCTTGCGCTGATCATACTCTACCCCCACAGCTTCTAAATTCAGACCTTCGACATTGGGAACACGTCCCGCACCAGCTAAAATTTCATCTACTGTGACAAAATCTTCTTTACCATTGCAGCTAAAATAAAGCATCTTGCCATCACTAGTCTTTTCCACTCGCTGCATTTGGCAATTTAATACTAAACGAATTCCTTCTTGGATAAAGACATTTTGGATAATTTCCGCTGCATCCGCATCTTCTTTATTGAGAATGTGAGAACCACGATGGAAAAGAACCACCTCGCAACCCAAGCGCCGGAAAGCTTGCGCCAATTCGCAACCAATCGGCCCGCCTCCAATTACCGCTAAACGTCGCGGTCGTTGAGTGAGGGAGAAAACAGTTTCGTTGGTTAAATAACCAGCTTCCTCAATTCCGGGAATAGAAAGACGCGCCGCCCTTGCACCAGTAGCAATAACAGCCTTTTTAAACCGCAGAGTCTTATCACCAACCACCACGGTATTATTATTCGCAAAATTAGCGTTACCTAAAAATACATCAACTCCCAGCTTTTGAAAACGTTCCGCCGAGTCATGATGGCTAATACCAGCCCGTAGACGCCGCATCCGTGCCATAACAGCGGGAAAATCAACTTCAATATGTTGGGGAACATGAACACCAAAGTCTCTAGCATTCCACATTTCTCCCACTACACGCGCACTGCGAATCACACACTTAGATGGAACGCAACCAACATTTAAGCAATCTCCACCCATAAGATGCTTTTCAATCAACGCCACCTTTAAACCCAAACCTAGACCTGCTGCACCCGCCGCTACAACCAATCCCGCCGTACCAGCGCCAATTACTACCAAATCGTAACAATCAACCGGTTTAGGATTAACCCAGTTCAGTGGATGCACGTAGGAAACTAATTTTTGATTATACTCATCTACTGGACGAACAAGGACTCTTTGGAATTCAGAATTAGACATTGGTGATACCTTCAAAAGTTAGGAGTTAGGAGTTGGCTGTTCATGGTTCATAGTTCATAGTTCATGGTTCTCGCGCTATTAACCCTTCGGGTTCGCCAGTCGCTCATGGGGGAAACCCCCAAGACCGCGCTGGCTCACCATTAACCATTAACCATTAACCATTAACCATTAACCATTAACCTCTTGTTCTAAAGCTTTTCGGGCAATACGGGTAACATAAATTGTCACAGCGACTGTAGCAATAAAACCAATAATCCGAATTGCCCATTGAACAGTGGGGTTTGTGGGTTGAGCTTGCGTCCCAATCATGGCAATATTCCCAGCTAGAGAACCTATGTAAACATACATGATTGTTCCGGGTATCATGCCTACAGAGCCAATAAAGTAATCTTTGAGTGAAACGCCTGTGATGCCAAAAGCGTAATTCAATAAATTAAAAGGAAATACGGGAGAAAGTCGCGTTAAAAGAACAATTTTTAACCCTTCTCTACCAACAGCGCGGTCAATCGCAGCAAATTTTTTATTATCTGCAATTTTCTTGGCAACCCAGCCCCTTGCTAAATAACGTCCAACAAGAAAAGCGGCGGTAGCGCCTAAAGTCGCACCAATAAAAACGTAGATGGAACCCCAAACAACGCCAAAAACAACACCAGCGCCTAAAGTGAGGATAGAACCTGGTAAGAAAGCGACAGTAGCGATAATGTAAAGAACGATGAAGGCGATCGCACCCACCGCACCTAGATTATCAATCCACAGCAAAGCATTTCGCAACCATTCTTGAGGATTAAATCCCTGCGTATTCACAGACTCTTGTGCGAAGGCGGGATCTGCATTCAACCAGAAAGCCATAGCAAATGCAAGCAACGTTAAGATGCTAAATTTGAAAAAAATCTGCAACTTTCTAGTACTAGATTTACGTTCTATATATTGATTTTTCATGACTTATAAACTGAAGAAAATAGTTGAATCAATAAACCGATTTAACAATTAAGTTTTAAGAAATTAAAAAAACCATAAGCACAGATAACAGAAAACAAAACCTCTCTTCCCTAGCCCAAGCGCCCAAGCGCCCCTATTCCCTAGCCTCTACTCCCTCTTGAAGAGCTTTTTGAGCAATTCTTGTTGCATAAATAGTTACCGCAATAGTGGCAATTAACCCTATAATTTGCAATATCCATTGTCCAATTTGTGTTTCTGGAGTAGTTGGTTGATGAGGCGTGTTAATCATCGCCAAATCGCCAGCCAAGGAACCGATATAAACATACATCACACTACCCGGAATCATGCCAATGGAACCTAAGATATAATCTTTAAGTGAAACCTGAGTAATTCCGAAAGCATAATTTAACAAGTTGAACGGAAAAATAGGCGACAGGCGAGTTAACAGCACAATTTTGAATCCTTTTTGGGCAACAGCCCGGTCAATTGCTTTGAATTTTGGATGTTTTTCTAGCTGTTGGCATACCCAATCTCGCGATAGATAGCGTCCAATTAAAAAAGCAAAAGTCGCTCCAAAAATAGCAGCAATTAATACATAAACCGAACCCCAAAATAAGCCAAATAAACAACCTCCTTTTATAGTTAGTAGAGAACCAGGTATAAACAGCAACGTAGCAAAGTTGTAGATGATGATAAACGCTAACGGTCCAAAAACCCCAAGATTTTGAACCCATATGATTGATGTCTGCAAAAGTCCCTGAAAATTCAACTGTTTGGTAGCAATTATCAGGATTGCAACCAGACAAGATAACAGTACCAATTTGAGTTTGTAGTGCATGGGAGTAACCTGGGAGGGTGGTTCATGGTTCATGGTTAATGGTTCATGGTTAATGGTGAGCCAGCGCGGTCTTGGGGGTTTCCCCCATGAGCGACTGGCGAACCCGAAGGGTTAATGGCTATTAACTATGAACTATTAACTATTAACTACTAATTACTATCTACTTCCTTCTGAAATCAAGATATTCTTTTTAAATGAGAAACAGCTTAAAGCCTCCTGAATTTTTCGCGACGATACCAGCTACGAATCCTTTCGGGGGAAACACCGAGAAAATAAGCAAGAATGACAATTTGGTTCAAAAGGGTTGTTTGCCAAACTCCCTTTTGCAACCAGCGACGTGCTGAGGTAACAACTGGTACTGGAATAATTGCAATCTTACCCAAGCATCTTAAACGCTGCATGAGTTCAAAATCCTCCATGATGGGCAGTTCAGGAAATCCGCCAATATTGTTAAACTTATCTTTAGTTAAAAAAATTGCTTGGTCGCCGTAGGGCATTTGCAAAAAACGCGATCGCGCATTCACCCCCCATTCCACTAACCGCAAACTCGTCAATTCTGCATTGATGTGTAAGGCAAATGCACCAGCTACAATTCCAGGCTGTGCTAGCGTTGTGCAAACCATATCATCAAAATTAGGAGGTAAACACGTATCAGCATGGAGAAATAATAAAATTTCTCCACTTGCCAACCTAGCACCTGCATTCATTTGCACTGCACGTCCTCTGTCGCTAAAAATAACTTTTACACCTAATGACTTCGCTATTTCTACCGTGTCATCTTCTGAACCACCATCCACCACAATTACTTCTACATTGGTACTCGGTTGAGTACTGGCTAATGCGTGTTTGATATTTTCTGCTTCATTCAAAGCCGGAATGATAATGGAAATTTTAATTTCTGACAACTGATGTATTTCTCCTTATTTTATGGTTTCTTTGGCAATCTTCTGACAAAATTAAAAATTGTCAAGAAAATCACCATTATCTTAAAAAATTTATATAACTTTTCCTACTCTACTGAGATACAAATTTATCTGTGTTCATCTGTGTTCATCTGTGGTTAATTACTTCTTTCCATACCTGACGCTTATTACAGCATTTCATGAATTCGTAACGATTTACTTTGAAAACACTCTGCGTGACTCTGCGCTTACTCCGCGTACCTCTGCGTTTAAAAACGCTACGATTTTGCACAAAGCTGTACTTAATCATAACTGCTATAAATTAATACGAAGTACGAGTCAAAGCAGATTCAAATAATTAGAGAGTACGCTATTTTTGAGAACAGTTTCTCATCTTGATTCTGAACTATCAGAGATGAATTTCAACCATAAAGCCGTACTTGCTCCCCAAATAAAATTAAAAAATAACACAAAAATTGGAGTTAAGCGCCCTAATCCTACACCCATTATTCCCTGATTAGCCTGAAATGGAAATATGATAAAAAGTTGAACTAGAGAAGGAAATAAGCTATACAAAAGACCACGATATAAGTACTTGTTCTGAAAAAAGGGCAAGAGAAAAATAAATCCCCACAACCCTCCCCAAATAATGCGAGGATAAAGCCAAGGCGGAGTTAAATCAGGGGCAATTTTCACACCTAATAATGCAGTTAAGCCGGTAGTTCCAAAAAACCATACAACCAAGCTATTTAAAAGCCCTCCAATACATCCAGATGCAAATGCTATCGTCATATTTATAGCAATAGTTTTGGTCAAACTAGCTCTTGTTTTTCTATTTACAGATGAGTGCTGATTTAATTTCATTGTATGTTTGCTAATTATTTTTTGCTGAATTACTAACTACATACTCAATAAAATATATTGAACATCTGTGAGTATGATGAGATTTTTCTTAAAACAAACTGAGAATTTATGAAGAAAAAGCAGTAAGCTGTTTAATTTAGAGCATTTGTAAAAATCTACTATGGCAACAATTAACGACAACTACCTCAAGCTCAAAGCTGGCTATCTGTTTCCCGAAATTGCTCGCCGTGTCAATGCCTTTGCAGAGGCAAATCCGGATGCTAAAATTATCCGATTGGGTATTGGCGATGTTACCGAACCACTGCCAGAAGCTTGTCGGACAGCGATGATTAAAGCTGTAGAAGAAATGGGCGATCGCGCTACTTTCAAAGGCTACGGCCCGGAGCAAGGTTATGCTTGGTTACGAGAGAAAATTGCTACTCACGACTTCCAAGCACGGGGATGCGAAATTGATGCTTCGGAAATCTTTATCTCTGATGGTTCTAAATGCGACACTGGTAATATTCTTGATATCTTCGGCAAAAATAACGTTATCGCCGTTACAGACCCCGTATATCCCGTATATGTTGACACTAATGTTATGGCGGGAAATACCGGCTTTGCTAACGAAAACGGAGAATTTGAAGGCTTAGTTTATCTGCCAATTACAGCGGAAAATAATTTTACCGCTGAAATTCCTTCTGAAAAAGTTGATTTAATTTACCTCTGCTTCCCCAATAACCCTACTGGCGCAGTTGCTACTAAAAAACATCTGAAAGCATGGGTTGACTATGCTAGAGCCAATGGCTCGATAATTTTCTTTGATGCTGCTTACGAAGCCTTCATTACAGATCCAGAGATTCCCCACTCCATCTATGAAATTGAAGGTGCGAGAGAATGCGCGATCGAGTTTCGCTCTTTTTCTAAGAATGCAGGCTTTACCGGAACTCGTTGTGCGTTGACGGTTGTACCTAAGAACCTAACAGCAAAAGCCGGTGATGGTTCTGATGTAGAACTGTGGAAACTGTGGAACCGCCGCCAGTCTACTAAATTTAATGGCGTATCCTACATTGTCCAGCGTGGGGCTGAGGCGGTTTATTCTGAAGAAGGACAGCAACAAACGAAAGCGCTGGTTAACTTCTATCTGGAAAACGCCAAAATAATTCGCCAGCAACTAACAGCCGCCGGATTGTCAGTGTACGGAGGCGTTAACGCCCCTTATGTCTGGGTGAAAACACCTAATGGGCTTTCTAGTTGGGATTTCTTCGATAAGTTGTTGCATACCTGCAATGTTGTAGGTACACCTGGTTCTGGGTTTGGTGCTGCGGGTGAAGGCTATTTTCGCATTTCTGCATTTAATAGCCGAGAAAATGTGGAAGAGGCGATGAAGCGGATTACCGATAAGTTTAAATTATAGGGGATTCTTTGCGGTGGGCACTGCCCACCCAGCAAACTATTAAGATTTTTGCAACATTGTAGGCGTTGCTGAATTCTCGTCAATGAATTCTCTTTTAAGTCTCACACCCTTGTTTAATCAGTCCTCTTAGAGGATGTCTGAAAAGTTTTTAATTAATCATATTTATTACCCAAAATCGT
>JBHYDF010000053.1:0-14179 GCA_051861145.1 Nostocaceae cyanobacterium
GGGGGATCTAAGATTAATTGGTTTAAAACCATACTTCTCAGACATCCTCTAAGAACAGGTTGTTTGAGTCGGCAGCGAAAGCAGTCTGTTCATATGTGCGATCGCCAGTTGATAGAGCGGGTGATCGCTACTTCACTTCTACTATGCCGCATCCTAATGAGAATCAATCTAATAGAGGAGTGAGGGGAGCATCGCTCCTTTCACCCAATCAACCCAAAATGTCAGCTTACATTTGTTGATCCGAAATACTGCAAATTGATGTTGTAGTAAATTGGTTGTGTGAATGTAAACGAAAAATGTACCCCTTGTTGTTAAATTGGATAAAATTGATTCGATTACAGATCAAAGGTTTATTTATCCTTACTTGGGTACTTCTTAGCTGGGTTAGCTGTTCGATGCCCTTGGTAGCATGGGCTGAAAACCAAACCAGCAATGACAGAAAATCTCAGGTACAAATTAAATTTATCCCTGTCGAAAAAGACCCTCCGAATAGAGGAACGCCTCCAGCGAAAGAAGGAACTGGAAGCCGAGGCAACTGTATTTACAAGCAGGATATGCCTCCACTAACTCGCGTGGTAGGTGATAATCAATTGAAATTAACAACCAAGGAGTATCCAACTTTTTGGGTTTATCTGCCTTATACTTCTGAGTCAGCCACTAACGGAGAATTTTCCTTACAGGATGGAGACTCCGAGATATATCGTACCCGCTTTCAGCTACCCGCAAAATCTGGAATTGTTGGTATTAGTTTGCCATCTACAATCCCAGCTTTAGTAGTTGGTAAAGAATATCGTTGGTATTTCGACATTAATTGTTATCGTTTTGCATCCTCTGGTAATTCACCTACACCTGCTTCGGTAACAGGATTAGTGCAACGAATATCAATATCGGCTGAACTTGAAAAGGAGTTAAAAACAGCAAAAACACCTCTAGAACAGATTGTTGCTTACGCAAAACACGGCATTTGGTATGAAACGGTAACAGAGTTAGCTCAACTACGTTTACAGGAGCCAAACAATCCTATGCTTAAGAAGGTTTGGATTGAGCTTTTAAGCACTGAAAATGTTGGTTTAAAAAAAGTTTCTCAAGAGCCTATCGTCGGCAATATTACACTAGACCTGTCCAATCAGTAAACTACCGTGCTGATGCTTCGTTTATGACATGTCTATTTTTGCTATTGGTATTTCTGTTAACTAATGTTTAAATAACAGGTGAGATAATCATGTTTTTTAACTTAGATGAAGCAATTAAAATTGCGAATCAAGCAGTTAATCTGAAATTCAATAGGAATTTAACAGACGTTGAAATTATTATCTTGAAAGGAGCTTGGCAGCGAGAAGAGTATGCTGAAATAGCAACTAAACATCAATATGCTACTACTTATATCAGTCAAGATATTGCTCCCAAACTCTGGAGAAATTTAACTGATGCTTTAGGAGAAAAAGTAAAAAAAAATAATTTTAAAGAAGCACTAAAACGGAAATGGGAGCAGCAATTATCTACTAATACAGATGCCTTAACTCCGATAAATGCTAATAATAATCATAACTATAAATTCGCCCAAAATATATCAGTTTCAAATAGTTATTTAGTAGATAATAAAATAACAATAAACTCGGAGATTGAGCAAAAACAGCAAGAAAATGTAATTCCTGATATTTATGTAAAGCGGCATCCCATCGAATCTATCTGTTATGAAACACTTTTGCAGCCAGGTTCGCTTATCCGGGTTAAAGCTCCTAGTTTGATGGGCAAGACATTCCTGATGAATAGGGTTCTGGCTCAAATAGCTCAAGAGGACTACCGCACTGTCAGTTTAAGCTTTGAGCTAGCAGATAGAAGCACGCACTTCACCAACCTGAATAAATTCTTGCGGTGGTTTTGTACTAATGTGAGCCGAGAGCTAGGATTGCCCAGTAAGTTGGATGAATACTGGGATGAGGAAGGTATGGGAGCTAAGGTGAGTTGCACTACCTACTTTGAGGAACATTTGTTGGCTCAAGCTGATAGCCCTCTTGCCTTATGCTTGGATGACGTGGATCTTCTTTTCCCCTATCCCGAAATTTACGAAGACTTTTTTGGGTTGTTGCGCTCTTGGTATGAGAAGGCAAGAAGCCGACAAATTTGGAAAAAGCTGCGGTTGGCACTTATACATTCGACAGATGTTTATATCCGACTAAATATTAATCAATCTCCTTTTAATGTCGGGTTGCCAATTGAATTGTCAGCATTTACCTGCGAGCAAGTACAAGATTTTGCCCTGCAACATCAGCTGAATATAGAAACTGCTTTAATAGATTCTCTCATGAATCTGGTAGGAGGACATCCTTATTTGTTAGAAATGGCTTTCTGCCATCTGAAAAGTTATCCTGACATTACTCTTGAGCAAATTTTGACAGAAGCAACTACAGAGGCTGGTATTTACGGTCATCATTTGCGCGAACATTGGTTAAATTTGCAACAGCATCATGAATTGGCAGTAGCTTTCAAAAAAGTTGTCAACTCTATCAATCCCGTACAATTAGAACCGATGTTAGCTTATCAGTTACAAAGTATGGGGTTAGTGAAGCTTTCTGGCAATCAGGTAGAGCCTAGCTGCTATTTATACCATCAGTATTTTCAGATGCGTCTGTTGGATGAATAAAATAGCGATCGCCAAACAACGCCTGTCCCAATACAGTTCGGTTAAGGGGCAAGGGGGCAAGGGGAAAGGGATAAAACCCCATATTTTCCCCTTTAACCTTTAACCTTTAACCTTTAACCGAACCGTATTGACGCCTGTCCTGGATTCCACACCATAAGTAGTAATCTTGAGATTGTGGTGTTTATTTTGGATAGTAGCAGACACGTCGTTCAACGACCAATAAACAACAACTTATTTAGTACTTTCTGTCAAAAGTTCTTCAATACCTAAAATATCCTTGTCGCTGATAATTTCTTGTTTGGTGTGAAACGTGAAATGGCGCTTACCTCCTTCATTGTTCCACACCGCTTGTAATACCGAATTGGGGTATTTACCGCTGTTTAGTTGGGCAAGTATTGGCGGCCATTTTTGGCTAATTTTATTCACTTCGCCAACGTAAAGTTTAAATTTACCAATATTTGCGATCGCGTAGATGCCAGAACCCATACAATTTTGGATTTTAGATTTTGGATTTTGGATTTGTCATTAGTCAATAGTCATTAGTCAATAGTCAATAGTTATTCTTCCCCTTAAGAGTTTCCTCTTGTTCCCTTGTCCCCTTCCCCTGGGGGTATCCCAATTTTGACAAAATACTTGTTCAAGAGTCTTCCAAGTCCTCTTGTAGAGGACTGCGCGCTTTTAGCCAGGGACTTATAGTCCTTCTTCAAGAGTCTTCCAAGTCCTCTTGTAGAGGACTGCGCGCTTTTAGCCAGGGACTTATAGTCCCTGGCTATTGATGCGAAATTGAGATGCTTCCCTTCCTCCTACCTTTCCTTCCTCAACCAGCGCGTTTGCGAAATAAAGCTGTCATACTTAAGCCAGTAATTAACAATCCTAATAATCCCAAACCATTCAAAAGGGGATAAATTGCTTCTAAATGCAAGATTTCCAGAGTATGAATCCTCAGCAACAATCCGGCTAATTCGGCTTGCTGCAACCATTCATCTACAATGGTGTAGCTCATCCCTGTTAACACT
This sequence comes from Nostocaceae cyanobacterium, assembly GCA_051861145.1. GTDB lineage: Bacteria > Cyanobacteriota > Cyanobacteriia > Cyanobacteriales > Nostocaceae > JBHYDF01. The sequence continues at coordinate 3,661 of JBHYDF010000053.1, forward strand.
GTCAAAAACAAGGGTAAACAAAGAGCGATCGCTATCTGGCGATGATATTTTCTCAAACTACGAACCATAAGTCATTTAATTTAAGTGATTTTAACTGATTACCTAAAAGTTTAAACGTAAATAGTAAAGAACTCAGGAAAACTGAGTTCATCCAAGCCATAATACATCAAATATTATTTTTTTAATTATTTTTGTTCAATCAACTGTAGGCGGCTACAAATTTGTAATTGTTTATGAACTGTAATTTTTCTGTACAAACTTCTGAAAAACTGCCAATTAAATTAAGTAGCCATTATCAACTACATACATCAAAACACTAAAAAATCAACCTTTCCCCACTCCCCCTTTGGAATTAAAAATGAAAAATGTAAAATTAAAAATTTATTCAATCCAATTTTTAATTTTTAATTTTTAATTTTTAATTGAGCGAAGCGTTCCCCACTCCCTTTTTAATTAGGAATTGTAATTACAAACTCTGAACCTTGTCTCAATACTGAATTTACCTGTAGAGTACCTTTATGTTTTTCAACAACAGTTTGATAGCTGATAGAAAGTCCCAACCCAGTTCCTTTGCCAACAGGTTTGGTTGTAAAAAGGGGGTCGAATATTCTTTGCTTCACTTCCTCTGACATGCCAGCACCGTTGTCTGCTATACGAATTACCACTGTATTTGAATCAGCTAATTCAGTATGAATACGAATTTCCGGATTCGTCAAAGGTTTGTTTTCGTATATCAAAGATAACTTATGAATGACAGATAACTCTTCTAAAGCATCGATTGCATTAGTGAGAATATTCATAAAAACCTGGTTAAGTTCCCCAGGATAACACATTACCAAAGGTAAATTACCGTATTCTTTAATGACAGTAATATTTTTACGATTGGCTTTGGATTTGAAGCGACTTTGTAAAATAATCAGGGTACTGTCAATAAGTTCATGGATGTCAACAGCTTTTTTTTCAGCGTCTTCGGTGGAGAAATTTCGCAAGGAGTGGACAAACTGCTTAATCCGGTCGATACCCGTTTTCATATAATTTAGAAGCTTGGGTAAGTCGGCTGTTAAACATTCCAGTTCAATTTTCTTGATTGCTGTTTGAATTTCTGTTGCTGGTTCAGGATAGTGCTTTTGATACAGTTTAACTAGCTCAAGTAATTGCTGAATATAGCGACTAGCACGGATTAGATTACCAGAAAGAAAGTTGACGCGGTTATTTATTTCACCAGAAAAGCCAGAAAGAACTTGTCCTAAAACAACCTTTTTTTCATTTTGTACCAATTGTATATAATTTTGCCGAAACTCATGCAAGTCAGTTTCAGCTATTCTAGTTTGCTCCTGTGCTTTTTGTAGATGAGCAATTGTTAAAACATGAATTTGGGAGTAGGCTAAGAGTAATTGATGAAAATCGAGTATCGTATGCTCTCCCGATGCAGTTTTGACTATAATTGGCTCGTATATAAAATCAGGCGATCGCCCTAAAGCTCTCTGAGTTGCTTCCATCACAGAAATCATCTCAGAAAATATAATTTCCTCTCCTATTTGGAAGTTGTTGAGCAGCCTTTTGATTGGGCGATTTAAAAATAGTTCTAAACTAAAAGGGCGGCTCATATGCTCAAAAAATCTACGCCGTGAAATCATCCCAACATACTGCCCATTGTTGGTTAAGATAATTCCTGGCAGTAAAGGTTTATCCTTAAAGGGTTTGATTAAATCACTACCGAAAGCATTTAACTCAACGTTAACCTTCCATAATGGTAATTCCTGCAAGGTAGACTCTAATCTCAGTTTTAATGCACCAACATTCGCAACCATATGCATAATGAGTATGTTATTTTCAATTGTTTAACATTCTATTGGTTTTGCTAACCGAAAAGAAGTTTTACTTAATGAAAAAGCAATTATTAGTGAGACTATACCCGAATTTTCACTAGTTCGTCTGTATCATATGCAATATATAAAATTTATTAATTATGGAATGCTTCTCTTTATGACTAAGTAGACACTTCAAAGTTTCAATGAGGTGCTGTTGCATAAAGTATGTGGTTGTTTGAGATTTTTCTACAAAAAAGTATTATTGAAAATATTTTACTCCTATAAAAGTAACAAAATAGTGACAAATATAGGATTCCTATTTGATTTTTGAAATAAACGTAGGGTGGGCACTGCCCACCATCGTTCGGTTAAGGGGAAAGGAGAAAGGGATAAAACCCCATATTTTCCCCTTTAACCTAAAAGATGCAACCCTTGAACCTAACTCTATTGGGGCAGTGCCCACCCTACATTACATAGAGATTTTTCAATATTGATTCAGGATTCCTATAGAGGAAAAAAATATACGTAAAATTGGATTTGTGAGAAACCCATTTTATTTAAGAAAGCAGATTTTTGTTCTTAATTTTATCAAATTTGTCGCCTCACAAGAAATTATATTTCCAAATTTTTAGCTCAAGAATATATCAAGTTAAAAACAGGTTATTAACTTGATTAATTAACAAGTTTATTAAGTTGACTACCATTTATGCAAACATTCACCTTTCCTAATCAACAAGGAATATTCTGGTATCAAATTTCAGCAATTATTACTTACGAACAGAAATAGCATTATATAAATCGCTAGAGACAAAAATACACAAATAACAGACATCTCTTTGTGTATAATTCATGCCTTAATCTTGTAGTAATTAACATTTGGGAGTTATCATGGAGCGCATCATCTCAGCCTTTGGATTAATAGTTTTCCTCGCCATATCCTACGCCTTGTCTGTTAGACGTCGCGCCGTGCGTTGGCGAACAGTGGTATGGGGAATGGGATTGGAATTTGTTTTGGCGCTGCTGATTCTCAAAACTCCCACTGGTTTGATTGCTTTCAAGTCTTTGGGTGATATTGTCAGTAATTTTTTAGGATTCTCTGACGTTGGTGCAAAATTTGTTTTTGGAGAAAATTACAAAGAACATTTGTTTGCCTTCCAAGTACTGCCGACAATTATCTTTTTCTCTGCCTTTATCAGCGTGTTGTATCACTACGGTATTTTGCAATGGGTAGTAAAAGGGCTGGCATGGGTGATGATGAAGACAATGAAAACATCGGGGGCTGAGTCTTTATCCTGTGCTGGTAACGTTTTTTTAGGCCCAACCGAGTCACCACTGATAGTGAAGCCTTATGTACTGACAATGACACAATCAGAACTTTTCGCGGTAATGACAGGGGGCTTTGCTACAGTTGCAGGGGGAGTACTGGGGGCGTATCTGTCTTTTGGTGTCCCTACAGAACACTTAATTGCAGCTTTTTTCATGACTGCTCCCACATCTTTAGTAGTAGCAAAATTGCTGTATCCAGAAACGGAAGTAGCAGACACCGCTGGTAAAGTCAGTATGGATGTGGAAACTACTTACGTAAATGTGATTGATGCTGCTACAACAGGAGCAATTGACGGAGTAAAACTGGCGGTGAATGTTGGAGTAATGATTATTGCTTTTTTGGGTTTGTTAGCTGCTGTGAATGCCCTGTTGGGATGGTTGGGAGGACTCGTGGGTTTACGCCAGTTATCTTTAGAATGGATACTATCTTTTGCAATGGCTCCTGTGGCATGGTTGATGGGTGTACCTTTGGCAGACTGCGGACAAGTAGGGGCACTACTGGGCAAAAAAACAATTTTGAATGAATTTATCGCCTATTTGGATTTGAAGACGTTGATTGAGAAGCGGCAACTCTCTGAACGCGCTGTAATTATTGCGACTTATGCATTATGTAATTTTGCAAATATAGGTTCGATTGGCATTACCATTGGTGGGATTACTGGAATAGCACCGCAGCGACAACATGATTTGGCTCGCATGGGTGTCAGATCAATGATTGGAGGATTACTTGCTAGTTTTATTACCGCTTGTATTGCTGGAATCTTGCTCTAAAGCATTATGCTTCATCCTTCTTGGTATAACCTATTACCCAATTATCTAGCTGTTTTAACTCCTCAGTTTTACCTTGAGTAATCAACCATACACCAGTTCTAGTATTCAAAAATCCCTGAACCAGATAATATCCTGGTTTGGCAGAAATGCCCTCAAAGCTAGCGCCACGATTTTTAGTAGTTCCGCAAATAGTCTTTATTCCCTGGATTTTGACTGTTAATAAAAAGTCATTTATATAACCATTGGGAATCATGAAAATAGCATATACATGATGCCGTCCATGCCAGGGCTGAAATACAATTTTTTCAGGATGCGCGTAGTATTTGCCGTCTTTAGAACTATAAAATCCCCATTCCTGACAACTAGTGACTGGCGATCGCTCAGAAAATTCTGAAATATAAGAGAAGCCCAAAATGCCAACTAAGGTAAGCGTAAATAATATGTAAAAAATGTTACGTTTTAGCACTCATTAGCTCCATCTCCATTCTTTCCTGTTATAGCTGCCAAGGATTCAGCACAACAGCAATCCCCTTTACCAAATCTCGGTTATCTAAATCTTGATTCGTTCGTAGTCAGCGCTTAAGCGCTAACTACAAACTTAAATTCTTGTGTATTTACTTACTTGCAACCCATTGCCAAGCTACAATAACTACTTACAAAGTGTGACTGAGAAAGGGCTTTCATAAAGTTATCCAAAATTGCCCAGCCTTCATCAAATAATTAAGTAGGATAGGCTTTTGCGAGGGGGGTCACGAGGCGGTTTTACCGCGCTCAAAACAGTTTTTTCAGCGGTAAAACACCGCCTCGTGACCAAGGCTGGGCAATTTTGGACAGGTTTTTCCCAAGGGGAAGGGGGAAGGGGGAAAGGAAAGAAAAGAAAAATACCTTTACCCTTTACCCTTTCCCCTTTTCCCTGCCCGAAGTGCTGTTGACAGGTTTTCCCTCTTCCTTCGATAAATAACAAAGCTAGTTGGGAGCAAAAATGGTATCTACCCCTGCATCCTTCTCCGATATTCAAAATCATTGGGCACGCTTATTTATTACCGCCTTAGCCCAACGTGGCATTGTGAGTGGATTTCCTAACGGCACTTTTCGCCCCGATAACTCACTCACTCGCGCTGAATTTGCAGTCATTATTACTAGAGCATTTACAAAAATTCAGAAAAAGCGACAATATAGCCCATTTATAGACGTTCCAGCTAATCACTGGGCAGCGATCGCTATTCAAACTGTGTACGAAGCAGGATTTCTTAGCGGCTTTACCGATAATCGTTTCCGTCCTGATAATAGAATTACCCGCCTAGAAGTTATAGTTTCTTTAGTAACGGGCTTAGAAATTGCCTCGAAAATCAAACCAGACTTAGTTACAGCACTCCCACAAATTTATCAAGATGCCGTGCAAATTCCAGGGTATGGCAGAAACCAAGTCGCTATTGCTACTAGTGCCGGATTGGTGGCAAATTTCCCAAATCTGAAATTACTTAATCCCAATCTCGCTGCAACCCGTGGTGATGTTGCAGTCATGGTTTATCAAGCGTTAGTGCATTTGGGTGAAGCAGAAAAAATAGCCTCTAACTATATTGTCGTGCCATCAATAACACCGATACCCACACCAACTCCAAAACCAACACAGCCTAATACTATCAAGATAAATCATCGTCGAGAATTCCGGGGAGTGTGGGTAGCCTGTGTGTGGAATAGCGACTGGCCGTCAAAAGCAGGATTAAGCGCATTACAACAAAAAGCAGAATTAGTCAAGATTATTGAAAAATTACAAGCACTGAATTTCAATGCCTTAATTTTACAGGTGCGGCCAGAAGGAGATGCATTGTATGCTTCTCAATTGGAACCGTGGAGTGCTTGGTTAACGGGAATTCAGGGGCAGCCACCAAACCCATTTTATGATCCCTTAGAATTTGCGATCGCTGAATGTCACAAGCGTAATATCGAAGTTCATGCTTGGTTCAACCCCTACCGCGCTAAAACTTCCACCAAGCAAGGCAGAAATGTCCGTCCCCACATAGCAGTTACCAATCCTGAATGCGTTTACGAATGGGGTACTCAACTATGGATGGATCCAGGCGCAAAACTCGTACAGGATCGGGCTTACAGCGTAATAATCGATGTAGTGAAGCGTTACAACATCGATGGCATTCACCTTGATGATTATTTTTATCCCTATCCCATCCAAGGTAAACCCTTTCCGGATGATAAAACCTACGCTGCCTATCGGGCGGCGGGTGGTAAACTCAGCGTAGGCGACTGGCGGCGGGAAAATGTAAATCAAATGGTACTACGCCTATCCCAGGGAATTAAAGCGACAAAACCCTACGTAAAATTTGGTATTAGTCCCTTTGGAATATATCGTCCTGGACAACCCTCTGGTATTACCGGATTAGATGCCTACGACGTGCTGTATGCAGACGCCAAAAAATGGCTTGAACAAGGCTGGATTGATTATATCGCCCCACAACTCTACTGGCGCACAGACCAGACTGCACAAGGTTATTCAGCATTGTTGAAATGGTGGACAGACATTAACACCAAGCAGCGACACATTTACGCAGGTAACAACTTGGAAGAACCAAGCGGTAAGAGTCGGGAGAGTGACGAGATTGAAAAGCAGGTTAAAATTAGCCGCAACCAAGCTGGAAATTTGTCACTGGGAAATATATTCTTTAACCTGGGTGTTTTAATGGAAAATCGTCAGGGTATCGCTGACAAGTTTCAGGGATTGCTTTATAACAAACCTGCATTAGTGCCGTCTATGTCTTGGCAGAATGCAGCACCACCAACACTTCCCACCCAATTACAAGTAAACAACCGTAAACTTTCTTGGCAACCGGGTGATAACAAAGAAATTCGTTCTTGGACACTTTACAGGCAGAGTGGCGATACTTGGACACTTCAGCGAGTTTTATCAGCTGGTACCACCTTTGCCACCGTGGAACCGGGAACCTATGCCGTATGTGCCGTAGATAGGTTAGCGAATGAGAGTGCAGGAGTGGTGATAGAAGTTAGGAGTTAGGAGTTAATGGTTCATGGTTAATAGTTAATAGTTAATGGTTAATAGCCATGAACCATGAACCATAAACCATTAACCATTAACCATGAACCATTAACCATTAACCATTAACTAATCTAAAATCTAAAATGGTCTATTTTTGTTGCAGGAGAGATGTCCAATCTTTAATAGCCACCTCCGGCCATAACCAATTGTTAGCCAATTTATCCTGTTGGAAATTAACCGGATCGTCTTTTACTACCATTTGCCGCAACTTAATAGCTTCATTCAGATATTGTTCTCGTTTAGCATTTGGTTGATTATTTGAAGATTTATACAGTCCAATCGCTAAACCTGCATAGGCAGTTAAAGCTTCCTGACTGGCTTCTTTTGGTTGGGGTAATTCTGCGTTAGTAGCATCATTAGATATATTTTCCTGTTTCACGGCTGTATTCAATGCCTTGAACCAAGAATCATTGGCGCGATTAAGATTGCCTTCTGCGTAGTAAGCAAAAGCCAAAGCGTTAGTATACATAAGCGAATTTGGCTGCGCTTTTACCGCATTTTCCCAAAAACGGCGGGCGTCATCAATGCTGTATGTATTGTCACCAGTGTGTACTGATTGCCACGCTAATCTGCCTTTAAAAAAGTTAACAGATGGATCGTTGATGAGGTATTGGGGAACCATTTCCAAGGCAGCTTTCGCGTTAGTGAGTGCATTCCGGTTGAGTAATTCTTCTACAGCTACCAATCCGCTTTGCAATTCACCCTTGCTCAATTTTTCAGTGGCGTAAGCAGTGACAATTCCAGTTGCATCTGTCTTTAAATTAACTTGCGGGATATTTTGGCTGGGTTGAGATTGGGTATTGGGAATTGACGGTATGTCAGGCAACCGTGATATTCTTTGATTTTGCCACCACCAATTTAAACCAACAATTATTGCGATCGCACTAGCTCCCACAGCACCAACTACAGTCCACAATTGACGTTGGGCACGCCGTTTTTGAGCAGTTCTTTGGGATGGGGTAATAGCAGCCTCAACTGATGAGGGAAAGGGATCTTGCCAATTTTGCCCGTAATCATCCTCATAAATCAGTTCGCCTCGCGTCCCAGAATAGCTGTCTTGAGCAGTTTCTTCTGAAAAATTTTCCCATATCTGAACATCGCTATCTAGGGCGGCTAATTCTCCAGAAATTTGCCTGTTGTCAATACTATCTTCGCCAACTTGCTGCACCAGTTCCGCAGTCATCGACGTTTGTTCGTTTGCAGGTGTTTGGTTATCTAACTCTCGAAGCAGATCCGAGACCATTGCAGAATCTTCGGCATAGCTTGGGTCATCATACTCTATTTCATCAACCAAATCACCCCAGGTATCTTCGCCCAGCCAGTCCAACCCAGAAGAATCTTCTCGTGCTAAAGGCGAGGGCATTACATTATCCAAAGGTAAAGGCATATCCGCATCTTCTGCCCCAGCCGGAAACATCGTTGCTGTTGGGCTTAAATTGGGATCTAACGAGCCAAATAATTGCCCAGTTTGGGATAATTGCCCACTTGGAGGTAAGTAAATACTTGGACTGAGATAACCGTCAAATTCACGCTGGAGATATAAAATCGGTAACGCCCAGTACATCTGGTGCGAACCATAAGCGGAAATTAATCCCTGGCGCACTCGACTGACACACAGATCCACCGGATATCCTTGAGCAAGGTTACGGTAAAATAGCTGTGTTAGCGTCAGCGCCACTTCATCAGGAATGCGTTCTGACATTGCCAAAACGCTTCTAATACCGCGTTTTACCAAGCTTTCTGCAAGATTGCGTTCGCCTGTATCTCCATCCTGATTGGAAGTTGCCGCATATGCACCAAAACAGGAGTTAAAAACCGCCATCGTGATGTTATTGTTGACAAGCAACCCTGCCAAATCGTCACCAGTCAAGGTTTCTGTTAAGCCAGTTCTTCTACTCACAAGATAAATCTCACCGCCATTAGTCCCAACATTACTATGACCGGAGTAGTGGAGAACGTGGTATCTTCCTTGCTCTAGGGCTTGTGTTAATTCCTCTCTTCCTGGTTGTTCTAACAGAGTCAGTTCAATTTCTGGGAGATAATTACCAGCTTCAGAGATGCGCGGTGCCTGACGGTGAAGTTCAGCTTGTAGTTTGATAGCTTCTTGTTTAAGTAGATCCAAACGGATTTGATCCATTGGTGAGGCAATAACCATCAAAACTTTGATGCCGCCTTCTTCTAGTTGTAGTGGCATGGTTGATGGCAGACGAGAAGCGCCACTCATCCCACTTTGGTGACGAGAAAAAGCTATATAGGGGCCTGTAGCAACAGGGCGATCGCCTGCGTGCATGACTTCCCAAGGCAAACGCGATAACCTAGTATCTTTTAGCCCCAAACGCAAGCGTAACACCTGTTGGTGGTTTTGAGCGATTCCTTGGGCGGTTATCCAACTATCTCTGAGAGTGCCTTGAAACAGTGCGTTATAAAGTTGCTGACCCAACGCCACCAAGTTGACGGAGTTTCGGGCGATCGCATCCCCTTGCAACACCAACTTCAACGGGTCATTCATCAAATGTCCAGCAGCCGTCAACCAATCAGCTACAGGCCAAGTCACCAGTTCTTCTGCCAATGGCACCCCAGGCGCGACTTGTTCCGTCCGCACCAAGTAGTCATTTTGCCCTACTGGGGTTACGGAAATATGAAATTCCTGGGTCACAACTTCTCCTGTTTGCCTCCTATATGCGGTTTGAGGTGCGAAAGTTTCAAGTCAATTTTTCGCTTTTTCTGATACCCTAGATGCATCTTACAACTGAGATGTTTCTGATTCCAGTTGTTTTGTCTAGTGACTTTGACAAATATCAAGCAAGAATACACATCCATTATAAGGATGTTGATAAATCCCAGTATTCTTTAGTATGCGTCAAAAAAAGGTACATTTATTGCAAGCTAGCTGAAATTTCTATATAAAACAAAAAAGAACAAATAGCATTTTTCACACCGTGGCACATACGGTGGGTGCTTGCGGAAGGTAAAGTCTTTAAATTTCCTGCAAAACAATAATTCCATCAGATTAACTGATAGAAGCGCAAATTATTTTAATCCGGATCTGACTGATTCTACCAAGAAAACTATTAATGGTAGATGCACCTTGATTTTCACTCCCTTGCTTGGTTTACACCAACTGGGGGTTTTTTGTTTGGTAGAGAACCTCCTCTAGCTGACTGCCACAAGAGGTCTATTGTTTTTCAAAAAACCTCTTTTGGCAAATCTGTCCGTAACATACTGATTTTATCTAGAACATAGTACTGGTAGATGGAATTTGATAGCTCACTACCCTAGTTGCTATACGCTTTTGAGGATTTTTTTATTTTTGACGCAACCTTTATCCGGAAGTTAGTGGTCATAGCCAGAACATTGAATTGGTAGATGCACCCTGATAACAAGCTCCCCTAGTCGCTTGCCGGCTGCTGGGGAATTTTTTTTGTTCAAAAACGAGCATCGATTCAATTTCAACTTAGACATTTATACAAAATTATCCGGAAGTTGGTGGTCATAGCCAGAACATTGAATTGGTAGATGCACCCTGATAACAAGCTCCCCT
>JBHYDF010000053.1:14279-44456 GCA_051861145.1 Nostocaceae cyanobacterium
GAACATTGAATTGGTAGATGCACCCTGATAACAAGCTCCCCTAGTCGCTTGCCGGTTACTGGGGGATTTTTTTGTTCAAAAACGGGCATCGATTCAATTTAGACATTTATACAAAATTGTCCGGAAACTACTGGTCATAGCCAGAACATTGAATTGGTAGATGCACCCTGATAACTCACCCCCTAGTCGCTTGCCGGCTGCTGGGGGATTCTTTTTGAGAAAAATAAACGAGCATCCCCATATTTATATCAAATTTTTTCCGGAGAGTTGAACTGAAGCTAAGAACAGTTAATTGGTAGACGCTCTTTGATAAACAACTCCCCTAATTGGCTGAGACCCTTGGAGTTTTTCGTAAATGCCTTTATTGTCCACATTGCCGAGTTTGCTTGGGCATAATCTCTTCACGTGGGCATCTTATGGAAATGATACTACAAATTTCTCCATTTTGGGTAAGGTCGCTTCTGGTGGCATATTAAGTATCTTAGTCCCTACTGTGCAGTTATTGTTAACTTTGCCAGTAAGGAAAAATATCTTTATTCCCACACTCAGCACAATCCGGCAATCAAAAAGAAATTTTCGATATTGCTTTTGTCTTATTCGTGCAGTTGCTCCTTAAGAGCTACTTTATTTTTAAAATGCAAACTAATTTTACTGTATCACTGTTTTATAACTTTTTGTATTCATCTCTGACCTGTTTTGCTCCTCTTGTGCTTTTTAAGATGGTAGTAAACTGCTCATTGTTGTACTATTCTCAACAATGACTGAAAAACCGGGCTTGTGTACGAGAAATCAATTATTTCAACTCTAGGTATTTGCAACAAACTCGCAAGACTTACGCTGCGATGTGGTCGAAAACCTTATTTTTGCGTAGCGGTAATTCATGAATTACTGCTACTCTCGTTATGTTTTGCGTAAGTTCTGACTCGGTTTCTCACGTTGGGCAAGATATAAGCAAAAGGATTGTTAGCTATATTTGCAAATTTTTTTATTTATTGTCTGTGATTTTTTTAAATTATATGCTAGGGTATTTATTTATAATAATGCTAAAAATTCGTGTAAACAATTACAAACTTGCAGAGCCGTATGCCTTTAGCAGTGATTAAATTCTCTAGTGAAGACTGTGGTCTCTGCCACAAGATGTCTTTTTATGACCAAAAGGTGGCTGAAGAACTGGGTTTGCAATTTATCGACGTGAAGATGCAAGATACAGCCACATACCGTAAGTATCGCCAGATTTTGTTGACACAGTATCCAGATAAATCGCAGATGGGATGGCCTACCTACATTATTTGTGATTCCCCAGAAGGAGAATTTCAGATTTTGGGTGAGGTGAAAGGGGGACATCCCAAAGGAGAATTTAGAAGTCGCCTGCAAGCGGTTTTAGATTCAGCTAGAGCAGCAGGAGCTTAACACTTACCGCTTCGGAAGTTTAGACCCAAACAACAGTCACTTTCGGGTTAGATTTCCAAGGGCAAGAAACTCCTAGATTTAAAAAGAAAGGCAAGCATGATAGTTTCACCTTAGAGGGCGCTATTCAAGTTCAGTTAAATAGCTTTGATTAGCATTGACGCTTACTTGAGCAGGATTTATGTAACGGAATTGGACGTTGGCGGAGTACCTCAACCAGTTCTGAGTCATCTAAACACCGGATACTGTGCCCAATTCTGTCAGCTTGTAAGTAGTTAATCGCACCCCAAATACTCTGCGCTCCTTCAGCTTCACCTGCATGAGCAACCACTTTTAGTCCTTGGCGACGCGCTTGAGCAAATGTTTTCGTTGACATCCTCCCCACCTTAGCAAAGCTTGAAGGTGGGGAGGATGTCAATTCGTCCTCAAACTTTTGGGTTAAGAAAGATGCACTTAGAAAAGCCTCGGTATCAGGACTTACGCAAAATATAACGCGCCGGAGCGGTAATTCATGAATTACCGCTACGCAAGAATAAGGTTTTCGACTACATCTTGCGTAAGTCCTAAAAATAAGTCTCATATTTTACAAAACAGCAAAAAAAACTTTAAGTAATTTAAGGAATCTACTGCTACAAGTTGGAGTCTTAGCGGTACGATGTCTATGTCTTTTTTAAAACTATAAAAATGCCTCAGACTCTTTACGTAAATCCAACGATTGGTAATGATAATGCAGCTGGTAGCCAACAAGCACCAGTGAAAACTATTACACAAGCTCTCAAGAAAGCTACTTCCGGTACACACATTCAACTGACAGACGGTACTTACAACGCTGTCAACGGCGAAATATTTCCCTTATCAGTTCCAAGTGGAGTCTCAGTTATAGGTAATGAAGCAAACAAAGGTAGCAGTATTTTAATCGAAGGCAGTGGTGAGTATCTCAGCCGCACTTTTGCCAAGCAGAATGTAACATTTGTGCTGGCTAATGGTGCAGAACTCCGAGGTGTAAGCGTGATAAATTTGGCTAGTCGTGGTAGTGGAGCCTGGATGGAATCCACATCACCCACAGTTGCCAATTGCACCTTTAAGCAATGCAAGCGTGAAGGAGTATTTGTGACTGGCGATGGCAAGCCAGTTATTCGCGATAATCAGTTTATAGAAAACGCTGCTAACGGAATTGCGATCGCCAAAAATGCTCAAGGTGAAATTCGCGGTAATGTCTGCGTCAAAACAGGCTTTGGTATTGCCATTAGCGATAGTGCTTCTCCCCAACTGATAGATAACAAAATTTACGAAAATCGTTCTGGAATAGTCGTTTCTGGTGACGCCCGTCCAGTGCTGCGTAATAATTTATGCGAAAAGAATACTCAAGATGGTTTAACAGTAATTGCTAATGCCTTACCAGATATTGGCACTACCAATAACCTAGGAAGCAATATTTTCCGCAATAACGGACAATTTGATATTCAAAATGCCAGTTCAAATAAACTCGTGTCTGTCGGGAATCAAATAGATCCAGCTAAAGTCAAGGGTAGTATCGAGTTTGCCGATAATCAAGTTCCAACACCTACACCAACACCAACACCTACACCTGCACCTACACCCACCCCGACTCCTACACCAGAACCGGAACCAGAACCTTTACCCGAACCAACTCCCATACCAACTCCAACACCTATACCCACTCCTACACCAACACCTACACCTAGTCCTACTAGCGACTTAACCGATATTAGCAATCATTGGGCAGCTGCGTTTATTCGGGAATTGGTCAAAATGGATATAATCAAGGGTTTTCCCGATCGCACGTTCAAACCCGACGCGACAATGACAAGGGCGCAATACGCAGCATTGATAGTAAAAGCTTTCAACCTATCCAACAAACGTGCTGCGATCAAATTCAAAGATGTGCCAGATAACTTTTGGGCAAACAAAGTAATTCAACAAGCATATCAAGGACAATTTCTCTCTGGTTATCCCGACAACACTTTCCGTCCCAACCAGAATATTCAACGGGTACAAGTGATAGTCTCTTTAGTAAATGGATTGGGATTAACCAACACTGCAAACAAAGCCGTAAAACCTTACGATGACCAAGCAACAATTCCTGAGTATGCAAAGGATGAAGTAGTTGTTGCTACTCAAAAACGGATAATTGTTAATCATCCGAACCTTAAGCAACTTAGCCCTAGTCGCGATGCTACACGTGCAGAGGTAGCAGCAATGGTGTATCAAGCGTTACTTGATGCTGGTCGGGTAGCGGCTATAGATTCATCATATATCGTAACTGCTTGATTAGTCATTAGTTAATAGTTAATAGTTAATGGTTAATAGTTAATAGCCATTAACCATTAACCATTAACCATTAACCATGAACTATTGACTATTGACTTTAACGGTCTTTTTTCTTAGCAGGTTCTCCCTCAAATGGTTGTACTCCAGTTTCTGGATAATTGTCATCTCTGGGGCTAAAAATTCTCGCAGCTGCGCCGTAGATATAACGAACTATTTTCTGAGGAAGTTCTAAAATACCCTGCATAATTCCACCTTTATTATTCGTATTGTTAGTCATACACTTTTACCCTGATTCTGAAAAGTTTGTAGACGTTAAACTTCAATAGAAAAGTCTTTCACAAATTGTTGGCGCGTAATAGGTTCGGTCAAAATTAATCCTTCACCACCTAGCGGATTTTCTTCATCTAAAAGTTGCCCTTCCACTGAGAGATAAACTTTAGCTTGAGGTTCAATACTGGTGACAGTATACAATACCTGCGCCACTCGATAAATCATGGAAGAACTGCCTCCTCCTTGGCTAAATTCTCTCGATAGGTTCACGTAAATTCCTGTTTTAGTGATTCGTAAACCTAATAACCGAGTACCAGTGGGAATTGTAGTAGTCAATTGGGAATTTTCAGAACCGCTAAGAAGATTGTTCAGTGCTGCTTTCAAAGCAACTTCTGATGAATCTCCTGGTTTGACAGTAATCTCTTGTGGTATTAGGCGAATTTCCTCACCTTCAACTTGCAACCAATAAGCTTGTGGTTGCAATTGTGTTGCTTGTTGATTGATTTTTGGCGTTAAAGTTTCTACTGGTACAGCAGGTACTGTCGGTTTTGTTGTCGAAATTGGCGATTTTTGTATTGAGTAAGGAACTGGTTTTGGTTTTGTTGTTGCAGGTGGGGTATTTTTTACTTGTGAAGGAATAGGTTGTTGGCTAACAGAGGTAGGTGTTGTGGTTCGCCAAGCCCACCATGCACCCCCTGTTATTAATGTTAGCAGGAGTAGTACAAAACCAACAATCACTTCTTGATGAACTGAATGAGTATGTTGGGTTTTCATATCTATCTCCTGCCTGTTTAATCATAAGTGGAATTTTTTCCAGAAAAACCTATTCTTTGGTAGTTGTGTTAGTGGTTGCGCCTACTTCAGCAGCAGCACGGGTGTGCATAGTATCTTGCAAATGTTTTTCATGCTGACGTTCTTTAGCCATCGCTTCCCGCGCTGTTTCTTGCGTGGTGAGATCAATTTTCACTACGTTACGTTTAGCCGCCTCAACTTTGGGAAGGGTAAGCGTTAAAACACCATTCTTAAATTCAGCTTTGACTTGCTCATTTTTTATAGATATGGGCAACGGTATTATTCGTTGAAATTGACCATAGCGAAATTCAGAACGAACAATGCCTTTACCTTCGTCGTGTTTTTCTTGTTGATACTCTCCGGCTATCGAAACTGCATCTGGGCTTACTTCTACATTTAAATCTTTAGCCTCAATACCCGGAATTTCAGCTTTTAGGATGATGTCTGTATCTGTTTCTTTGAGTTCAATTGCTGGTGTCCAATTTGCATTTAGTTTTGGTAATAAGCTTTCACTGCGTTCACCGTGCATTAACTCATCCAACAAACGATCCATTTGTTGACGTAGAGTATCCAATTCTCTTAATGGTTGCCAACGTATTAAAGACATATCCTCTTTCCTCTTCCTCTATCACGCTTTATAAAACTTTAGCTTTGAGCCACTGCGGCTAGGTCAAGTAACCCTGTTGATGTTGGCTCTATTTTCAACTTAGGAAAAAAATTTGAGGAAGTTGTGAGGAAGGGAGTAGGGAGTGGGGAGTTAGGAGTTGTAGGGGCGAAGCATTTGCGTTAAAAAACCTGAAGTTTACTGATAAGTTTTCTGCGCAAATGCACACGGCCTACAGGAGTTAGGAGTTGGGAATTAACTCATATCTTGTACCAATCGCAAAAAGCCCTGAAATAAATTTTGGGATGTGTAGAGACGCGAAATTTCGCGTCTGGGACAAACCCATTAAAATGGGTTAAAACTCTTAACCAGTCGGTTTTTAACCTTTGGGCGCGCTTTTAGGAGGACACTTCTGTGCTTTGGTTTCCAAAGTTGAAGAAAGTGTCCGTCCCGAATTTTAATTCAGGGCTAAATTATAGGCTTGTTGAAAATGGTGCAAGATATCAGTTAAGAGATTTGAATAAAAATTAAGAACTCATAACTCATAACTCCCGTACGGGCGAAGCATTTGGGTGAAAAATTTTGCCGTCAAACCGATAAATTGTCACCCAAATGCTTCGCCCCTACAACTCATAACTCCTAACTCCTAACTCTTCACTCCTAACTCCTCACTCATAGACTCCAGCCTAAAGCTGATGCTACTTGAGGGGCTAATTCTAAAGGATTGAAGGGTTTAGCGATCGCTGCTTTTATACCCAGTTGGGCATAGCGGCGACGGTCGGCGGCTTGGATCTTTGCTGTTAATAAAATTACTGGAATAGTTTTTGTAACAGAATTTTCTTGTAGTTTCTCAAAGGTAGTCAAACCATCCATATCTGGCATCATCACATCCAGCAAAATTGCATCTGGTTGAAAAGTTTCGGCTTGAGTAATCCCTTCTTTTCCAGAACTGGCTGTTAAGACTTCCCAGCTTGCCACTGTTTCGAGACAAATTTTGGCAACTTCTTGAATGTACTCCTCGTTATCAATTACTAATATTTTTTTAGTCGTCATTGCTACTATCAGAACTATAATTTTGAGTAATTTGGTGCAGTAACTTCATTACCCTTTGTTCAAAATCTTTAGGTGTTACCTGCCCTTTTTTGAGAAATTCCGTATGACCTAACTTTAGTCGTTTCTTCTGTGACTCGTCTACGTCTTTTGCTGAATAAACCATTAGAGGAATTTTGCAAAGTTGATTATGTTGCTGCAACCATTCCACAACAGCAAATCCATCACCTTCTGGTAAAATTAAATCGAGGATCAGTAAGTCAGGGTTCACTTCTTGGCTGAGGTGGATTGCTTCCCTACCTGTTTTGGCCAGGAAAATCTCAATATGATGATGCTCAAACCATGTTTGCAGAACTTCTGCCAAGTCGGGATCATCTTCAACTAACAGTACGCGGACTCGTTTTGAAGAATTAGTTATTGCTTGGCGCAGCGACTGAAATAGTGAACTTTCTTCTAATGGCTTACTCACCCAATCTACAAAGTCCTGATTGGATTGATTAGTATTGGTAGGCGCGCAGACACTACAAATAATGATGGGAATGTCTTGAGTATCAGCCCGTTCCTTTAAGAGTGCCATTGTTTCCCAGCCATTCATACCGGGCATGAGCAAATCCAGTAAAATCACATCTGGACGTTGAACAGATGCAGTGGCGATCGCCTCATTCCCATCCGCCACCGAAACTACGCGATAATGCCGTTTTTCTAAAAGATTTTGCAGTTCGTTGCGAATTTTTGCATCGTCATCACAGATTAGCACTAAAGGCAAGTCGCTTGTAGAGACGCGATTTATTGCGTCTATCACCTCTGAAATGGAAGTGATAGGAAGAGTAAAGTAAAAACTACTACCCTTGCCTAGTTCGCTATCAACCCAGATGCGTCCTCCATGCTGGTGGACAATACTCCTACAAATTGCCAAACCCAAACCAGTACCATCATGGTTACGGGAGTCCGAAGAATCCACCTGTTGGAAGCGTTCAAAGATACTTTCAAGTTTATCAGCCGGAATACCGCGTCCGGTGTCTTTGACTGTGAACAAGATATGGGCATTGGGAATTGGGAATTGGGAATTGGGAATTGGGAATTGGGCATTGGGAATTGGGCATTGGGAATTGGTTGTCTTAACAATGCCCGATGCCCCTTGCGCATTGCCCGATGCCCCTTGCCCATTGCCCCTTGCCCGATGCCCAATGCCCGATGCCCCTTGCCCAATGCTCAATTCCGCACTCAACCAAACTGTAGAACCTGCGGGTGAGAATTTAATAGCATTACTAAGCAAGTTAGTTAAGGTTTGAACTATGCGATCAGGGTCTGCCCACAGTTGTTGGGATAAACTCGAAACTGATAGGGTAATTCCTGCTTTATCAGCAAGAGGCTGCATTACATTCACTGCTTCTGCAATCAAATCAGCCACGTTGCAAGTTTGTTTTTCCATCTTGACTTTGCCCGACTCAATCCGTTCAATGTCGAGGATGTCGTTAATTAGTCTCACCAGGCGTTCGGTACTATCGGTGGCGATTTGCAGCAAGCGTTTTCCCTGTTCGGCGTCTGGCTTAATTAAACCGCTTGCCAGCATTCCCAAGGAACCGTGAATTGATGTCAAAGGCGTGCGCAATTCGTGACTGACTACGGAAACAAATTCATCTTTCATCCGTTCTACTTGCTTGCGATCGCTAATATCTTGCAAGTAAACGGTATATAATATATCTTCTCCCAACTTTAACTTAGAAATCGAAGCTTCAGCCGGAAATTCTGTACCATCTTTGCGGCAACCGTAAATTTCGCGCCGTTCTCCCATGCGACGGGCAACTTTTGTAGAATTGCCAAAGTCTGATACATACTGACGGTGCGCTTGAATGTATCTAAAAGGTATCAGTAAATCTAAGGGCTGTCCTAGCACTTCCTGTGCAGAGTAGCCAAAAACTTTCTCTGCTCCTTGGTTAAACAAGGTAATCTTTTGGTTGCTATCTATAGAAATTATCGCATCATCAGCAATTGATACAATTCCGGCAAACCTAGCTTGCGAGTTGCGTAACTCTTCCTGTGCCCGTTGGCGCTCATTTAGTTCTAACTGTAACTGTTCATTAATTCTAGTTAATTCTGCTGTACGTTCTGCTACTCGCAATTCTAATTCATCCTTAGTTTTACGTAAATCCTGTTCTGTGTGTTCTCTCTCCAGTGCGGCTGACAGTACATTGGCGACAGATTGAACAAAATGAATATCATGTTGCGTAAAACTCTGTTTTTTAGAGGAATACGCCCCCAAAACTCCATAAGATCCGTTGGGTTTGGGAATTGGTACACTTAAGCCACTAATAACGTTATGGTCGTGTAGCAGAAAGGAACCCTTAAACCGCGTTTCTGTCCGCAAATCTTCAATAATTACTGGTTGCTGTACCAATAAAGTGTAACCGGCTCCAGAAGTATCTAAGCTGATAATTGCATTACCTACAAGTCCTTCCCGCCAGCCCACACCAGCCCGTAACAACAGGGTGTTTCCTTCTGGAAGCAATTCCACTAGTTTGCAATATTCAACTTCCAGGTTTTGCGCCACCAAGGCGACTGCTTCATCCATTAAACAAGAAAGGTCTTTACCCAACAATGCAGACTGACCCAACTGCGCTACCGTCGCTTGTTGGCGAATGCGGGCGTTGAGTTTATCTTCCATTTGCTTGCAAGGGTCTAGTTCACAGCCCAAGGTTATATGAGAATTGGGCATTGGGAATTGGGCATTGGGCATTGGGAATTGGGCATTGGGAATTGGGCATTGGGAATTATTTTTTTTACCCATGTCTGAGGATGCCCCTTGCCCATTGCCCATTGCCCCTTGCCCAATGTCCATTGCCCGATGCCCATTGCCCATTGCCCCTTGCCCAATGCCCTTTGCCCCGATCCGCCGCAGCTTGATCCGCTCAAGTCGATTGATAATTCTAGTTACAAGTTCTGGCCCGATAATGGGTTTACTAACAAAGTCATCTGCACCCACTGCAAACACCTGATTGACGATATTAGCATCGCTGTGAACGGTCAAAAACAAAATTGGCAGTTCGCTCCATTGTGGATCATTCCGTACTACTTGGCAAATTTCGATACCACTAACCTCAGGAAGTTCCACATCCAGAATTAGCAAATCTGGATTCACAGTTTCCAAAGTTTGCCAGAAGTGCTGCGGGTCTTCTAAAGTAGTTACCTTAATGCCCCAAGGACTCAGTAAAGTTTGCAACAACGCTCCAATTTTTGGGTCATCGTCTATGGCTAGTATATGAGCTTCTGCATGAGGAGCCTCTTGCAAGACTTGGCTAACTGCTTCTAGCACCCGTTTAATGGGCATGGGTTTTGGTAAAAAGGTGTGTCCGCCATTGCGAGCAGCTTGCAAGCGGTTGCTAAAATCACTTTCTTCGGTAAAAACTAGCACCGGTACGGGCGGCTTGCGTTGTTGTAAATCTGCTAATAAGTTGAAGCTATCTTCATGATGCTGGGAAACGCTAGGATCAAGCAGAACAACATGAGGATGCTCTTGATACAGCTTTTTTCTTGCAGTGGCAATGCTAGTAGCAATGGAAACATTAAAATTACAATGAGCGGATTCTTTTTGGATTTGTTCGGTAAGAGTGCGATCGCTATCCACCACTAACAGCAAGGGACGTTCATCTTCGCTTTCTATTGAAGATAATACTGTTTGCTCATTGCGCTCAATTTCCTGACGCAATTTCTCTACCCAATTACAAAGCTGGGTAATTTCATCTGCCTTCAAAGTACGATTAAGTTTTAGCAACTGCTCAATTTTGCGTGCCAACTTAGAGCCAGCAGGAAAGCCAAAAGTGCCTAATGAACCTGCTAGTGAATGTGCTTCTTGTTGTGCTTGCTTTTGCAGTTTTTGATTTAATCCTTTTCCCTTGGCTGTACTGGCTGCTTGTTCTAGTAGCGTTACCTGTTCTATTACCCTGCCTTTAAAGCGGTTCCAAACTCCTGCAACTGCTTTAAGAGTATGCTGTTGGGATTTTGGATTTGGGATTTTGGATTTTGGATGAGTCTGCTTGTCCCTTTCCTTTTTTCCCTTGTCCTCTGAGAAGGGCTTCAAACGATAGCCAATACCATAAACTGTTTCTATTAAATCCCCAGGCGCTCCTACAGTTCTTAGCTTCATTCGCAAACCTTTAATATGAGTGCGAACAGCTTCTTCTCCGGGTGTGTCCTCATAAGACCAAAGATGTTCTAAAATCATGCCGCAGCTAAACACCCGGCGACTGTTTCGTAAGAAAAGCTCCAACAGAGCGTATTCTTTAGGAGTTAATGAGAGCAGTTTTCCTGCATAGGTGACTTCACAACTAGTGGGATCAAGTCGTAAATCACCCCATTCTAGTACAGGTTGTGATACTACACCACCACGACGTAACAGCGCTCGAATCCGAGCGACTAATTCTTCTTCATCAAAAGGTTTAACGAGGTAATCATCTGCACCTGCATCTAATCCTATCGCCTTCTCATGACTGCTATCGCACCCCGTCACCAACAGGATTGGCATTTGTAAACCATGAGAGCGGATTTGACGGCAAAGGCTGATACCATCTATCCGTGGGAGGATGACATCTAGGAGAATTAAATCATAGTCGAAACTTTGAATTAAATCCCAAGCTGTTTGACCATCTAAAGCAACTTCTACAGCATAATTGCGATCGCTCAGAACAGCGGCAAGCGCATGGGCTACAAATTCATCATCCTCGACAATTAATATTTTCATTGTAAAAGCTTAATTTATAGTAACAATAACTAAAGATATTACGTGTAAAGAATTAAAATTCAAGTCTAAATATAGTGGTATCAATAACGATTTTAAAAGAGATGCCCAAGCAAGGTTAAACTTGGTTTACAAATGTCAAACCTAAATTTACAAATTTTAAAATAAGCATAAGAAGGCAGAGGAGGCGATTAAAATGGAATTTAAATCAGTTGCAATGGAAATTCAAGAGGGTTGTAACATTATCATTGGTCAGACCCACTTTATTAAAACAGTGGAAGATTTATACGAAATAATGGTAGGTATTTCCCCTCAAGTTAAATTTGGTATTGCCTTTTGTGAAGCATCCGGTCCATGTTTAATCCGAGTAGCGGGTAATGATAAAAATCTTGAAGATATGGCAACAAAAAATGCTCAATCTTTAGCAGCCGGTCATAGCTTTGTTATTCTCTTAAAAGAGGCGTTCCCAATCAACTTTTTGAATGCCATTAAACAGTGTCCAGAAGTTTGTAATATCTACTGTGCTACAGCTAATCCGGTGCAAGTGATTGTTGCGGAAACAGAACAAGGTCGCGGCATTATGGGGGTTGTAGACGGTTTTTCACCCAAAGGTGTAGAAAGTGCTGATGATGTCAAGGCAAGAAAAGAATTTTTACGCAAGATAGGTTACAAATTATGAAAATAAATAGGGAGTAGGGAGTAGGGACTAGGGACTAGGGACTAGGGAGTAGGGAGTAGGGAAGAGGCTATGCTCACCCTACACCGAAGCTTCAAATGTACGGAATTTTTTCACAAATTAAACCGGATTCCTATATCTGTGTTAATCTGTGTTCATCTGTGTTCGCAATATCCTAAAACTCGATTTTTGCAGTAGGTGACATGAACACAGTTCACAAACGTTGCGAAGAAAATTTTTCTTCCCTACTCCCTACTCTCTACTCCCCATTCCCTATTCCCCATTACCCAATCAAAAGCAAGGGGGTAAACAGATGAATCAACAAGTTTTGGTCGCTGTGATAGATGGAGCCAAAGCCAGGTTTCTAACATTAGAAGAACCAGAATTACCCGAATGTCAATCTGGTCCCAATTTAGTTGAACAAAAAAGCTTATTCAATCCGGCGAAAGAATTACAGGGTAAAGAACTTTGGGCAAGTGTCAAAACTGGACGCAATCAAGGTTTAGGAAATCAAGCCCATACCTATAGCGATCGCCGTGAAAGTCATGTGAGTGAATTTGAAAGGCGCTTTGCTGTGGCGATCGCCAATGAAATCGTCAACATCACTCAAACTAAGCACATTCAGCGATTGCTACTAGTAGCCGAACCGCAAATTTTAGGACTCATGCGCGAAGTTGCTACTCCTTCACTACCCAAAAACTTACAAATTCAGGATTTAGCAAAAGATTTGTGCAAACTCAAACCTTTAGAAATCTATGAGTATCTAGCAAATAAAAATCTTTTACCAGCACGCAAACAAATTTCAGGTTAAAAACTTGAAAACTCATATAAACCCCACGCCAGTTGCTACAACTCTCTCGGCCAGAGTTGTAGCAACTGGCGTGGGTTGGGGGAGCATCCCAATTTTGACTTGTTAAACAATCTTTCCCAGTCCTCTTATAGAGGACTTAAGCTTTCAGCCAGGGACTTACTTACAGTCCCTGGCTGGTTGACTGGCTGAGTGCCTGCCTATTCATGCGAAATTGGGATCCTCCCGGGTTGGGGGGATCTATTTAAAAGTTATAGCCAACTCCAATCATCAATCCTACATCCGTTTCATTTAGAAAAGATGCGTTCACAACACCTGTTACCGTAAATCGAGAACCTAAAGGTACATCTACACCACCAGTAAGCAATAAACCAACATCCGCATCATCGCTGGTTTCAATAGATACACCAGCACCCAAGAAAGGAGATATAGGAAACGTTCCTTCACCCAAAGGATCATCTACTGACCGTCTGAAAAAGTCGTAGGTTACGGGAACCATAATTAGGGTATCATCTCCAATAATTGCCCCTGGTCGCACCGATAAGAAATTCGTCAGACCAATTTTGCTCGTTATAGCGAAGTTACCTTCACTGAGAGCCGAATCACCACCTAGACCAATATTGCCACCAACCGCGATATAGCTTCTACCGCCGCGAGTAGCTCTACCAGGCGAAATACCTTCATCCTGATCCTGACCTAGGCTGACATCAGGCGGTACGAGGACTTGGTTAATTGCATGGATAACACCATTGCTAGCTTGGATGTTCGGCTGGATGACACTTGCATTGTTCACGACAATTTGATTGCTAGCAGGATCAACTTGAATATTGACAGGGTTATTTTCAACTGTTTTTAGTTCACCAGGCGAAAGTTGATTCGCAGCAAATTGGCCGGAAACCACATGGTAATTTAAAATCTTGATCAATTCTTCTCTGTTTTCGGGTTTCTGCAACCGCTCTAAAGTTTCTGGAGGTAAAGCGGCAAACGCCTGATTGGTAGGAGCGAAAATGGTAAACGGGCCTTGTTGTCGGAGAATATCTGCTAGACCTGAAGTTTGCAACAAAGAAGCTAGGGTTGAAAAGTCACTACTAGACGCAGCCAGAGAAACTATATCGCCTGAAGGTTGTGTAGGTGGAGTAGCGGTAGTGGTTCCAGCCACAATATAATTAGCAGCAGCAACGTTGGTAGGTAGAGGTTGCAACTGTCCCTGTCTGACTAAAGCTTGATACAAAATTGCCGCCGCTTCAGCACGAGTTAGAGCCACAAGCGGATTGAGTACTTTTACATCCGGATAGTTAACAACAATACTGGCTTCTGTTGCTGCGGCTACACTATTGATACCATAGTCTGGAATCGCGGTAGCATCTGCGTAATAGGTACTGAGAATATTTGATGGATCACCGGTAGGACTCAAACCCAAACCGCTAGATAAAGCAACGATCGCCTGAACTTTAGGAATTTGCTGATTTGGTAAAAACAAGTTTCCAGGATAGCCTGACATAAATCCTGTTTCGTAAGCTTCCTGGATTGCAGAAGCTCCCCAGTAGTCAGCAGGAACATCTGTAAATCCACCGGCCGGTAACTGGCGAACAGGGTTTTGGTTAAAAGCTTGTTGAATCATTGCTGCAAATTCAGCACGCTGCACGGGCTGATTCGGTCTAAAGCTACCATCAGGAAAGCCAGTAATTACACCTCTCTGGGCTAGGGTTTGAATAAATGGATACGCCCAAAAATCTGTTCCGACATCAGGAAAGGTTGTAGCTGCGGGAGCAGGAGCTTGGTTTGGAGTTTGAAATTGGTTTTGAGTTGGAGCTTGGTTTGTAGGTGGAACTTGCTCTTGAGTTGGAAATTGGTTTTGAGTGGGAGCTTGCTCTTGAGTTGGAACTTGCTCTGGAGTTGGAGTTTGCTCCGGAGTTGGAGCAGTAACCTGAGCTACAGTTGGAGCCGAAGTAATTATCTCAGTAACAGCAGTAGCTGTTACTCCAAGCAATGCGATGCTTGTGAATGACCAATTTAATACACTACGCATAATATAAGTCTCCTCACAAAACGTGGTATTTTTCAAAAAAAACTTCTAGATTGATGAAGCAAGGAAAATAGACTATTCACGTTTCCTTGATAATATCAATTGATTTAGTCAATATAAATAAAATATTTTATTTTGATTGATTTGAAATAAAAATTATTAATTGAATCAGAAAAATTTAGAAAAACTAAGCTTTAGTATTTGTGTCGTTTTCGCTTAATTAGCATTTGCAAGTTGTAATAGTTAAGTTTAGCTAATTGCTTATGGTTGCTGCATCTTGTACCCTTACCGATTATGAGAGTCTTCTGTTCAAGTCTATCAATTGGTAAGCTGACGAAAATTTAATTTACATATTAGCTTTAGACAAAACTATTGTGAGGAAGACCGAACAGCCCACCCTTGAGTTTACAAGTTAAATCTACATTAGCTTAATCACAATTGACTGCTGAACAATGAAAACCAAAGCTCAACTTTTTACAAATCAAATGGGATTGCCAGATTGACTCATCATTACCAACAAGCGCAAATTTTCATAGCTAATATTATCTAAGATAGAAGCTTGCTTCATACAAACTTATCCTACAACAAGATGATACCTCTTTTTATGCATCTGGCATATCTATCAAAAGCAAGGAGGAGATATCTATCAAAAGCAAGTGTCGTTAGGTGCTAATTCCCTGTTATGCTAGATTAAGGCAGTTCATGCCTTTATTGAGGCAGCTATGCGTAAGGCAACAGAATAAACCTTAAGCCATTTTATGCCTTGTTGTCAGGAACTCTGAGAGGATGTTTGGAAAGTCTCACATAACACATCAAGTTCTTGCAGATCCCCCTAGGGCGTGTTTTCAAACTAATCTTTACGTTATTAGTTGAGTTTGCGATCCCCCTAAATCCCCCTTAAAAAGGGGGACTTTGAGAAGATTTCCCCCCCTTTTTAAGGGGGGGTAGGGGGGGATCTCACAGTTTGAAAACACGCCCTAGCCCCCTTAAATCAGTTATCAGTTATCAGTTACCAGGCGTATGGTGGGGGACTGATAAGCGCCACCAACGCTCGCACCACGCTATGAGGCTTTCAGTTATTAGTTTTCAGTTGTCATACCATTTCACAAAAACTCTGATACAAATACAGATGGTGGACCAAACGCGAAATTTGAGGCAGCGCGTTGCTTTGGTTCCCAAAGTTGTAGCGACTGCCGTCGCGTCTCTACAAGATTTATATGTATCGTGATTAACGTGAAATGGTATCAGTTAACGCCTTCAAGCGTGGCGAGACCCTTACCCAATTATCTTGACTGATAACTGTTTACTGATAACTGATAACTGTTCAAGGCGTGCGTGTACTCTGCCTTCCTCTGCGTTTAAAAACCCTACGATTTTACGCAAAGCTGTATTGAGTTGAATGAAAAATCTATTTTTATTCCCATCAAAGTTTAAGGGGGTACAAAGTTATACCCCCTGCAAATAGATTAATTGTCTCTGCAAACAGTTTTTCAGCCAGCATATTCTGGAGTAAAGGTTTCTATCCAAGAAAGTAACCCTACAGCTTTCTGGAGATGCTCTTTCAGCATCCCACCATTATAAGCTTTAATCTTTAGCCCATCTTGTAGCAGCATTTGTACGGGGCTAAATAGCCTTCTTGTTGTTGGTGGAGGAAGACTCAGAATCTCTGGTTTTTTCTCAGCAGCAATTAAAGGATGAGCTTCTATCGATGGTTTCCAAACCTCAGTTCTAGGTTTAACAGCATCTTCTGAACTAATTACTTCCCAAGGATCAGGGATAATTTCCGCTACTTTGTCTGTAGTGGATGGAGGAGGCTGCTGTGGGAATAGTTTCTTCAGCATAAACTTATCCTCCTAATTTTATTTTACCTTTATTTTTACCGGCGATTTAAGTTTGTTTTAATTATGTAAACAATCAGCTTGTTTTTCTATAATTATATTAGCAAAAAATTTATTCAAAATAATTAATTATTATCAATTTTTGCAAAAATATAATAAGTATTCAGCATACTTTTGCTTAGTGGTAGAATTATGGTTGACCTGAAAGCTAACCAGTAAATTTTTAGAAAGATTCAATCTACCTACGAGCAAATTTCATCTCTGAGGGTAGAGGATTATTACAAGTCCAATCATTAATATTATATAGAAATATTCTCTATTGCTTGCTTTGTGATATTTGGCACTAAAGCCAGCATCGATGCTTTCTACCTTCACAAATTTCTCATCTACTTTTGATAGGTTTATAGTGAAGGCTAAGCAATTATAGTCTTGTCTCTTAATTTTCTGTTAAATAGCAAGGAGATGAACTATGGTTGATACTGCTGTTAAATACGACATAGAGGTTATCAAGGAAGAAGCACGTCAACTAGTCAATAAGGGACTTGTCCAACGCAACCAGCCAATTTATGCTCTGTGCAAATACATTCCTGGTCGTGAATGGGTATGTGTAGAGCTAGAACTAGAAAAAAATGAATTTTTGCTCAGAGACCGTATTATTGATTTGCTTGGTCGTGAAGACTGGTCTGAAGATGAAAGTTGAATTACCGATTCGCGCATAGCGCTCACGCCCGTACAGAGTGTATAAAAGTATTTGTTTACCTTTTATACACTCTGTACATAGAGTTTGCTTTGAAAATAGGAACAGGACTTACGCAAGATGTGGTCAAAAACCTTATTCTTGCATAGCGGTAATTCATGAATTACCGCTTCGGCGCGTTATGTTTTGCGTAACTGCTGAGACTCATAATATAAAGATTTTATTATTTTGGTTTTTTGTATTCTCAAGTACCTTTAAATATATTTAAAATTTGCTAAAAGTTTGCGCCAAATTTATAGCTTTACTAAGATATACTTAATCAGGTAAGCAGGCTGACGTCGCCTGCCTAACAGTTTGCAATTTGATGAAGCCACTCGTCACGGTGGCAACCAGGGGAAAACTCAGTGAAATTTTTTTGACAGGGAAGTTAGATTTATTCCCTGAAACTCAATAAAGTGGTGCATTTGATACCAAATTTGCATTTACCAAATTCGCATTTTTTATAGACCCTTTTATCCGGTCTGACAAATAATATACTGCTTCGCAACGTTTTAAAAGAACGCGGCTACGGAAAGTCTATTGGAACCCATAAGCTTTGCGTAGAGTCTTTTATGCGCCTTTTAATGTAGCGTAGTCCTTTCCATCGTAGACCCTGTAGGAACTTCCGTAGAGTAAAGTAGGGCTGACTAAAAAAAGGGGGTAATTATATTGAATTTTGTATAAGTTTTTCTGAAAAATTTTCAGTAAAAATTACATGCAAGTGATAAGTAAAAAAAATACGATAATCCTATTAAATATGGATATTCAAGAGGTAATTAATACTGAAAAACTAGTAAAGCAAATACACGCTTGTGTAAGCGAGAATTTTACAGGTCAGTTAGATATTAAAAATACTCAACTTCTACACAATTGGAGCCTATATTTCTACCAGGGTAGTTTGATTTGGGCGGCAAGTTCGGTACATCCGATGCGCCGTTTATATCGGCATCTGTCTGTACACTGCCCGGAACTGTCTGTATACACTGGCCTTAGCCAGGGATCAGATAAACCTGTTTATCGGGATGATGACTTGTTAGCAGAACTGATGAAACAAGGAAAACTCCGGTGGGAACAGATGGTGGCGATCATCGAGGGTCAGATAAAGGAAATTCTTTTCGATCTCCAGCAACAGTCAGAAATCCAAAGCCGTTCAAAGATGTCACTGACCTACAAGCGAATTTACAAAAACACCATCGATTCAACAAACTCAAGATTGGTGTTGATTAAAACCATGCACCTTTGGCAGCAAGCAAAGCAAGCTTGGGAAGCTTGGTGCCAAGCAGGCTTGAAAGACTATTCTCCAAACCTTGCTCCCGTGATCCGACAAGCCAAACAATTGCGACAGCAGACTTCAGCCGTTGCATATCACAACCTAATCTCCTTAGCTGATGGCAATTGGACTTTAAGGGATTTAGCAGTCAAATTGAAACAAAACCTTTTGCCCCTAACCCAATCAATCATGCCTTACATCCATCAAGGATTGATTGGACTGCTCGAAGTTGATGACTTTAGAGAATCCTTTCAGCCTAAGTTAGCTACTAACAATGTTTCCCATCGTGGAGAGATAGGGACTGAGTTTGAAGCGACTGGCGTGAGATTGAAAGGTAGAGAGAATGATGTCAAGTCTGGCAATAAATATTTCACTCCTTCACCGCACCTGCAAGCTGCGATCGCTCCGTTAGTTGCCTGTATCGATGACAACAAAAACGATAGTCAAATTATGAATCGCATTCTCACTCAGGCTGACTATCAGTTCATTAATATTCAAGACCCGGTAAAAGCACTACTGGTATTGCTAGAACATAAACCAGACCTAATATTCTTAGATTTAGTCATGCCTATTGTCAATGGGTATGAAATCTGTTCACAAATTCGCCGCATTTCGGTTTTCAAAGACACCCCTGTGATTATTCTTACTAACAATGACAGGATTGTAGACCGAGTGCGCGCAAAGGTAGTGGGTGCATCGGGCTTTTTAGGAAAGCCCATCAAACAAGAGAAGGTGCTGAAAATTGTCCGAAAGCATCTAGCGGCTAGAAAATCTGCCCAATCTCAGAGGCTGCAAACCCAATTTTTGAAGCCAAAAGTAGTTAATTAAAGTCAGTCTTGTCTTACGAATATCCTTATGATTACAGTCTTTTTGGTTGAAGATAGCTTGACAGAAACCGAGGTATTGACCCGTTACCTGAGGCAGGCAGGTCTAGCCGTAATCAGTGCTACCAGTAGTGAGGAAGCGATGATCAAACTCCAGTCTCAAAAACCGGATTTAATGATTATCGATGTGATTTTACCTGGTCAAAGCGGATTTGAACTCTGCCGTGAAATCAAGACCAACAACAGTACCCAGCGAATTCCAGTAGTAATTTGCTCAACTAAAGGAACCGAAGCAGACAAACTTTGGGGTGCGATGCTGGGAGCCGATGCCTATATACCCAAGCCGGTAGACCAACAAAAACTACTGCAAACAATTAAGCAATTAACTGCTGTTTAGTCATTGGTCATTAGTTAGTGGTTAGTGGTTAGTGGTTAGTGGTTAGTGGTTAATAGTTCATAGTTCATAGTTCATAGTTCATAGTTCATAGTTCATAGTTCATAGAAAAGCTATTAACCATTAACCATTAACCATTAACCATTAACCATTAACCATGAACAACCAACTACTAACTAATGACTAATGACTAATGACTAATGACTAATGACTAATGACTAACTACCAAACGTTTGACCTACTAACATTAGACCCACTACCCCCAGAACCCCCCTTATCTCGGTTGCTCCGCTTTCCTCTTGGTTCGCCGGATAGTGCGCTGCTGCCCTTAGAGCATATAGCAGAAATTCTCAGAATTGATGTAGTGGAAATTTTGCCAGTCCCAGAAATGCCTAGTTGCGTTTTAGGAATTGGCAATTGGCGGGGAAAAATGCTTTGGCTCGTTGACCTAAATCATCTTGTTGGCTATCCGCCCCTAACTTTGACGGTGGGGGTATCCCCTATTGCAATGGTGGTTCAGGTCAATGACCAATCTGTAGGTCTGGTGGTCGAGAAAGTAAACGACATCGAATCCCATGACTTGGAAAAGCTCCATCCACCGTCCTTTGGTTTATTTCCTGAGTCGCTGTTGCCTTTTATCTTGGGGTCTCTGCCTGGAGGCAGCGGTAATGTCTTGGATGTTACAGGCATCGCTGAATATCCTCTGTGGCAAAGCCACAAAAAAACTCAAGGATGAAGATTTAAGGCTGAAATTTTCTTCTTACCCTTTGCTAATACGCCCGGAGTCAATCTACATTCTTCATCCTGAAGACCTACGTCCTTTATTATCAATAAGTGACATGACCATTGATGCTCAAGGTATAGTACAGGAATTTGAACAATCTGAGGAAATAATCCAGTCTCAGCCTCAGATTGAACAATTACACAGTAACAGTAATAATGAGCAAGAAACAGGCGAAGGAAAAGATAATCTGGATCAAAATCAAGCTTTTGCAGTATTAGTAACTGCCATTAAAACTGAACTGGAACAGGCAGGAGATGCGGTTAAATCTGAAAGCTTAGAGAAAGTTTATCAGTTGGAAAAGTGGGCTGATGAGTTTCAAAGACGGTTGAAGGCTAATCTGACGATCGCCACTGAACAGTATTTCCAGCGTGAACGGCAGTGGTTATTAACCATCGCCAGCCGGATGCGCCATGCAGTAAATATTGATACTATATTTAGAGAAATTGTTCATGAGATTCAACAGCATTTACAGGTAGATAGAACGCTAATCTACCGCTTTGAGTCTGATAATGAGGGTGCGGTACTCACGGAAGCATTAGTTAATGGTTATACTCCAAGTTTCAGTAAAAAATTGGGAGCGATCGCCTTTGGTGCTGAGAATCGGCAAGATTACCAACAACAGCAGCCGGTCGCCTTGGATGATATCTCTGCTGTGAGTCCCTACCAACTCCAGCTTTTGAAACAGTTCCAAGTCACAGCCAGCCTGAGTTTGCCAATTTTTTTAGATAAAGAAGTTTGGGGCTTGCTCGTCGTCCAGCAATGCTCTGGTTCTCGACAATGGCAGGAAGCGGAAATTAGTTTGCTGTACCAGATTGTGACGGAATTAACACTAACGTTACAGTCAACAGAACTGCGATCGCAATTACAAAAGCAAGCAGACTGGGAGCGCTCGATTACCAAAATCATCGCCAGGATTCTCCAGGCAAAAGACGAAACTACAATCTTCCGTATTGCTACCCAAGAAACTCGGAATCTACTGAATTGCGATCGCATGGCGGTATATCAATTCAATTCTGACTGGGGAGGCGAGTTTGTCGCGGAATCGGTAGCCAGTGGTTGGGTGTCGTTGGTTGGGCCCGAAATCAAAACCATCTGGGATGATACCTATTTGCAAGAAACTCAGGGAGGTCGGTATCGCAATCAGCAAGAATTTGTTGTAGATGACATTTACAAAGTTGGTCTGTCTCCCTGTCATCTGGAAATATTGGAGCAATTTCAAGTCAAAGCTTTTGTGATTGCGCCAATATTTTTCAGAGGAAAACTCTGGGGTTTACTAGCTGCTTACC
This sequence comes from Nostocaceae cyanobacterium, assembly GCA_051861145.1. Taxonomy (GTDB): domain Bacteria; phylum Cyanobacteriota; class Cyanobacteriia; order Cyanobacteriales; family Nostocaceae; genus JBHYDF01. The sequence goes on from JBHYDF010000053.1 coordinate 36,072, forward strand.
AAAACAGCGCACCTCGCCAATGGAAAGAGGCTGAAATTAGTGCCTTGAAACAAATTGGGATGCAGGTGGGTGTATCCTTGCAACAGGCAAAATCCACAGAGGAACTGGCTAAATCTTTGGAACGGGAAAGAGCGATCGCCAAAATAGTAGAGCAGATTCGCCAATCCTCCGATTCGCAAAGCATCATGAATACAACCGTCAGAGAAATACGACGTTTCTTAGATGCAGACCGAGTCGCAGTATTTCAGTTTGACCCCAATTCTGACTATAATAATGGGCAAATTATTGCTGAGGATGTCCGGGCTGTTTTCACTTCAGCACTGCAAGCCAAGATCCATGACCGTTGCTTCGGCAAGTACTATAACCAATATCGCCAGGGTCGATACTGGGCAGCAAGCGATATTTACAATATCGGTTTGACCGATTGTCACATTGCCATGCTTGCTCAATTCCAAGTCCGGGCAAATCTAGTTGTACCTCTGTTGAACAGAGACGAACTTTGGGGCTTGCTGTGTGTCCACCAGTGCAGTGATTCCCGTCATTGGCAAGAAACAGAAATTCAATTTATCCAACAGATTGCCGCTCAATTTACAGTCGCACGACGGCAAAAAGAATACACTGAGCAACTGGCTAAAGCTGCTGAGCGGGAACGAGCAGTAGGTAGGGTAATTGACAAAATTCGCACCTCCTTAGATATTGACGCCATTTTCAAGGCAATAACGCAAGATGTCCGCAGACTACTAGATGTAGAGCGCATCACCATCTACAAATTCCGTCCAGATTACTTCGGCGATTTTATAGCCGAGTCAGAGTCCGGGGGATGGCCGAAACTAGTCGGTAGTGGTTGGGAAGATCCCTATTTAAACGAACACCAGGGCGGTAGGTTCCGCAACAAAGAACCCTTTGTTGTTGATGACATCTACAATGCCGGTTTAGACCCTTGCCATATAGAAGCTCTTGAGTACTTTGGCGTCAAATCTTGCGCCGTAGTTGCCATCATGCAAGGGGAGAAACTGTGGGGATTGCTATCAGCGTTTCAACACAGCAGTTCACACCACTGGGAAGAGAATGAAGTCAAGCTGATGGTGCAAATTGGCAATCAAATAGGACTAGCTTTGCAGCGAGCAGAGTACCTGCAACAGTTACAGGAACAGACTAATCAGTTAGCCAAAGTCGCAGAACGGGAGCGAACAGCAGCCACAGTAATAGACAAGATCCGCAAGACATTAGATATTAAAACTATTTTCAAGACGACAACTCAAGAAGTCCGAGAACTGCTGCAAGCTGAGCGTGTGGTTGTCTATCGCTTCGAGCCTGATTGGAGCGGTGAATTTGTGGCAGAGTCCGTGAGTAGTAGTTGGACTGCCTTAATGCAGGAACAATTTGAAAATCCCATTCTGCAAGAGAATATCAGCGAGTGTAGTGCGAAAATCCTCGGTACAGGAAAAGTCAGTGTTACGGATACCTATCTCCAAGAAACTCAAGGCGGTCTTTATGCCAAAGGGACAAACTTCAGGGTTGTTAATGATATTTACCTGGCAGGGTTTTCACGCTGCTACATTGAAATCCTGGAGCGATATCAGGCAAGGGCTTATGTGATTGTTCCCATTATTCAAGGAGAAAAGCTTTGGGGTTTGTTGGCAGCCTATCAAAACTCTAGTCCTCGTAACTGGGAAGAGGCTGAAGTTAACTTGATGACTCAAATTGGCGGTCAGTTGGGGATGGCTTTGCAGCAAGCAGAGTACGTGCAACTGTTGCAGGAGCAGTCCACCCAGTTAGCGAAAGTCGCCGAACTAGAACGCGCCACAGCCAAAGTAATCGACAAGATTCGCAATACGAATGACATTGATGTTATTTTCAAGGCGACAACACAAGATGTCCGCAAACTACTAGGCGTGGAACGCATCACCATCTACAAATTCCGCCCAGATTACTTCGGCGATTTTTTGATCGAGTCGGAGTCCGGGGGATTCCCCAAACTTGTTGGTAGTGCTTGGGAAGACCCCTATTTGCAGGAACACCAGGGGGGTAGGTTCCTTAACAACGAACCCTTAGTTGTGGATGATATCTACAATGCAGGTCTGACCGATTGCCATGTGGAAGCTTTAGAGTACTTTGGTGCCAAAGCCTGCATAGTCGTTTCCATCATGCAAGGGCAGAAGTTGTGGGGGTTACTGTCGGCGTTTCAACACAGCGGTTCACGGCACTGGGAAGAGTCTGAAGTCAGGCTGATGATGCAAATTGGCGCTCAACTAGGAGTAGCTTTGCAGCAAGCTGAGTATATTGAAGAACTTCGCATCCAGTCAGAACGGTTAGCCAAATCACTAGAACGGGGAACAATCTACAGCAAACTGGTCTATAAACTTGGATTGGCTCTAATTCAAGAGAATTTTTCTGTTGACCGCGTGTTGCAGATGGCGCTTCAGGAATTAAGGAAACAGTTGCAGACCGACCGAGTAGCCATCTACCGCTTTCATCCTGACTGGAGTGGAGAATTTGTACTTGAAGATGTAAGTAGGGATTGGGTTAAATTGGTAGGAACTTTGCAGAGTGATGTCGAAGATACCTACCTGCAAGAAACTCAAGGCGGTCGGTATCGCCGCAAAGAAACTCTCAGAGTTGACAATATTTACACTGTAGGGTATGACGAATGCCACATTCAGTTACTGGAGGAGTGGCAGGCGAAAGCTTACATGATTGCACCCATTTTCAAAGGCGACCAACTCTGGGGACTATTAGGAGCTTATCAGAATGATGCACCGCGCCAATGGGAGCAAATAGATGTCAACTTGCTGGCTCAAGTTGGGGTACAAATCGGTCTTGCTCTACAACAAGCGGAATATCTGGAGCAAATGCGAAGCCAATCCCAGGAATTAACAGAAGCAGCGACACGGGAAAAAACTGCCAAAGAGAAACTTCAGGAGGAGGTGATCCAGTTGCTGACGGCGGTGCGTCCTGCTCTCTTGGGAGACCTCACCGTACGCGCTCCTGTGACGGAAACTGAAGTAGGTACTGTTGCTGATGTTTATAACAATACCTTGCACAGTTTGCGGCAAATCGTCATGCAGGTGCAAACAGCATCCAGAAAAGTTGCTCAAACGTCCCAGGAGAGCGAATCCTCTGTTGCTGAACTAGCAAAAGAAGCCCAGCAGCAGTACCAGGCTCTTAGCCTTGCCTTGGAACAAATCCAGACGATGGCCAATTCTACTTTAGCCGTGGGAACGAACGCCCAACAGGTAGAAACGGCAGTCCAAGAGGCAAACCAGACCGTTCACGAAGGTGATGCAGCTATGAACCGCACCGTAGATGGAATTGTGAATATCCGGGAAACGGTAGCGGAAACTAGCAAGCGGTTAACGCGCCTGTCGGAATCATCTCAGAAAGTTTCCAAAGTGGTGAATTTGATTAGTAACTTTACCACTCAGACTCAAATTCTGGCTCTAAACGCAGCAATTGAAGCCACCAGAGCCGGTGAGTACGGACGCGGATTTGGCGTTGTAGCCGATGAAGTGCGAACTCTGGCGCGTCAATCCGCTGAAGCCGCCACCGAAATTGAGCAGTTGGTACAGGAAATTCAACAAGGTACGGCTGAAGTTGCTGTAGCGCTAGAGAAGGGTATTCAAGAGGTTGCTCAAGGAACTGCGATGGTACACGATGCTAGGCAAAATTTAAATGCGATCGTTGAAGCTACGACTGAAATTAGTCAGTTAGTGGAAGGTATTACCCAAGCAACACAGTTACAAACCGAGGAATTTCACCAGGTAACAAAAACCATGGCCGAGGTAGCAAAGATTGCTAACAAGACTTCGGAAAATTCTATCGAAATGTCCACTTCTTTTCAGGAACTGTTGGCAATGGCTCAACAACTCCAAACCAGTGCTGACCAGTTTAAAGTCAATTAGTTATTAGTCATTAGTCATTAGTCATTAGTCAATAGCTAATAGCTAATAGACCTCTGCAAAAAATAATGTAGAGACGCGAAATTTTGCGTCTCTACAAGGATTTTGGATAACGCATAATTAATTTTCGGAGATGTCTAATGGCAATGAACAATTAGCAATTAACAATTAACTAATGACTAAGGACTAATAACTAATGACTAATGACTAATGACTAATGACTAAGGACTAATGACTAATGACTAATGACCCAAACATTCATGAGCAAAGTTTGCACTATTTTCTCCAGGAAGCGGGAGAACTGCTACAAGCCTTAGAAAAAGAATTGCTCAGTCTCCGAAAAGAGTATAGTCTCAATAAGATTCACTCCATGATGCGGCTTATGCACACCCTCAAAGGTGCAGCAGCTATGGTGGGGATGGAAACGATTAAAAGTGTAGCCCATTCTTTGGAGGATATTTTCACAGTTCTGTGCAAACCCAACTTGCCGATAGATGCAGAAGTGGAAGCTTTACTGTTTGAGGGTTATGAGTGTCTTCGCCTTCCTTTAGTAGCTTTATTCACAGGGGGGGAAGTAAATGATACGGAGGTACTTGACCTAACTGCCAATGTTTTTGCCAAACTGCAAGAAAAGCTAGGGGACTTTTTTACTGATGAAACTTATCTGCCCTCTTCACAAGAATTAGGCTTTGATTTAACGCAGTCCATTTTTGAAGTCGGGGTCACTCAACAGTTAGAAGAATTTGCCACAGTGTTGGCTAATGGAGATCCTGTGGCGATCGCTTCTAAGTTGCGAACAGAAGCCGAAGTTTTCCAAGGGCTTGCTGAGTCTTTAAGATTACCAGGTTTTGGAGCTATTGCTCAAGCAGCGATCGCCGCTCTAAACGCTCATCCAGAACAGGTGATAAATATTGCTCAGACTACTCTGTTGAATTTTCAGGACGCACGCACAGCGGTACTTAATGGCGATCGCACTCAAGGCGGTCAACCTTCCCCGACCTTGCAACAGTTAAGCGGACTCAGCACCAGCGCAAATCCAGTAGTAGAGCTAGCAGTCAGCCAAGATAATTTGGATGAAACAGAACAGAAAGTAAAAACAGGCACTATTAAGAAGAGACAAACTCGTAAAACTACACAGACACAAACAACCACAAAGAGGGAAACTCGCAAAACTACACAGACACCAACAACTGCAAAGAGGCAGAGAAAGAAAAAAGTAGCAGAGGAGAATTTACCATCCTCAGATGTATCAGTTGTAGCTCAAGAATTGTCAACTCAAGCTGAAGTTGGTTGGGTAGCCAGCACAACAGGCTCAAAGTTGAATTTGAGCGAATCACAGAACCAGGAATCTGCAAACCCGCTCTTAGAGACAATTTGGGGTGCAGCAGAAAGAATGGAAACACCAGAAGAAATTCACCGCCTCACCCCATCCTTAGAGGAGTCAGAGGAATTTACCGATGAAATACCCCCTACTCCGACATCAGAAACCGACGAACTAAACAATATTTTCCAGAAAGAGCAAGTTTCTCCTCGCAGTGTGCGGGTGAATGTGGAACAGCTAGAAAGCCTAAATTACTCAGTTGGGGAATTGCTAACTAACCAAAATCGCCACTCGCTGCAAAACGAACAGCTACTGAGTGCGGTACAAGTACTGATGTCTCGGCTCAAGCAACATTCCTCACTACTCGACCAACTACAGGATCAAAGCGATTTTGGATTTTCGATAGCCGATTTTGGATTGGGGTTTGGCGATCGCAATCAGCCAACCAATAATCCAAAATCTAAAATCCCAAATCCAAAATCCATGCGGGGTTTCGATTCTCTAGAACTTAATAGCTATAGCGAATCCCAAATTCTTATCCAGTCGATTCTGGAAAACACCGTACAATTAGCAGAAGCGATTGATGCGATCGATTTGTTTGCTCGTCAGTCTAAAGAGACTGTGGAAAAACAACGTAGGCTATTGACCAGCACTAATGATACGCTGATGGCAGTTCGGATGTCGCCCTTGGGTGAACTTTTCCGTCGCTTTCCCCCTCTTCTGCAACAGTTGGAAGTCATATACAACAAGCCAATAGCGCTGGAAATTCGTGGCTCGGAAGTCCTAGTGGATAAAGCGGTAGTTGAAAAGCTCTATGATCCCCTACTGCACCTGATTCGTAATGCCTTTGACCACGGGATTGAGTCCCCAGCAATTCGACAGCAACGCGATAAGCCAGAGAAAGGTCAGATTGAAATCTGCGCTTATCATCAGGGTAGGTACTTGATGATTGAAGTTCGGGATGATGGTCAAGGATTGAATTTTGACAAGATTCGCGCCACAGTGGTAGAACGTCAATTCGTCTCGTTAGAGGAAGCTAGCAATCTGAATGAGGCTGAGTTAACGAATTTATTGTTTGAACCGGGCTTTTCTACCAATTCTAGTGTAAATGACCTCTCTGGACGGGGTATTGGTTTGGATGTAGTTCGTACCCAGTTGCAAGCAATAGGAGGTTCAATCGCGGTTTCTTCTGAACTCCACCGGGGAACAACGTTTATACTGCAAATTCCCTTGAGTCTAAATATAGCCAAATTGCTCCTCACTCAAGCTGGCGATCGCATCTATGCCTTTTTCACTGATGCGATCGAGCAAGTTCTTATGCCTTTAGCACAGCACATCAAATCCTGGGAAGGTGGTAAAGTTCTCCGATGGGGTAAAGGCGCTGATGAACGACTTATTCCTATTTACCAACTCTCGAAAGTTTTAAATTATTCCTCGCTTTTGAACCCCTTGGTTTCCCAGTCAAAGCATCCCTTTGTCTCCCAAGGGGAAGTGATGCCTATTATTCTGATCCGTTATAATGATAACCTTCTCGGTTTGGAAGTAGACCAAATGCTTGGGGAACAAGAATTAGTCATTCGTCCTTTGGGGCAAATGATTGTACCACCCAGCTACATCTATGGCGGCAGTATACTTGCCGATGGTCGATTGACGCTAGTACTCGACGGGGCAGCATTGATAGAGTACGTGTTGAATCAACAAACCAGTAAAAGTGCTAATTATCTACGGGATAGTGATGCTGCTAACACAAGATTATACACAAACGCCTCACGCGATTTAGCAAGTTCGATACCCCCTATCCTCTCACCCAGTCCCCAGCAAAGACAATTGCCTCAAGTCCGTGCTGCTTCATTACCACCAGCCCATGCCGATTCAGTTTCCCAGACAACATCAAACAAAATAGTTCTCATAGTCGATGACTCAATCACTGTGCGCCAAACCCTGGCTTTAACCTTACAAAAGGCTGGCTATCAGGTACTTCAGGCAAAAGATGGTTATGAAGCGATTCAGCAACTCCAGCATCACACAGACATTGAGTTGGTGATTTGTGATATCGAGATGCCTCGAATGAATGGGTTTGAGTTTCTCAAACACCGTCAGCAAGACCTTGCTTTGGCAAATATTCCCGTAATAATGCTGACTTCTAGGAGTGGTAAAAAGCACCGATTAATGGCTTCGGAGCTAGGGGCAACAGCTTATATTACCAAGCCTTATTTGGAACACAAGATATTAACAACAGTGAAAGATTTAGTCATTAGTCATTAGTCATTAGTCATTAGTCATTGGTCATTAGTCATTGGTCATTGGTCATTAGTTAGTAGTTGGTTGTTCATGGTTAATGGTTAATGGTTAATGGCTTTTCTATGAACTATGAACTATTAACCACTAACCACTAACTAATGACTAATGACTAATGACTAATGACTAATGACCAATGACTAATGACTAATGACCAATGACTAATAACTAAAATTCAATTTTATATAAGGAAAAAGCCATGCACGATGAGATAAAAGCAGGCAAGTTTATCGTTTTTAAAATTGCAGATTATTTATTGGCATTGCCCATTAGCGATGTATTGAAGGTATTAAATTGTTCTTCACAAGTGAACATGGAATTGAGAACAATGGGGGTAGTTCAGCTAGGTCGCCATCTGATTAGGGTTTTGGATTTGCATCAACATTTCAGTTACCAAAGGCAAAATTTGCCTTCTCTACAAGTTAGTGATTTACCTCAAAAAAGTGCAAATAAAACTTTTTTAGTAATTACCCAGGATCAAGAGGGGGAACTTTGCGGAATTTCGGTAGATGAACCGCCTGAGATAGTGGAGATACCTCACCATATGGTGCGATCGCTCCCTAAGTCTGACCGTTACAGCAAAGATGTCTTGAATATAGTTAGCCATGCAGCTATCCTATCCCACGAAGATGTATCAAAGACGATTTTTATTCTCAATCTCAAGCAAGTTCCAAATACCGTTTGAGAAATTCTTTAATGAGGGGACGTTATTTTCTTTGTGAAATCGTGTAGTAAGCTTCTCGTTCGAGTGTTGAAGCTTCGTGCTTGAGTGTTGAAGTCTCTCGTTCGAGTGTTGAAGCTTCGTGCTTGAGTGTTGAAGTCTCTTGTTCGAGTATTGAAGCTTCGTGCTTGAGTGTTGAAGTCTCT
>JBHYDF010000054.1:0-19644 GCA_051861145.1 Nostocaceae cyanobacterium
AATGACTAATGACTAATGACTAATGACTAATGACTAATGACTAATGACTAATGATTATTAGCCAAATGGTCTAACTGCATCCGTTGTTCCATCTGGCGTAGGAAATACCCCGTCATCATTGCCGAAGCCAAGAGTCCGGCGAGGTTGTCCCGATCAGTTGTAATTTGGACGTTGAAATTTTCTGCTGGCAGCATCCCAACCAGCCCTTGGACATTTTGCGAAATAATTTGTTTAATTTCGGGGCTGACGGACTGAGCGACGCTGGCTAGGACTTCTGGAGGTTGATGTTGCAAGTATTTGAGCAACTGATTCGGGTTTTCCTCAAAGTTGTCACTCAGATGCTGATGGGGGTGTTCCTCAAAGTTGTCATTCAGGAAATCAGGATCAAACACCATTGGCAATTTAGTTTAGCGGAGTTGCTAATTCTACTCTAAACCATACTATCGGGTTGAGACATATTTCCTTAGCTAGGAGTACCATTCATACCAGTAGCAGTTTTCACCAAAAAATTTCGGGAGTGTGGAAGCCTTGCGTCTTTAGAACAGGGAGGAAACATTAAACGGGCGGTTTTAACTGCCTTCAGTCTTTCTCGGTAGGCGCTTGATGTAATCTCGAATAACTTCCGATATTTGCCTGTCTGTGCTTGCTGCATAATCTTTCAATATTTCTAGCTCTTTGGAAGATAAGCGAACTCGCAACATTTTTTCTCTTGACATCGTTAATGTAGCTCAATATGTGCTACATTAATTATATGCCGAAATTGCAAAAGGCAGTGTGGTAGCCACGCAGAAAGGGTCTCGCAGTAGGCAAGTATCGTCGAGTTGATACGCAAACCGTGGCTGAATGGGGGCGTCCGGGAATTGCCTCGGTTGTAGAAGCAATATCTTATGTGATATTGAGTAAGCCGCCCTCGAGGTTCAAGAGCTAATATGCTTGGGGATGAACATTCCCGACATCGTTAGTTTCTTAGGGCTACTGAAAACATTCGTTCTGAATTGTGGAATAAGGCAAAAGCCCCCGCGCTTCAGCCGGAGGTAAGCTTACTCAGATTCTGAGGCTGACTCTAGTTTGAGTTCTAATTGTCGCTGCTTTTGATTGCCAGAAAATGGTAAGGGAAGTTGTTCAATTTGAAAATACTGATGAAATTTCGGTGTTACTTGTAGCGAGTAGGAGCGAGAATCTCCGTTTCGGCGTTTCTTGACAAAACCCTGCTCGACTAATTCTTGCACGTGTTGATATGCTCCAGAACCGCGTAGGTTAATCAAGTCACTTTGCAACATGGGACTGTTGAGGGCGATCGCTGCCAAAGTCCGCAATGCACCCACCCCCAACTCTACTGGTATCATTGTTTGTACTAAATCCTGAAAATCTGACCGTAGTTGCAAACAGTAACCAGCTGGGGTTTCTACTACTTCTAGGGCGCTTTCACGGCGGGCATATTCATCTATTAGCTCAATAATTCCCTCCTCAGCAGTTGCGCGATCGCACGCGGCATAATCCGCAATTTCACTGATAGATAAGGGCTTTCCCTTCAAATAAAGAATCGCTTCAATCTTAGTTGCTGCATTCATTGGTTAACAGTCAATAGTCAATTGTCAATTGTCAATAGCAAAAGACGATTAACAATTGACAATCGAATCTAAAATAACAAATTCAAGGACTCTCATATCACAATTTTACAAAAAAATCAATAGTTATTAGTCATTAGTCATTAGTCATTAGTCATTAGTCATTAGTCAATAGTTTTTAACAATGCCCAATGCCCAATGCCCAATGCCCAATGCCCAATGCCCAATGCCCTATTCCCCACTCCCCACCAATCGATTTGTGAGGATAAATTCAGCTATGGCTAAATCTTGTGGAGTGGTTACTTTCAAATTAGTTTCCTCTCCTGGGACGATTTGCACTGGGTAGCCACACTTTTCAAACAAAGCGGCATCATCAGTGACTTCCCAACCCTGACGTGTACCCTCTGCATGACATTGTTTTAGTAGCTCAACATCAAATCCTTGGGGAGTTTGCGCCGCCCATAGTTGACTTCGGTCTGGTGTACTTTGAATTATGCCATTTTCATCCACGACTTTAATCGTGTCTTTAACAGGCACTGCGGCAATTAAACCAGGACAATGACGAATCGCTTCGGCACATCTATCGAGTAAATCAGGTGTAACAAGGCATCTAGCGCCGTCGTGGATTAATACTTGTGCGGCGGTAACTGGTAAAGCCTGCAAGCCATTGTAAACCGATTCTTGGCGAGTAGAACCGCCTTTAATCAATTCCACAGGTTTAGTGAGGTGTAAGTCGGCAAGAATTGCTTCTAAATCTTGCCAGTCATAGGGTTGGGAAATAATTCCGATCCAATTGATGTGGCGCGAGGCCTCCGCAGCTAACAGCGTCCAACTAATTATCGATCGCGATCGCACTTCTAGGAGGAGTTTATTTCGGTTACTCCCCATTCTTTTTCCCGATCCGGCAGCTGGAATTAATAAATACACAGAATTCCTCAATTTTTACATCTCACGGCTAGTAATTTTGGATTTTGGATTTTGGATTTTAGATTAATCCAAAATCTAAAATCTAAAATCTAAAATCCCGCCATTCCCCATCTTCCCCTAAAATAAGGAGCGAATATGTGAAAGTAAATATTATGCGAGTAGTAGCCCTTGTCCCTGGTGGAATAGGCGAACAAATTCTATTCTTTCCGACTTTAGATGATCTCAAGCGCAATTTTCCAGACGCTCAGATAGATGTCTTTGTGGAACCCCGGTCAAAGGCTGCTTACCGGGTAAGCAAGTCGGTTAATGAAGTACTGGCGTTTGATTACAAAGACCGTAACAGTTTAGCTGATTGGGCAAATCTGGTTGGTATGATTCGCGATCGCGAATACGATGTGGCTATTGCTGCGGGACAAAGCACTTTAGTAGGTCTTTTACTTTGGTTGACTGGAGTCCCTACACGTGTTGGTTACAAAGGCAAAGGAGGGATTTTTCTCACCAACCTAGTACCCCTAAAGCAAGACCAGTATGCCGCTAAAATGTATCACGACCTGCTGCAAGGGTTGGGCATTAAGTCCCCTTGTCCAGAGTTAGCTATTAATGTACCAAAAGCGGATATTGACTGGGCAGACAAGGAACAACTACGGTTAGGAGCGAAAGAAACTGGCTACGTATTGGTTTGTGACGGCTTTAGTGATTTACCCAACATAACAGGTCTGGATAAAGTCTATCCTGTCGAAAATTGGCGGCAAATTCTGCAAGAGTTCCAGCAGAAGCAACCGGATATGCCTGTGGTAGTAATTCAGACTCCAGAAACAGAACAGTTTGTGCGGAAACTCAAAGAGTCTGTACCTAACATCAAGGTAAGTTCTCCAGATGATATTGGCAAATTGGCCGCAATGATTGCTGGGGCGAATTTGATGCTGTGTACTGAGAGTGCGCCGATGCACCTTGCTGTAGCCGTACAAACCTATACCATTGCTCTGTTTGGTTCCACAGAACCAGCAAAGTTGTTGCCTAAGAGCGATAAATTTATTGCTATTAAATCTCACACAGGCAAAATGGCAGATATTTCAACGAGAACCGTTTTGGAAAAAATCTGGGGAGGATAAGCTTGTATTTTTGCTTTGAACAAAAAATGTTGAGTGCAGTCCCCACCTAAAAATACTTTAAAAATATCTACATTTTAGGTGGGGTAAGCGCTTACCTATATAAAGCGATCGCGTAGCACCTGTTAAACATAAATACTTACTATATGCACCGGGTAAAAGATTTACACCTTATACCCGGTGCATTTAAATATTTAGACTAGCTCAATGTTAAAGGACATAGTGCTTCCCAATTGAGTAGGGAACAATGCCGTGCCCTTACCCGCTTTTGATTTGAACGAGGTATACGGGTAGTAATAATGTTCCTTACTACTCGAATATTCCAGAATTATTACTTAAACAAAATATAAAAGTGTTGCATTACCAACTATGTAATTTCTTGTACATAAGAGCTGGTAGCAAGTAAGATGGGGTATACTGTTTTCCTTCCCCAAAAAATCAGCCTGTAATTCCCAAAGCATTGTGTTGCTTCGGTTTCCAAAGTTGAAGCAACTGGTGTTTCACCACCAACAAGTTCGATGTGGCGGCGAGGGGTATTGCAGAAGTATGAGTGCCGCACGATGCTAGTTGCATCGTTATTTTGGCGTTGCATAAATTCAAAATCAATTGTAGTAGGGTGGGCACTGCCCACCAGCCAAACTATTTCCTTCTTATGCAACGCATATCGTTATTGTGATATCAACTAGCGTCAGGCATGAGTGTCTTAGCTAGGAAAAACACCACACACAAATCTATTACATCGCCAAACACTTAGTCATAACCGTGGAAAAAATTTTGCAGTAACTACCAGACAGGAAATAAAAACATGAAAAACTATTTGCCAAACACCCTCTGATTGATAAAGGTGGTACTACACCTCTTAGTATTACTACTTATAATCCGCTGAGGTTTAGCAAATTTTAGTATATTTCCTAACATAACTTTTTTCCTCAATTACGGAATAAGAGTTTGCTAAACAACTGATTTTTTTTCTACAACCTGTTACTTTGAATGAAATGTTGGGAACTATATATTGGACTCATAAAACTCAGGTACATCTACTAGAGCTTGTCAAGCCTAAATAGACAAAATACTGAGTAACTTTTTTCTTGAATAAAGAGTAACAATTACGACTAGTAGATTTTGCTTACTCTTAAAAGTTACGCTCCCAGCGCCTCTAAACAGCGAATGAAATTAGTAGCTGATAATCAAAATTTTTAGCTTTCAGCTATCAGCTAGCTAATTGCTAACTATTTAACGTTTTGTTGATGGACTTTTTAATCAAATTAAAAAAGAGAGGTATTTTTACAAAAAAATTAGTCACAAATAGAGATTTTGAGGTTAGAACAATTAATATTGATTTCAGTACAGCAAGACTGAAAATAATTGGCAGTTTGGCAATAGGTGGTTGCCAAAAATACCTGGTGTGATTAGCTGATGGGTGGGTCTAACGCGCCATCTTCTGTGTTCCTTCACTTTATATCTTGCTGACCAGCAGGAGCATCCACCAATTATGTGATGAAATCTAAAAAGGGAAAACAAATGGCGATTCGTTTACATAGTTTTATTACCACTGGCAAACGTTATATCCAAGTAGAAAGCCAGCCGCATCATATCACAGGCATTTTTAGAAAAATTGTCTGTTCCTGCACGAATATGTATGGAAATCAGGGAATTGATGCAAAAAGTGCATCATTTGAGTGCGAAGAAGACGGAACGATTACTTTTTACCAATCTGTAAGCACCGATGGGGCTAGTTCAGGAATTTGGACTTATCTTGTATATGAATGTCCTGAAGGTGAAGAAAAAGTATACCAAGATTCATCTATTGATAGCAGCACAAATGCTTTAAAAGAACTATTTGCAGGACAAAGATTAGTTCAAGTTGCTGTAGACATTCATGAATATCTCCAATATAAATCCTATGAAACTGAATATTTAGATGTTCACCTTCCTGATGATTGGAATAGTCTAGAAGGAAGAAAAATTGCTAACCTACTTTTAGATGAATTCAAGGCGTTTAAATCTTCATCTCTGTTTGCAGAAGATGTGGGTAAACAATATGCAAAAGTGGTTTTAGAGGAATTCATTCAAGTAGGAAGGCAGGTTTTGGAAAAAGGTGGCACATTCAAAGATTTTGAATTAGCCCAATACGATGTGCTGCAAAAAATTAGAATTGACGATATAGCAAATTTAATTATTGAATACAACGACTATCGGCTTTGGCAAGCATTGTTACCTAGCAAATCTAAAGCCGTTGAATATGCTTTTAATGCTGCATTAAATTTAATATGCCGCATGAAGTGAAAAGTTAGGAGTTAGGAGGCGCAGAGTTAATAGTTCATGGTTCATGGCTATTACCCATTAACTATTAACCATTAACCATTAACCATTAACTCCTAACTCTTCAGAACATTTCAAATAGAGCATCTTCCAACTCATATCCCAGCATTTTAGCCATTGACTGAAGGCGAGATTTACTGGGAATACCCTGCTGTTTTAGCCAGTCGCTCAAAATAAAAATTTTGTGCATCAAAAAAATTTCCAACGCTTCAGGATTGTACTGAATACCGTCTTTGGAACTAAATTGGTTTGGTACAAGCATCGCCGCATAACGAGCAAATTCCCCTGCTTTCCAATCTAGTAAAAATGGCAACCAGGGATAGCGAGCATCAAGGCGAACAAACCACAGCCGCACTTCTGGAATTTCTGGGAGTTCTCGTGGATCCCCTGGTTCTAAGTCATAGTTGATATCAAAACGCAACTGCTGCTCATGGGATGCGATCGCCCCTTCTTGCAGCAGTTTATCAATTTCCGTTGCAGCCGGGGACAGATCCAAGCTGTTAATTGAGTCAGAATTGAGAGCGATCGTGATTGTCATAGACTCTGGATATAGCCTCGACAATTAATACTACTGTTTTCTCGTACAAAAATTATTAAAAAATTTGTTGCTTGTTAATGGTTGATCCGGGAGCTGCAATAAGCCGATCAACATCCAGTACTTACGTATAATACAGGATTTGTAGCGGTACATGAGATCAGGTATTGCAGATATCTCATGGACTGGTTCCCTTAATTGTGGCGATCGCAGTACAGTAAGGCAAGTAGGAATTAGACCGAAGCGAATTGGAAATTGGGAATAATTATCATTACCTGATACCCATTAACCACCAACAACTGTTAAGTAAGGGTAACACACCTACCGTTAGGTAGACGTTTGCTGCGATTTTAAGCTAAAGTTGTAATGAGTTTATTTTAAATTAAAGCGTGACCTAGGAACTTTCGATAAGCACAAAAATTTTCTTTGGGGAGTATGTAATTCCCGCAGCAATTAAAGACAATAAGACAGTTCAAGGCGAACCTAGAGGGTGAATAATCCTTGGATATATAAAATAACAAATAAACTTCAAAAGCAAAAAATAACTCGAGAAGTTAACAAGCATAGATATGCAAAAGCAAATGGTATCTACACAAACAATTCGTTCTTTAGAGGATGCTCTAGAACGATGTCAGGCGCTGGGTATGCGTGTGAGTCGCCAACGCCGCTTTATTCTGGAATTACTTTGGCAAGCTCAAGAACATCTTTCCGCCAGAGAAATTTATGATCGCCTCAACCAACAAGGTAAAGCGATCGGTCATACTTCTGTTTATCAAAACTTAGAAGCATTATCCTCTAGTGGCATCATTGAGTGTATAGAACGCTGTGACGGACGTTTATACGGTAATATCAGTGATTCTCACAGTCATGTCAACTGTTTAGATACAAATCAAATTCTGGATGTTCACATTACATTACCAGAAGAATTGCTTCGCCAAGTTGAAGAACAAACAGGGGTGCGAATTACCGATTACAGTATAAACTTTTTCGGCTATCGCAACTCGCAGGAATAGGGAATGGGGCATTGGGCATTGGGAATTGGGCAAGGGGCATGGGGCATTGGGAATTGGGAATTGGGAATTGGGAATTGGGAATTGGGAATTGGGAATTGGGAATTGGTTTTTTTACCCATGTTCCGATGCCCGTTGCCCGATGCCCGTTGCCCGATGCCCGTTGCCCGTTGCCCCATGCCCCATGCCCCATGCCCAATGCCCCATGCCCCTTGCCCGATGCCCGATGCCCCTTGCCCGATGCCCGATGCCCCTTGCCCCTTGCCCAATGCCTGATGCCCCTTGCCCCTTGCCCAATGCTCGATGCCCCTTGCCCCATGCCCTAGCCCCTAGCCTCTAAATCAGCAAAAATGTTTAATCTCTGCCCATAATGTTCCTCAAAAGCCTATGCTAGATTGTCGAGTCAGCCACTGAAGTGTTTGTGTTCAGCGGTGAGAACGCACTCGTAAAAAGGACAAAGGACACATGATGGATACTGCTATTGAAGCGATTGTTGCCCGCGAAATTCTTGATTCGCGAGGCAGACCGACAGTAGAAGCAGAAGTACATTTGGTAAACGGGGCAATAGGACTGGCGCAGGTTCCTAGTGGTGCGTCAACTGGTACTTTTGAGGCACACGAACTACGGGATAAAGATAAAAACCGTTATGGAGGTAAGGGTGTACTCAAAGCGGTGCAAAATGTCAAGGAGGTTCTTGCCCCTAAATTGTTAGACATGGATGCCCTCAACCAAGAACTCCTAGATCGCACGATGATTGCCCTAGATGGTTCTCCTAACAAAGCAAATCTGGGGGCTAACGCAATTTTGGCGGTTTCCTTAGCAGCGGCTAAAGCTGGTGCAGAGTCCTTGGGAATTCCTTTGTATCGCTATTTGGGTGGTCCTTTAGCAAATTTATTACCCGTACCGTTGATGAACGTGATTAACGGTGGTGCCCACGCAGCAAATAACGTGGATTTTCAAGAATTTATGATTGTTCCGATTGGGGCATCTTCCTTCCGGGAAGCATTGCGTTGGGGTGCGGAGGTGTTTGCCACCCTCAGCCAGGTTTTGGACGAAAAAGGTTTACTTACTGGTGTGGGCGATGAAGGCGGTTTTGCCCCTAACCTAGAGTCAAATCAGGTGGCTTTAGAATTGCTGGTTGCTGCTATTGAAAAAGCTGGGTACAAGCCTGGAGAACAAGTGGCTTTGGCGTTAGATGTGGCTGCAAGTGAGTTTTACAAAGAAGGACAATATGTCTACGATGGTAAACCTCACTCACCGGCTGAATTTGTTGATTATCTTGCCCAATTAGTTGACCAATACCCCATTGTCTCAATTGAAGACGGTTTACACGAAGAAGACTGGCAAAACTGGCAGTTACTAACTCAGAAATTGGGTTCCCGCGTGCAGTTGGTAGGCGATGACTTGTTTGTTACCAACGCCACCCGCTTGCAAAAGGGGATTGAGTTAAAAGCTGGTAATGCCATTTTGATTAAACTTAATCAAATTGGCTCATTGACAGAAACTTTAGAAACAATTGACTTAGGGACTCGCAATGGTTTCCGGTCAGTGATTAGCCATCGTTCCGGAGAAACCGAAGATACCACCATTGCGGATCTCGCCGTCGCCACCCGTGCTGGTCAAATTAAAACTGGTTCTCTTTGCCGTAGCGAACGGGTAGCAAAATACAACCGCTTACTACGAATTGAAGATGAACTTGGCGATCGCGCTGTTTATGCTGGTGCTGTAATTAGAGTTAGGAGTTAAGAGTTAGGAGTTAGGAGTTTTTTATTCTTAACTCCTAACTCTTAACTTTTACTTTTAGGGGGAGTTTTTTATTCTTAACTCCTAACTCATAACTCCTAACTCATAACTCCTAACTCCTAGCTAGGGATAGAAACCAAGTTTGGGTAAACCCAAGGTTTCATCCCAACCCATCATGATATTCATGCATTGAACCGCTTGGCCTGCTTGTCCTTTGATTAGGTTGTCAATTGCCGACATGACGATCGCGCGACCAGTACGCGGGTCAACTTCTATACCGATATAACAAAGATTGCTGCCACAAGACCATTTAGTTTGCGGGTACGTGCCGGGTTCACAAATTTTTACCCAAGCAGAGTTGCGGTAGAAAGCCCTGTAAATGGTGATTAAATCATCTCGTACTAAACCTGGGTCACGTAATGTAGCATACACTGTTGCTAAAATTCCACGTACCATTGGAATCAGGTGGGGAGTAAATTGGACAGTAACTTCGTGACCTGCTAACTCGCTACAAATTTGCTCAATTTCCGGTATATGGCGGTGACGAACAATACCGTAAGCCGCCAGAGAATTGTCTGCCTCGGCTAATAACATATTGGTTTTGGGTTCCCGTCCGCCGCCAGAAGTACCGGACTTGGCATCAATAATGGCTGTTTCGGAGACGATTAGCCCTTGTTTGAGCAGTGGAGAAAGTGCGAGTAAACTGGCGGTGGGATAGCAGCCAGGACAGCCGATTAATTGAGCTTCGGCAATGCGATCGCGGTACAGTTCTGGTAATCCATAAACCGCCATAGCAGCAGTGTCTTTATCCTGCCGTTCTTTACCATACCAAGCTGTGTAAGTTGCCAGGTCGCTAAACCGATAATCAGCACTTAAATCGAGTACTTTACATCCTTTTTCCAACAGTTTCGGAGCAAGTTGGCAAGCTAGGCCATTTGGAACGGAGAGAAAAACCACTTCACAGCGTTGAGCAATGATTTCTGGATCTACTGCTTCTACTGAGAGGTTAACCGCATGAGCCAGATGTGGATAGATTTCCGCAAATGGCTTTCCTGCGCTGCTTTCACCACCTAAATACACCAGTTCTACTTCTGGGTGATCCATCAGTAGACGCACTAACTGAACTCCGCCGTAGCCTGACGCGCCGACAATCCCAACGGGTACGCGTCTAAAATTGCCCATGTTCTTAAATCCTTATCTGCTTTTGGTTATTTATTTAGCTGTCAGCTGTTAGTATCAGCTATTTGCTAAATGCTGGACTGCTGATTGTTGTATAACTGTTGTTGCACTTGAATACTAAAACTTAATTTTAGCTATAGACATTTTCGCAATGTTATCAATTCATTGCTTGTCTAACTCTCAAGCTTTCTATTAGAGCTACAATCGAAAAAAGAATTTGTTAAAAAAATTTACGTTTGGTAGCTAAAGTCTGTGTCTCAGTCTAAGACAAACCCAACCCAAGGCTTTGAATTTGATTCTATCGATGCCGCTTTGGCAGATTTGAAAGCTGGTCGTGTCATTGTGGTGGTAGATGATGAAAACCGAGAGAATGAAGGCGACTTGATTTGTGCAGCCCAATTCGCCACTCCAGACACAATCAATTTTATGGCGGTAGAAGCGCGGGGGTTGATTTGTCTGGCGATGACAGGCGATCGCCTGGATGAACTCGACTTACCCTTGATGGTAACTAATATCACAGACCCAAATCAGACTGCTTTCACTGTCAGTATTGACGCCGGGCCCCATTTAGGTGTATCTACCGGTATCTCCGCAGAAGACCGCGCCCGTACCATTCAGGTTGCCATCAACCCAGCGACACAACCTTTAGATTTACGCCGTCCTGGTCATATTTTCCCCATTCGTGCGAGAAAAGGAGGCGTACTCAAACGCGCTGGACATACAGAAGCCGCCGTGGACTTAGCCCGACTCGCTGGCTTATATCCTGCTGGGGTAATTTGTGAAATTCAAAATCCCGATGGTTCGATGGCGCGGCTACCCGAGTTAGTGGAGTATGCCCAGAACCATAATCTGAAAATTATTAGCATTGCGGATTTAATTAGCTACCGCCTCCAGCACGATCGCTTAATCGTCCGTGAAACCGTTGCCGCTTTACCTACCCAGTTCGGTCTTTTCCAAATCTACGCTTACCGCCACACCCTGGATAATACCGAACACGTTGCTATTGTCAAGGGTGATCCTACTCAATTTGGAAATAACCCCGTAATGGTACGGATGCACTCGGAATGTCTAACAGGAGACGCTTTAGGTTCTTTGCGTTGTGACTGTCGAATGCAACTGCAAGCCGCTCTGAAAATGATTGAAAATGCCGGTCAAGGTGTTGTAGTATACCTACGCCAAGAAGGACGGGGAATTGGGCTGATTAATAAGTTAAAAGCCTATTCCTTGCAAGATATGGGTCTGGATACGGTAGAAGCAAACGAACGCTTAGGATTCCCTGCCGACCTGCGAGATTACGGTATGGGAGCGCAAATCCTGATGGATTTGGGTGTACATAAGATACGTTTGATTACTAATAATCCCCGCAAAATTGCTGGGTTAAAGGGCTATAATTTGGAAGTAGTCGATCGCGTACCGTTGCTAATTGAATCGAATAACTACAATTCTAATTACCTAGCGACGAAGGCGAATAAGCTGGGACACATGCTGTTGCAAACTTATTTAGTCACAGTGGCAGTTCACTGGCAAGATGACCCGCAAGCAGTAACCGAACGCTACGAACGTCTAGAGAAACTGCGGCATTTAGCGAGAAGCCATGATTTATTGTTACAGGAAGAAGCGCGTCCATTAGCGATCGCCTTATTTGCCAAACCTTCTTTAACAGTACACTTAGGTTTTGACCAACCACGGCTAGCGAGTCATGATTGGTATAAAAATAAGAGCCATCCTTACGTGCAAGCGATCGGGCAAATTCTTGACCACCTCGCAACTCTGCCTTACACCCAAAAGCTAGAATTCTTGATTTCTCCAGGTGTAGACCCCTTGAGTAATTTGCAAGTGCAATTGGATCGGCAAACATTCCCTGCGGGTACGCTACCCTCGTCAATTTGTTGCGAACATTTGGAAACCCAAAAGATTTATAGTTTGAGTCGTTAGAGGCGAAGTTTCTTTAAAGAAAAAACCGACTGGTTTTAGGGTATTACCAGCCAAGAACTAGCTTGTTAATTTGGAGAGAAAACAGACGTATTTATGCTTATTGAAAGCCACTTGCGAAACATTTCTTGCTGATAAAGATATATTTAGCGTCAAAATAATCAAGGTGTTGTATCTAACTTTTCAACCTGATTTATAACTTATATGACCTCTCAGGAAACTAATAGAAAAGAAGCTTCTGCGTCATCGTCAGGAGTATGGCGCAGTTCGCGGGAAAATTTGGGTTTAGTTGCGATCGCCTTGGTTTTGGCATTCTTGATCCGGACTTTTATCGCCGAACCTCGCTACATCCCTTCAGATTCGATGGTACCAACCTTACATACAGGCGATCGCTTGTTGGTAGAAAAAGTCTCCTACATTTTTAACCCTCCACACTTAGGCGATATTATCGTTTTTCAGCCGCCTGAAGAACTACAACGCAAGGGGTATCCGAAAGACCAAGCTTTCATCAAGCGAGTTATTGGCGAACCGGGTGAGATAATTAGGGTTAATGCAGGCAAAGTTTATATCAACGGGGAATCCTTACAAGAAGACTATATTGCCGAACCACCAAATCAGCCATTTCCACCAGTAGTGGTACCAGAAAACGAATTTTTTGTCATGGGAGACAATCGCAACGATAGTAATGACTCTCGTTACTGGGGCTTTTTACCGAGAAAAAATATCATTGGTAGGGCGATATTTCGCTTTTGGCCGTTGAATAGGATTGGGTTTATTTGAAGTTAGGAGTTAGGAGTTAAGAGTTATGAATTGTTAGTAGTTAGTGGTTAGTGGTTAGTGGTTAGTGGTTAGTGGTTCGTAATTCCTAACTCCTAACTCCTAACTCCTCACTCCTAACTCCTCACTCCTCACTCCTAACTCCTCACTCCTGCCTTAAAACCTTAAATAGTACATCAGTTGGGCAAGGATTTCAGCGGATAGATTTAGCCGTTGCTGAAAATCAACTAAGTTACGGTAAGGCCCGGCTGATTGACGATTTTCGATTACTGCTTGCGCAAAAGAAATATCTATAAATGGTACTTTTAACAAACTCTCTACTGTAGCCGTATTGGGATTAATTAAATACGTAATATTATCTAGAGCATCGTCATCATAATAACTAAAACTTAGAATAGGTTCTAAACATTTTAATCGCTGTACAGGCATACTCAATGCCGCAGCTATATCTTCAATACAGTAAAATTTAACACCAGAGCGCGAAAGTTCTACAAGCGATCGCGCTTGGTGAATGGATAACCCTGGCAAGCGCAACCAATCATCTACAGTTGCCTGATTAGCATCAATACGGATGCCTAAAGATGCAGCTAGCGCAATTTCTTCCGCAGATTGTAGTCGGCAATAAGGGTCATTGAGCAACTGAGAACGCAGTTTTTGCAGTCTGGGGTTAAGTCGAAAAGATAGCCAGTTTTGGTTCATGATATGCAAGGAGTGAGGAGTTAGTCATTAGTCATTAGTCATTGGTAAAGATAAATGACAAATGACAAATGACAAATGACAAAATCAAGAAATTTGGTCAAGCAACTGGCGGCGCTTTTGTTCAAATTCATACTCAGAAATGAGTCCATCCTGACGTAGGGCATCTAATTCACGCAAAGCTTCAGCGATCGCCCCAACTTGATTTGCCCCTGATTGGACTGAGCGAACAGCTGACTTGCCTTGATTAAAATTGCGATCGAAAGCGTCTTCGTCTTGGGCTAAAAACCAAACAGCTTCAATGGCGCTAGCTACTTTAGGAATAGGTGTCCAAGAAAGTAACACGTACAACAAACCCCATAGAGGCTGTCCCAGATAAAACTTATGTAAACCAGAAATTGTCAGCGTGCCAGCAAAAGCTAAAATGGCGGCAACGCTTCGGCTTTTTCGCTTCGTTAACATATTCCCACTCAATCTATTAATACCAGAGTTCCTAAGTTAAGACAGCCATAGTAGCAAAGCAGCTTGATTTATTCAGCATTGCTGCTATCTTACTGTGAATCAATCATAGATTGTGACTGGTTCTATGATGGCAAAAGCTTTTAGCCTTGTTGCTTAATGTGAGTAGGACTTAGCAAGTTTAGCGATCGCATTTGACTATTGACTATTGACTCTTGACTATTGACTATTGACTCTTGAGAAATTCGTCAAGTGTTGAAATCTCGGTAACAAACCGTACTCTAACCGAAGCTTGTTCCCGATGTTAATTACCTAGACTACAATAAAGCTAGAGGCAAAAGTTTGAGACTAAGAATGGAGCTACTGAGTTTCGGCACTCAGTGAATAAATGAAAAATGGGATTCTTTGACTCTGAAATAGTTCAGCAAGAAGCAAAACAGCTGTTTGAAGATTATCAAGCGCTGATTAAACTTGGCAACAACTACGGCAAGTTTGATCGTGAGGGTAAAAAGCTGTTTATTGAGCAAATGGAAGCCATGATGGAGCGCTATCGTATTTTTATGAAGCGCTTCGAGCTATCTGAAGATTTCATGGCACAAATGACCGTCCAACAGCTGAAAACTCAGCTAAATCAATTTGGTGTCACCCCACAACAAATGTTTGACCAGATGCAGCTTACCCTTGAGCGAATGAAAGCTGAACTGGAAAAACAATCTTAGGGGCGCTTGGGCTAGGGGCTAGGAAATAGAGGCTACAGACAGAATTATAAATTTCAAATTCCAAACTTAAAATTATAATTCCAAATTATCAATCACCATATTCTTTCTTATTTCTCATTCCTAACCCCTACTCCCTACTCCCTACTCCCTTTATTTTGATTTAGGACGTGGAAACTTAGAAGGAGACTTGAAGTTTTCTACTGGCACGTCCTTAAGTGCCTTGAGCATAAAGTCGCGCCAGACAGGAGCTACCATTGTACCACCTGTGGCACCGCTTGCCAATTGTCTGTTGTCGTCTCTACCCACCCAGACAGCAGTTGTTAACTGGGGTACAGTACCCACAAACCAAATATCTTTCTCCGAAGAAGTCGTTCCCGTCTTACCAGCAGCCGGACGACCGATAGCAGCGTTTTTACCAGTACCATCGGTAATTACTGAACGCATAGTATCAATAACTGCTGCTGCTGCCCAAGGTTCTAAAACTAGTTGGGGTTTGGGAGTATTATCTAATAAGACATTTCCGCTACTATCCGTTATCCGGACAATTACTGTTGCCGGAGACTGCCAACCGTAGTTGGCGAAAGTGGCATAGGCGCTTGCCATTTCCAATGGCGTCATTCCAATCGCACCCAAAGGTAAGGAAGTCACTGGTTCCATTGGACTCATAATTCCCAAAGTGCGGCAAGTCTCAACAACTTTATTCATCCCTATCGCCTTACCAATCTTGATCACAGGGACGTTACGAGACAATTTCAAAGCAGTGCGAACAGACATTGCTCCGCCAAAACCACCATCGTAGTTACGGGGAGAGTACCAACCATCACCATCTCGATAGCTGACTGGGGTATCATAAACCGTAGTGTCGGGACCGTATTTACCAGTTGCAAAGGCAGCGTAATATACAAACGGCTTAAATGCTGATCCTGGCTGACGAAAAGCTTGGGTTGCTCGATTAAATTCACTGGTTTTGGCATCTACACCACCCACCAGTGCTTTCACATAATGCGTGCGCGGATCAATTGCTACAAGGGCTATTTGATTCTTATTCAACCCTTGGCCACGAAGTCGGGAATGCCATTGACTGACGGTCTCTTCTGCCATCCTTTGAAAATTAGCATCAACGGTGGTTTGTACCCGCATTCCGCCTTTTAGCAGCGCTTCACGCCCAAATTTCTTTGCTATCTCCTGCGCTACGGCATTTGTGACATAAGGCAGGGCGCTTCCTTGGAACGACCTAATTTTACCCAGTTTGATTTTTTCTTTCAGGGCGTCGTCGTACTCTTTCTGAGTGATCCAGCCCAAAGAAAGCATCCGTCCCAAAACTTCTTTTTGTTGATACTTTGCCTTGTCCATACTCACGAATGGACTATATCCTTCCGGCGCTTGAATTAAACCCGCCATCATTGCTGACTCGCCGAGGGTCAAAAATTCCGCCGATTTGTTAAAGTAACTACGTGCTGCCGTTTGCGCCCCGTAGTTGTTGTGACCCCAATACACTTGATTGAGGTACATCTCTAAAACTTGGTCTTTGGTGAGAATTTGCTCTAGGCGAATTGCCAACACAGCCTCTGCTATCTTACGGGTGAATTCTCGCCTATGAGACAAAAACAGGTTTTTTACCAGCTGCATGGTGATGGTAGAACCACCTTCACGTACCCCACCTGCTGCCCAGTTGGTAACTACAGCACGCCCAACACCTTTGGGGTTAATACCGTGGTGATAGTAGAAGTCAGCATCTTCGCTTGCCAGTACGGCTCGTTTCAAATGTGGAGAAATTTTATCTAAGCCTACTACTTCCCGGTTAGCTTCACCGTGAATACTTGTTAAAAGTTTACCCTGAATGTCATAGATATAAGTTGTTTCAGATGGAAAGAAGTTGCGTAGCTGTCTGACATCTGGCAAATTGCGGAAGCTAATAGCTAAGCCTACCAGTCCTCCGGCTACAATAGAACTCGCCAGCATGGTAAGTGATAAGAGAGTTCCGCCAGCGACCTGACCTACTCCTTTCAAAAACTCTACGCCAGATGCGCTACCTTGGGAATCTTTATCTTCAAAAGTCCTAGACGACACAGCGTTCTCACTTCCTTATTTGTAAATATAACTATAATTTCTTCAGCCAAGCAAAGCGGTTAATTTTTTGCAATTATATTAGTTTGGCAGATTAAACAATGGAAACATTGTTAGTGACTATAACCTACCCAAATTCTATAGTGCAAAACATAAATAACAGTCAATCTCATAGTAATATGGAGCAAAATTTTGATTGGTTACATCGTGGTGTTGTAGAAATTTTCCCACAACCAAGCGACTCGGACAGTGAAATTGAAAGCTTAGAAAAGGTTTTGGCCACTACCAACCGACCTTTGAAGGTCAAGTTGGGTATTGACCCCACAGGCGCGGACATTCACCTTGGTCATAGCATACCAGTTAGGAAACTGCGAGCTTTTCAAGATGCTGGTCATACAGCAGTACTAATAATTGGTGATTTTACAGCACGAATCGGTGATCCAACAGGTAAATCTGAGGTGCGTCGCCAACTCACGCCAGAAGAAGTAGCGAAAAACGCCCAAACCTATCTCGACCAAGTGCGACCAATATTGGATTTTGACACACCTGGAAGGTTAGAGGTACGCTATAACTCCGAATGGCTATCCAAGTTGAACTTGGAGAAAATTCAAGAGTTACTCTCAACCATGACAGTAAGTCAAATGCTAGCAAAAGAAGGATTCGCTGAACGTTATAAGAAAGAGAATCCTATTTTTCTACATGAGTTCCTTTATCCGTTAATGCAAGGCTTCGATTCTGTGGCAGTTGAGGCAGATGTAGAATTAGGTGGTACTGACCAGAAATTTAACATTGCTGTGGGACGAGATTTGCAGCGTCATTTTGGACAAAAACCTCAGTTTGGCTTATTATTGCCAATTTTGATTGGTACTGATGGCGTGCAAAAAATGTCTAAATCTCTGGGTAATTACGTAGCTTTATCGGAACATCCTAGCCAAAAGTATCAAAAGCTGCAAGGTGTTCCAGATAATCAGTTGGAACAGTATTTTGAACTGCTGACAGATTTACCGTTAGATAAATTACCGGAAAACCCCCGCGATCGCCAAAAATTGCTCGCGCAAGAAATAGTCCGACAGTATCATGGCGAAGAAGCCGTTAAGAATATTGAAGCAGGTGATGTTCCGGAATTTTCTCTATCGAAAGTGCAATTTCCAGTCAAATTGTCCTTGATCCTCAATGCTAGCGGTTTGTGCAAAAGCAGTGGAGAAGGAAAACGAAAAATTCAAGAAGGTGGTGTGCGTCTAGATGGCGATCGCATCACCGATGTGGATACCAGTTTTCAAGCAGCTAGTGAATTACAAGGACGAGTTTTGCAACTTGGCAAAAACAAGTTTGTCAGACTTGTGACGTAATGGTTAATAGTTAATGGTTAATGGTTAATAGTTAATAGCCATGAACCATTAACCATGAACCATGAACCATTAACCATGAACTACTAACTACCACAAATGAATACAGATGAAAGAATTATTGTGCCTTTAGATGTGCCGGATGTAGGTGATGCGATCGCCCTTGTGGAAAAACTGCCACAAGTCAGCTTTTGGAAAGTTGGTTTGGAGTTGTTTACTAGCACCGGCCCGAAAATTCTCCAAGAGTTAAAATCACGGCAAAAGCGGATTTTCCTGGATTTGAAGTTTCACGATATCCCCAACACTGTCGCCGGTGCTTGTCGTGCAGCGGCGCGTTACGGGGTAGATTTGCTCACAATTCATGCTACAGCTGGCAGAGATGCCCTCAAAGCTGCTACTCTGGGTGTACAAGAAGGTGCAAAAGAAGCCGGTGTACAACCACCAAAGCTGATTGCTATTACTCTGCTGACTAGTCTTTCTTCTCGGCAATTGGCGTTTGATTTGAAAGTACCTTTAGAATTGCCAGAATACGCTTTAGAAATGGCACTGATGGCGCAAGAAACTGGTTTAGATGGGGCTGTTTGTTCACCCCAAGAGGTGGAACAACTAAGAAAAACTTGTAGTGAGGATTTTCTGTTGGTTTGTCCGGGAGTGCGTCCAAGTTGGGCAGAAAAAGGCGATCAAAAGCGATCGCTTACCCCAGCACAAGCACTCAAAGCGGGAGCAAATTACCTCGTGATTGGGCGTCCTATCACTGCTGCTGTTGAACCGGAGTTAGCTTGGAAACGGATTTGTGAAGAGTTAGCAGTGAAGTCATGAAGTGGGGAGTTAGGAAAAATTATGGTTTTTGGTTTCTAGCTTGTGGCTGCTGGTTTATTATTTCTAATTGGTTAAATTGTCAAGCAGCCAAGAACCTCACCCCCCTAACCCCCCTCTCCGCTAGCGGAGAGGGGGGAGGTATTCTCCCTTCCTTGCTTGCAACAACAGAGGAAAGAAATATTCTCGCCTCCTCGCTTACTAGAATACAGACAGGAGATATTCTTCCCTCCTCGCTTACCAAAACACAGACAGGAAATATTCTCGCCTCCTCGCTTACCAGAATACAAACAGGAAATATTCTCGCCTCCTCGCTTACCAAAACACAGACAGGAAATATTCTCGCCTCCTCGCTTACCAGAATACAAACAGGAAATATTCTCGCCTCCTCGCTTACCAAAACACAGACAGGAAATATTCTCGCCTCCTCGCTTACCAG
>JBHYDF010000054.1:19744-44025 GCA_051861145.1 Nostocaceae cyanobacterium
GCCTCCTCGCTTACCAAAACACAGACAGGAAATATTCTCGCCTCCTCGCTTACCAAAACACAGACAGGAAATATTCTCGCCTCCTCGCTTACCAAAACACAGACAGGAAATATTCTCCCCTCCTCGCTTGCGGGGAGGGGTAGGGGGTGGGGTCAACCCAATCGTTGCTCAGAACAAGATATAGAAGCATTAACTACCCCGCTATTGCGGGATTTACCTAGCTATGCCAATCGTGTTACTCAACGCGCTCGCCGTTTAAGTAGGTCAGCAGATGTTTACAGTTATATTCTGGTGGCAGGTAGACCGGAATTTACACCACTACCACTTAATCCATATGGAGATACCAAAGAAGCAGCAAAATATGGTTCAGAAGGTGTAGAACAGGTGTTCTTTACTACTTTAGAACGGCAATATATAAAAGGGAAAGCAGTGGAATTACAGCAATTCCATTGGCTGTTTCTAACAAAAACCGAGAGTGGTTGGCGGATGGTGATGATGTTTTCTAGGACTGGTTCCTATCCCAAAGAAGATCCTCCAACTCCGCCACGAAACAGCAGTAATGGTGTAATTGCGAAAGCGATTCAGGTTTGGTTAAGAGATTGTCGTGCAGAAAGCGTACAATTTTAGTCATTAGTCATTAGTCATTAGTTATTGTTCATGGTTCATAGTTAATGGTTCATAGCTATTAACTATTAACTATTAACCATTAACCATTAACCATTAACCACTAATTAACCCCTAAAATCTCATCATACTTAGCACGCACTGCTTGTATATCTTGCCACATCAACCATTTGGGACTGCCAACTTCACGAGAAGCATTACGCAACAAGTAAGAAGGATGAAAAATAGGCATACACAAACGTCCTTCCCATTCCATCCATTGACCGCGAATCTTAGTAATTCCTCGCTTGTCACCTGTTAAAGCTTTTACGGCTGTCGCACCTGTTAAAAGAATTATTTTGGGATCAACTAGGCGAATTTGTTCTAATAAATAGGGTTTGCAAGCCTCCATTTCTTCATTAGTAGGGACTCGGTTATTTGGTGGCCGGCATTTATTGACATTGCCTATGTATACATCTTTTTCGGTATCTAGTTTGACCGATGCTAGTATTTTCTCTAAAAGCTGTCCTGCTCGTCCAACAAATGGTAAACCTGTTTCGTCTTCGTTTTGACCTGGTGCTTCCCCAATAATCATGATGGGTGCTTTGAGGTTTCCACGTCCGACAACGGCGTGAGTGCGGGTTTTTCCGAGTGGACAGCGATCGCATTTATTACAATGCTGTGCCAATTCGGTCATATTGGCATAGGTTCCGGAAGGAATGGGAATTTTGGCGTTTGTAGGAATCAACTCTTTTTGCTCAAAGTTGGATTCCTCAAAAAGGCTGAGTTGTTGTTCGCTACTCATGAAACTGACAATATTACTTGAAGTCTTAAATGTAAGCGCAAGCTGTGTAATTTGAGTTAAATGTAGGAGTGGAGATTGTGTATGTTACTACCAGTAGCGGCGTGTCTTGTGTCTGCTGATAGTAATACTGATTAAGCCTCTAATTATACCTCCGAAATGTTGGTGGTTAATAGTTAATAGTTAATAGTTAATAGCCATGAACCATTAACCATGAACCATGAACCATTAACCATGAACCATTAACCATGAACCATGAACCATGAACCATTAACCATGAGCAACCAACAACTACTTCCACTTTTGTTGCTGTATAAACATTTCAAAAATGAAAACTGTTTTCAGTTTAACAAAATAAGGTTATTAATTCACTTGAGCAAAAATCAGTCAAGATATAAGCAATGCCATCTTCATGTGCTGGGGAAAAACAATGCCACATACCCCACTTTTTAGCGATCGCACTGAAGCCGGTGAAAAACTGGCAGAAGCGATAAATGGGATTCTCACCCAGCAAGCAACTGAATCTGGGAGAAAGCCTGTACCAATTGTTTATGCTTTGCCACGAGGAGGACTACCTGTGGCGGCACCAATAGCACGTCTACTTGGTTGTCCGTTGACGGTATTAGTTGCGAAAAAGATTAGCCATCCAGAAAATCCAGAGTTGGCAATTGGTGGGGTGAGTGCTTGCGGAGAAGTTATTTGGGCTGAGCCAAGACGATTTTACTTGAAACAGGGTTGGCAGCGTCAAAAATCAGCGTTAAATGCAGCCATTCATCAAGCAAAGTCTTTGGAGGCTAAATTAAGTTTTGCTTGTCCGCAGGCCAATCCAGAGGGAGCCACGGTTATTATAGTTGATGATGGTATTGCTACGGGAATGACGATGGCAGTAGCAGCCAAAGCTTTGAGAGGACTTTCTCCGGCAGAAATTTGGCTGTGTACGCCAGTAGCACCCTTAAAGTTATTGCCGTGGTTGCGTCAGTGGGGCGATCGCGTGATTGTCCTAGCAACACCGGAACCATTTTTAAGTGTTAGTAATTTTTATTTAGAATTTCCGCAACTGAAAACGAGCGAAGCTTTTATGTATCTTCAAAGACAAAACGAGTAACTGAGGGCAAGAAGCGGTAAAAAAAGGCGAACATCATACATTCTTCTTTAGTGTTGCCATTTCCTCTGGTGCTTGAGCAACTAATCGATTTTTGCTGTAGAAGAAATAGAAAGTTGCTAAAATCATGACAATCGCAACACCCCAAATAGCAGATTGGTAGGTAGGTACACATAAACAAGCAACTAAGGCAAAAATTGCTAGGACAATCCCAATAATCGCGCCCTTCCTTCCCAATGGACTTTTATAGGGTCTGGCTAAATCAGGACGACTGTGCTTGAGCTTGATGTAACTGAGCATGACAAGAATATAAGATATCAATGCTGCTAAAACAGCCATATTTAAAATCACTGCATCCACTGCATCGCTACCTATGGCTACTAGCATTACACACAGCAATCCGATTAATGTACCTATAATTAATGCCCGGTGAGGGGTTTGGTTTTCGTTGGTAACAGAAATCCGGCGGGGTAAGTATCCAGCACGGGAAAGGGAAAAGATGATGCGCCCGTAGGCATAGATTAGGGGAAGTAAGCTAGCCCCCAAGCCAAGAGTAAGGGCGATCGCTGTGATCAAGTCACTAGTAGCACCCTCACCAAAGAAAGCCTTCAATCCTTCTATAAAAGGTACATTTGATTGACCAATTACGGCAGCACCACCCCCGACACCTGAGTTTAGCACCAGGGTAAAAACTGAAAGAACAATTAGGGTGAATATTCCTGATATCAGCCCTTTGGGCATATTCTTGTATGCGTCTTGGGTTTCTTCGCTTGCCTGTGGAAGTATCTCGATTGCTAGGTAAAACCAGATAGCATAGGGTGTTGCTCTAAAAACACCGTGCCAACCTTTAGGTAGCCACATTGTCGATTGTCCTGGCTCGGCAGGAATATTGAAGAGTAGTTCTGGTTTGAATACACCTGATGCCAGTATCATCACATAGAATAGGCATAATACCATAATTGCTACCAAAGTGAGCCAAAAACTTACATATAAACTCACTTCCAGATTAAAGATACAGATCACTGCGAAAATAGCGTAGATAAGTATCCACACAGGGTAAGCAGGCAGAGGGTAAATCAAAGGCTTTAGGTAGTTGCTGATACTATACACCAGTGCAGCACTGGCAAAAACATACTCAATGGCCACAGCTATACCGCAAATATAGCCCCAAAAAGGGCTAAAGGCGTTGCGAGTAAAGGAGTAAAAGCCACCTGCATGAGGGAGGGCTGCTGAAAGTTCAGCCAGAGTATAGACCATGCATATATACATGATCGCCATCAGTAAGGTAGCAATGGTCAAACCCCAGAAACCACCTGCAATTAGTCCATAATTCCAACCGTAGAAATCCCCAGAAATGACAGCACCAACACCTAAGCCCCACAAAAGCAACGGAGATGCACCTATTTTTAGCCGCCGCCGTCTTAGGTAACTTTCAGGAACTTTTTCGTAAGAAACAATACTTTGAGGCTTTGTTCTGGACATGTCTTAAATTCTCAAAATTACTGAAATCAAGTTGGAGTTTTAGGAGCTATCTGCTAGATAAAGAAAAAAGGTCAAGGAACTTTATAGTCTTTCACTCATTTCTTTTTCAACTTTGTGTGGGAATTTGACAACCTGATCTAAAAATGGCTTTCTCTAATATCATCCCAAATATGTTTAATTGGTTTAGCTTGGGACTTTAACATGGCTGAAAAGTAGACGAATGTTTTTTGTTTGATTCTTCGGGATTAGACCGAAAAACCAAAAGCGGATTATTTTTGACAAGAATCCGCTTTGATTCTGAATAAGACTGGTAGAATTTGCCTGATTTTACCTAAAAAATTCAAAAGAAAGATTAAAAGCTGATTTTTAATTTCAATGAATCAACTTTTATGGTCAATAAGTCTGGTATAATTTGCCTGATTTGAGGATTTTTACAGATAAATCCCTAAAAATTCAAAAAATAAATTATTTTATGTATACCATTTTTTTATAACTGCCTCCTATTTTTTGAAACTTTAAGCTTTTTATACCAAAAAATGTGATCTACTTGCATGATTCGACTTTAATCTTAAAAGTTTACTTTTATCCAGAGTGTGAGCATAGCTGAGGTCGTCTCTTGCAAAAGTTAACTAGTAAATCAATTTTGGACTAATAGCTAAAGTGTGCTACAGCTTTATAAACAAAAATTCCACTTCGTTTTAACCAAATGTAGACAAGCAAAAGATTGCGTCTTTACACAACCTGTAGACGGCTAAAGTACAGTTTTCTGCTGGATGGTTTAGTTTAAAACACTTATACAAGAAGAAGTATATTATAGAATACTTGGAAAACTCTAATCACAATTACTTCAAAATTTTCAGGACTTACGCATAATACAGCATTTGTAGGGGCAATTCATGAATTACCCCAGCGTAATCAAGGATTACAAGAATTTTTTGCGTAAGTCCTAATTTTGTTGGATGAGTATTAGCCGAAAAATAGTTACAAAGTATACAGATTTATGTTTTTTTAGATTATTTTCATCTTGAAAATTGGGTTTGGATGTTACATCGTCATAACTTCAATCTCGCTCAACTGACTAATCATTACATCCGCACCTTCTAGATTTTCCAATTTCCCGATCCAGCTAATACCAACACAACCTGCTGCTTTGGCGTTACGTGCCATTTGCATATCACCTACGGAATCTCCCACCATGAGGGTAGCACTAGGTTCTACTCCCAAAGACTGGCAAGCCTGCAAAAATAATATTGGATCTGGTTTGCTAGGGTCTTCATCTACTCCTATTTGCACTTGGATAAAATCACTCAATTGATGATGTTTTACAAAGGCACGTACTTCATCTGTTCTCGCTGCTGAAAGGATTGCTAGTTTCAATCCTGCTTGTGTCAAGTCTTTCAGTACTTCTTGGCTACCAACAAATATTGGAGAAGGTGTATTACCGATGTATTTCTCAGCTTCCTCGAATGCTTGACGTGCGATCGCTAATGAATCAAACCATCCGCGTCCTGTTTGAGCGATATATGCTGCTGCTGCAATTGCTGTTTCGCCACTACTACCAACAGCTATTAACCCCGCAGGATTTAAACTCTCTGCATTTATACCAAAAGCCATTAATAATGGCTTCTCAATTCCTGAAATCTGTAAGTCTACAATTTTTGCTACCCTTTGCCCTAGTTGACGCAAATATCCTTTTGAATCTTCCAGAGTACCGTCTTTATCAAATATAATTGCTTGAATGTTGGAAAATACCAAATTTCTACATTTAATAGTTACCAAAAGGTAATACTCCTATTTTCTCAATTAACAAATAAAAAACGCAACTATTAGAGACTGTTTTATGCATGTGGTATAAGAGATTTTCACTCTTATCCCTTGGCTCATAATTAACCTAAATAAGTTAATTATTACATTGTGATTGCCTTCGGTTTTATTTGTGGTAACTCTTTTCAAATCGATGCCAAAATACACAAATAATTATAAATTATATTGTGTATATTTTGGCTTTTGTTTACGAATTTAAGTCACATTACCTTTGGATCTAATGGATTAAACTTGGTGTAGACTTAAGCGGAAAGAAACCTTCTTGACGCAATTCCTTAACACTATCCTTTACAGCCTGAATGATACGATTTATGTCTTCATCTGTATGAGATGTGGATAAATAGCTAGATGAGCCGATAATGTGAATTCCTCTGTAAAGTAGATGATAGCGGAACAATTCCATTGTCTCATCAGCAAAACTATCTACTCTAGAAGCGGAATTTTGTAGGTAAGAAAGAAAGAATGCTGAACCAAAATTATCTAATCTAATAGGTACTTCATTTTCTTCTAGGTAAGCATTTAATGCTTGGACAAATTGTGATGTGCGTTGATTTAACTGCATCTGAAGAATTACTCCCTGAGTTTTGAGATGTTTCAAAACTGCTCGTGCAGCAGTCATAGCTAACGGATGCTTACAGAAAGTGCCAGCAACAAAAGTTGTTTTCACACTTGGATAAGAATCATCTCCATAATTCCACATCCCGCCGTCAACTGCATCCATATAAACAGCTTTCCCAGCAATCACCCCAATTGGCATACCACCACCAATAATTTTTCCATAGGCTGCGATATCAGCTTCAACACCAAAAAATGCCTGTGCGCCGCCCAGATGAATGCGAAAGCCAGTTGTCATTTCATCAAAGATTAACGCTATTTCAGATTCTTTTGTTAATTGCCTTAATTGATAAAGAAAGGTTTTTAGTTGTGAGGTATTTTTGCCACGATGTACAGGTACAACAAGAACAGCCGCTAACTCTTGCTTATGAGTTTTTATCACTTCAAGTGATTGTGGATTCCCATATTCTAAGACCAAAACATCTTTCAAAATACTTGGCGAAACTCCAGGAGCAATTGGCACTAAGCGTAAATCTCCGTCTGTCTTTTGTGCTTTTGCTAGCACTCCATCAAAATGACCATGATAAGAACCGGAAAATATTACAATCTTGTTGCGACCTGTTACTGCCCGTGCGATGCGAATAGCCGTCATCACGGCTTCTGTGCCTGTATTACTAAATGCTACTCGCTCCATCCCAGTGAGTTCACAAATTAACTCAGCCACCTCACCGGCTAACTCTGATTGCGGACCGAGTTGTATGCCTTTTTCAAGTTGCTCTGTTAGTTCTTCTTTGATAAAAGGTGGATTATGACCAAAAATATTTATTCCTAGCCCCATCCTCACATCTATATATTCGTTGTCATCGACATCCCATAATTTGGAACCTAGAGAACACTTACCAACAATGGGATAGTACATTTCCTTTAGTGGCAAATGAAAGTTTCCAAATTTTCCGGCATATTGTGTGTCAGCTAAAACTGGACGATATGTTTGTATGAGTGATTTTGATGTTTTTGTCCGTTGATTGTAGCGTGTAACAAACTTTTGCAAATGGTTTTTAAGGACTGTATTAGACACTGTTAAACACTCCACAACACTTAATAAAAATGTCAAATTGGTACAAGGATGAACACGTAGCCAGTAGCATATCAGCCTATATCTCTTTTCATTCTCAGATATTGACTGGAGGTATAAATTATTAGCAAAACCTGCGCAGAAACTTTCAACCTTATTTTGATAATAAGGTTGTTACAAACAGTGAAACCTTTTCAAAGGTATATAACTACTGGGAAAAAGAATTCTTTGAAACTAGTCAAGATAAACTAAGCTGATTTAATGACTAAAGTCTTGCGCAATTTCAAACTTTGTAGCGAAAAAAAACAGATAAATATTTAACTCAGAAAAATGGTAATGAGCAAGACTAATTGTCAAAAATGGAACACACATAATACGCAAAACGAACCTGATTTTACTCCTCAAAAACAATATCTTAGGTAGACATATAACAAAAACCGTGTCTTTACTTAAAATTTGTGTAAAATTTTCCAATTATCGCTGATTAATTGAACCAGATTTAATTTTATGAGGTTAAGATACCCCAAAATTACTGCTATTACGAGAAAAAATGAACTGAATGCAAAGTTAACTTTATCAAAAAAAGATACAAGCATCTTGGCAAAGCAGTAAAAGGTGTTACAAGTACTCATCTAAAAGTAGCCTACTTAAGTATATTTTTTTACTAAATAAAAATAATCAATGGCTACTTGGCAAAATTCAAATCAATTTCTGGCAAATTAAACCTCCAGAAAACCGGTTTCTTCGAGAAACCGGGTTTCTCTGTGTTCACGAATTAACTATTGATTTGTTGTAGATGTCTGCTGGTATTGCATCGCTTTGGCATAATCACCCAAGGCGTAACAAGCAACTCTCAGACTAGCAAGGGTTTGTTCCTCACTGCGCCGGTCTTTAAGATTTCTGGCTAACTGCAAACGTTCTTCATAGTAAGTAATTGCTTTGGCATAATCACCTAATGCTTCACAAGCTATTCCTAAACTACCTAAGCACTGTTCCTGACTGCGCTTGTCTTCAATTTCCTTTGCTATTTTTAAACGTTCTTCATAGTACATAATTGCTTTAGTATAATCACTGATAGCATAGCAAGCATTACCTAAATTTTTGAGTATTTGATTTACATTGCGGCGATTATTGAAGGAACGAGCTATTTTTACACACTGTTCATAAAAGTCGATAGCTTTTGCGTAATCTGCCAGAGCATAGCAAGCATTACCCAAATTTTTCAGTATTTGTTCTTCACCCCAGTTGTCTTGTAGTTGGCGGACAATTTCTAAGCTTTGTTGCTGCAACTCAATAGTTTTTCGTAAATCACCTAGAGCTTTATAGACTAATCCTAGATTATTCAGTGCTACTACCTGACTTCGGTGGTCTTGCTGTTGTTGTGCAATTTGCAAGCACTCTTGCAAATATTCAATTGCTTTGTTATTGTCACCTAGGTGACGATAGGCATTGCCTAAATGAGACAATGCTTGCACCTGCAACCGTAATTCTGTTGTATCTTTTGCTAAAGATAAGGCTTGCTGAGAATAGGAAATTGTGCTTTTGTAGTCCCCTAAAATGTAAACTATCTGCGCTAAAGTGCAAAGTACCTGCGCTTGTTTTTTCCCATCCCCAACTGCTTGAAATAACGCTAAAGACTGTTGTAATGATTTCATTGCCGCAGTTAGTTCACCTGCTTGCTGCTGTTGAATTCCTTGCTGTAGTAGCCTTGATGCTTCTGATGTATAGTTTTCTTGCTCTTGTGAAATTAGGATTTCTGATTGTGAATTTTCGTTAAACTCATGAGTAATAGTACCGCGTTTCCTTGCTTTGAGGTATGTTTCTGGTAGTTGCAAGGGTATTGTGTTTTTCGAGCTAGGATTAAATCCGCCTTTCCACATTGACCTTTCCCTGTTAATTCTGGTGATATATCATTTAGTGTGCCCAGAAGTTGAGTCCATGTTTACTTGGTGTCGGGAGTGGGGAATGGGGCATTGGGCATTGGGCATGGGGCATGGGGCATTGGGCATGGGGACAAATCTAATGACTAATGACTAATGACTAATGACTAATGACTATGAAAAGAGTTTTGGAACCGGAAGTTATGGATACTCTTGAAGAAGCCATTGAATATGATGCAATGGACTTCACAGAGGTGAATAGTGCTTTTGCTAAAGAAGCGATAAGCCAGAGGCTTAACGCTTCGCGTATCGCACTCGGATCAACAGAATCAGCCTTGATATTAGATGCTGGTACTGGTACGGGTCGTATTCCTGTTTTAATCTGCCAAATGCGATCGCAATGGCAAGTTGTCGCTGTTGACATGGCTGAAAATATGCTGCAAATTGCTTCTGGTCATGTGCAGCAAGCTGGTTTACAAGATAGAATCCGCCTGGAATTGCAAGATGTCAAACATTTGCCTTATACTAATGGGCTGTTTGATATGGTTATGTCAAATAGCCTTGTTCACCATTTACCCGAACCTTTACTTTTCTTCCGGGAACTCAAGCGGGTGTTGAAACCTAATGGTGCTATTTTCGTCCGAGATTTGTTGCGACCGGAAGATGAAGTCACAATGGATGCTTTAGTTAACAGTATTGATACCCAATACAATGAGCATCAAAAAAAATTATTGCGCGACTCTCTCCACGCTGCACTTACCCTAGATGAAGTGAATGAGTTGATTTCTCAGGTAGGTTTAGAAGGAGTCAATACTTATCAATCAAGCGATCGCCATTGGACTGTTCAGAGAAGTTGGACTAATACCATTTTGGATTTTGGATTTTAGATTTTGGATTGAGAAACCCTCTTTGGGTATGGGTTATATAAATCTATCTGTTGCAATCATTTTTAAAATTGGAGTGTTATCGATGATAATAATCAGTGCCACTTCACTATAGCCAATGCTTAGCTTCTTAGCTGCTATATTTGTCTGCTGTTGCGTATATGCAATTCACATATTTATCCTCTACCGTAAGAAGTATTTATCTATTAATTGGTATTCTTGTTCTCCACACTTGCTCAAATTCCGCTTTTGTGATTTCAAATTCTTCTATCTGGTCTTTACCTATCGGTTTATCGCATAGCATTCCATAATCATCCCAAAAATGGCTTTCGTCGTAGAATAAAACGTTGCCATTCTCATAAACCTCTATTTGTCTGACAGCATATAAATGCTCACCTATTTCCACAAAGTAGGTACTAGTACCCCAAGCATCAAATTCCCCTCCCAAGGGTTCATCCCAAAACCATTTGTAATATTTCATAAACATGCAAATTTACAGCTTTACTTAAAATCATAAAACCTCCTGAAAAATGTGGAAACCCGTCAGCTAACCCAGAAATCGTGATAGATTTCTGGGTATTGAAAATTTTAAACATCATTTTCACTAGAATCTGTTTCCCGTGGCTGATAATAACGGCAACCTTCACAGGGCCCGCTAGGATTAACAGCACAGCGCAGATAGCCAGAACGAGCATTATACTTACAAGTGATGTCGCCAATCAGGTAGCCTACCCCTTCTAAATAATAGCGATCGCTTGAATCTGGTCTAGTACTTACCCGCAGCTGTTCCCTAGAAAAATTCATTGCAGCGCGTCTGAGTTGCGATCGCGTCCTTGCTTGGGTTTTACGCATTAACCACAAGGAGAATAGGGACGGCAAGAAACCAATGGCAATAACCAAAAGTGTCCTTAACACCTTTTTTACCTCTTTTGTGCGCTTATCCTCCCTGGTTTTGTATTCCCTTTGTCTGAGAATCCAATTCCTTGAGGTAGTTCACTATTACGGCATGGGAGTGGGTAAATATGCGAAAGATTTGCCTACTACCACTTTAGCTTAAACGGCTAGAAGCCCCACGTCCTACACTGAGTGAGGCGTGGGATGAATAGCCGGTACATATCGAGGTACACCCCCGACCAATGATAGTCATCGACTATCGAGAAAGCGGGGTGTCCGAGTTTTTGTCTATCTCTGGAATTTTTAACGAGTCGATGAGGTCTTCTACAACTTGCGTCATAGTTTTGTCTTTGATTGCTGCATATAACCTTAACTTATTTAATCTGCGTTCGCTCATCCGCATTTTAAACCATTCTGTTTTCATTTTTGTACCCACTTATTACCCACACTTGCTATACTAGCAGATAACAAGGAGGTGATTAAAGTGTTGAAAGCAGTTAAGGTCAGGCTATACCCAACAGAAGAACAAAAAATAGCACTAACTAAATCTTTTGGTTGTGCTAGGTGGTATTGGAACTATGCCTTAAATGCTTGTATTCAACACTATGAACAAAACGGAAAGTCTCTGAAGCTAGGCGTTTACAAAGCTTATTTACCTCAATTAAAAGTAGAACATCCTTGGCTAAAAGAAGATTGCTATTCTGCGGTTTTGCAATGTGTAGCTATTAATCTCAATCAGGCATACACTAACTTTTTTGAGGGTAGAGCCAAGTTTCCAAGATTTAAATCTAAACATCACAAACAATCAATTCAATATCCACAAAATGTAAAGATTGTGGGTGATAGTTTGGAAGTTCCTAAGATTGGTGTTATTAAAGCAGTTTTTCATAGACCAATTGAGGGAAAAATTAAAACTGTTACTATCAGCAAGACTCCTACCGATAAGTATTTTGCTTCTGTTTTATGTGGGATAGAAGGTAATAATACTCCAGGATTTGGAGATAAAACACTTGGTGTTGATTTGGGTGTTAAGGATTTTGCTATTGTTCATGATGGTGAACAAGTTACTAAGTATTCAAATCCCAAACATTTAAAACAACACGAGAAAAATCTAGCTCGAAAACAGAAAAAGTTTGCCCGTAAAGTTAAAGAAAGCAATTCACAAAATAAATATAGAAAACTAGTAGCCAAGGTTCACGAACGAGTATCAAATTACCGCCAAGATTATCTGCACAAGTTAAGCAGAAAACTGGTAAATGAAAGTCAAATTATTGTCGTTGAGAACCTCAATGTCAAGGGAATGATACGGAATCGCAAGCTATCAAAAAGCATATCCGATGTAGGTTGGGGAATGTTTGTTAATTTTTTGGACTACAAGTTAAAAAACAAAGATGGTCAACTTGTAGAAATTGATAGATTCTTCCCTAGCTCTAAAACCTGTTCTTGCTGTGGTCATATTGTTGATGAGTTGCCATTGGATATCAGAGAGTGGGATTGTCCTGAAGAAGTGCAACTCACCATGACAGAGATGAAAATGCTTCTTGGAACATAAGAACAGAAGGAATTCGGATATTGTTTAATGGCGGAGGGAACCCCGTTGTTGCTGGAAAGAGGCGGAGTAAGACCAATAAACCGCAAGGTGGAAAGGCATCTGTCGATGAAGCCAGAAGCCCACACTTACTGCGCCAGCAGAAGTGTGGGTAGTTCACATCAGGATAACCATTTCAGCTTAAACCGTGACTTTCGCGCAAATATCGGTTATTTAAGATTTGTTTACTAGCATAGTCATTAGTCATTAGTCATTAGTCATTAGTCATTAGTCATTATATTTTTCCCGATTCCCCATGCCCAATGCCCAATGTCCCATGCCCAATGCCCAATGCCCAATGCCCAATGCCCAATGCCCAATGCCCCATGCCCACTCCCTACTCCCCACTCCCTACTCCCTACTTTCACTGACTTGATAATTTCTTCGCCATTGTTCAAGTCTATCGATAGATATTGATTTAGTTGTGACATTCATATCATTTCCCCGCCAATCCACTTCCGGATCTGTTGTAAAAACACCGCACTCTAATTCTTCTAGCTTGATATTCCAATATTCACTAAATCGCTGTTTTAAAGTAATCACTTGCTCAAATACTTTATTTCTATGCTTATTTCTTCTTTTTCTTTCTGTTGCTCCGGTTGCTTCTGTATCAATAAATTTAGTCTCAATTAAAAACAGTTTTTTCTTAGATGTGAGATAGACAAAATCACATTTACCCAAGTCTGTATAATCAGCAATAGGAGACTTTTCAAATAGCAGCAATTCAGTGCAAGTTGGAAATAAATTTTTAATATTCAAAAATAGGTAAGCTTGCAATAAGAGTTCCTTGTCATAAGGAAAACTCACAACCCCCTCAAAGAATCTTTTGATATCTTCTTGAGTTTGGGGTTGATTTTTTTTGCAGTACGCAACAAATTTACCTAGCGCATCTGCGGTCATCAAGTGTTTTCTCCTTATCCTGGCTGCTCCATAAAAAATCCTTATGGCATAAAAAAATACCATGCTAACCAGGGTATTATCATCCGCACAAGTAACTAAAACAACTATTTACTCTGTGGATGAGTAGGGTAATTTACTGAGGACAAAGGCAGAAGGCTAATGTTAATTTTTTGAGTCAAGCAACTATCAATATAAAAACAGAGAGGGAAATTTTTGGTTTACTTCCCTCTCATACCATGTCTGATTTTTAACTAAAGCTATTTTAATTACTGGTTAGCGGTTGTACATGGGCAGGAAATCTGGCGTTTTGCAAAGCAACAACGGCACTTCTGGAATCCTGTACCCAAAATTGCCGTCCAAAACGCACTAGGTGACGGGAATTTCCTGCTTGGACAATTCCGACTACAGGTACTTTTGCTTTTTCTCTATCCCCTGACTGTTCTTGTAAAATTGTCCGTAAGCGATGCTGTTCCTCAATGGTGGCTGCTTGTTGAGGATTTAACTCCACCATCACCATCTGCACCGTTTCGACTGGTTCTGCGTCTTCAACAATAAATTGAATTTGCTCGTCTCGTCGGTCTACTTTACCCCAAATTATTAACCGAGCATCAACTTGTAAAAGTGAGCTAATACGTTCAAAACTCTTAGGAAATGCTACCGCTTCTGATTGTGCAGTTAAATCTTCTATCTGCAAAATCGCCATTGGGTCGCCTTTTTTAGTAATAACTTTCTTGACGTTATTAAGCATAATCACGGCGCAAATCATTGTATCTTCCTTTTGTTCACCAAGTTGTGATAAGTTAATTGGTGCCAAAACTCTTGCTGATTTGCGTATAGATTTCAAAGGATGGTCTGATACATAAAAGCCCAATAATTCTTTTTCCCGTCGCAATTTTTCTTGAGGAGGAAAATCAGGAACAGGTTTCGCTTTCGGAGCGGTATCAAAACTATTTTGAGCTTGATTTTGATTAGTATTCGTAGCAAATCCGCCACCCAACAAATCAAAAAGATTTCCCTGACCTGTGGCTCTATCTTTAGCGCGGGATTGTGCCCAATCGTATACTAAAGCTAGGTCGTGAATTAACTGATTGCGGTTAGAA
The DNA here is from genome assembly GCA_051861145.1 of Nostocaceae cyanobacterium. Lineage (GTDB taxonomy): Bacteria > Cyanobacteriota > Cyanobacteriia > Cyanobacteriales > Nostocaceae > JBHYDF01. The sequence continues at coordinate 34,434 of JBHYDF010000054.1, forward strand.
TCGAGTTTGTCAAAAGCTCCACAATAAATTAATGATTCTAAAGTGCGACGGTTCACAGTACCTAAATCCACGCGATCGCAAAAATCAGACAACGATTTAAACTCTCCTTTGCTTTCTCGCGCTTCCAATATTGAAGCGATCGCATTCTGTCCCACATTCCGCACAGCCGACAAACCAAACAAAACCTTACCAGCCGATGGGGTAAAATCAACACCAGAGCGATTAATATCTGGTGGATCTATCTGAATTCCCATATTCGTACAGGTAGCAATATACTTCTGTACTTTATCTGTGTCGCCACTGTTAGCCGTTAACAGCGCTGCCATATATTCCAACGGGTAATTAGCTTTCAAATACGCAGTTTGATAAGTTACATAACCGTAGGCTGTGGAATGGGATTTATTGAAACAATTGGAAGCAACCAAGCCGTTTCTAATTACAAAATTATGGTCACGCTCCACGCCAATATCATATACATTTTGCGTGCCAAGGGATTTACAGGTGATAATTTTAACCATTTATTCACTCTCTAAAATCTCTAAAATTAATTAGTTTAATAGAATTGTTAGGTGTGCAATACATATTAATCTAATGCAAGCCGCCCTCAAGCAAACTGTTTGTGCGGCTAAAGCCTGCTCCCGTACTAACTTGTAAAAATTCGTAGCATAAAACTCTGCGTGACGGCAGTCGCTACAACGGGGGAAACCCCCAAGGGCGCGCTGCCTCCCCTCTGCGCTTCCCTCCGCGTACCTCCGCGTTTTAATTTAAACCTTAAAATCGCTACGATTTTATGCAAACTAGTACTGAGCAGAAATAGACAAACTGTACTAAAATCAATGACTTGAGTCACAAAGGGAGCAATCATGGCATCCATCCGCGAGTTGCACAAACAGCTAATAAAGAAAGAACGTTCTGCTGTAGAAATTACCCAAGAAGCTTTAAACCGTATTCAAGCAGTAGAGCCTAAATTGCACAGTTTTTTGTGCGTAACTGCCGAACGAGCCTTAGAACAAGCGCGTGCAGTGGATGCCAAAATCGCCGCTGGAGAGGAAATTGGTCTCTTAGCGGGGATTCCCATTGGCATCAAAGACAATTTATGTACTAAAGGAATTCGCACCACCTGCGCTTCCCGGATTTTGGAAAACTTTGTACCGCCTTATGAATCAACGGTAACGGAAAAACTTTTAGCAGCTGATGCGGTGGCGGTAGGCAAAACTAACTTAGATGAGTTTGCCATGGGTGGTTCCACTGAAACCTCTGCCTTTGGTCTGACAGCTAATCCTTGGGACTTATCACGGGTTCCCGGTGGTTCCTCTGGCGGTTCAGCGGCGGCGGTAGCAGCAGGGGAATGTATTGTTTCCCTGGGTTCCGATACTGGCGGTTCAATTCGCCAGCCAGCATCTTTTTGTGGTGTGGTGGGGATAAAACCGACCTATGGACTGGTTTCCCGTTACGGGTTAGTGGCGTTTGCTTCATCTTTGGATCAAATCGGGCCGTTTGCTCGTACAGTAGAAGATGCAGCGATATTATTGCAGGCGATCGCTGGTTACGATCCCAAAGACTCCACCAGTCTGAAAGTTTCCATTCCCGACTACTCCGCCAGCTTAAAACCAGACCTCAAACCCAGAGGAAAACTGAAAATAGGCGTCATCAAAGAAACTTTTGGAGAAGGCTTAGACTCGCAAGTTGAACAAGCTATTACCAAAGCACTGGATCAACTGCAAAATTTAGGTGCGGAAATTCATGTGATTTCCTGTCCTCGCTTCCGCTATGGTTTACCAAGCTACTACATCATCGCGCCTTCGGAAGCATCAGCAAACCTAGCTCGTTACGATGGTGTGAAGTATGGTTATCGGGTTGCAGAGTCAGACAATTTGATGGAGATGTACACCCGTACTCGTGCTAGTGGTTTTGGTACAGAAGTGAAACGCCGGATAATGCTTGGAACCTACGCACTTTCAGCAGGTTACTACGATGCATATTATCTAAAAGCGCAAAAAGTCCGCACCCTGATCAAGGAAGATTTTGAAAAAGCTTTTGAACAAGTAGACGTATTAGCCTGTCCTACAGCTCCGACTACAGCATTTAAAGCAGGAGAAAAAACCGCCGATCCATTGAGTATGTATTTAGTTGACTTGATGACCATTCCCGTGAATCTTGCCGGTTTGCCGGGAATCAGTGTACCGTGTGGCTTTGATGACAATGGATTACCGATTGGTTTGCAGCTAATTGGTAAGCCACTAAGAGAAGACCAACTTTTTCAAGTTGCTTATGCTTATGAACAATCCACTTCTTGGCATCTACGCACACCGCAATTGTAAGAGTTAGGAGTTATGAGTTAGGAGTTAAAACTCTTAACTAATGACTAATGACTAATGACTAATGACTATTGACTATTGACAGTTTGGGGAGTAAATGTCACTTGCTTGACACTCCCTAAACCTCCTAAAGGTTTTGGTTGCTGATTATTAGCAGAAACAATAACAGCGCCAGCATTACCAGAGAGAATAGACAACTGCTTACTTGCTGTCCAGGTTTTTCGTTCTCCCTTATTTAATTCTCCCTCAAACTCAGTTTTGCCATCTGCTTTCACTCGCAACCATGATTTTTCTTGTAGTTCAATAGTAACTTCGACTGGAGATGCTGTTGGCGCAGGAGAGGATGTTTCTGGCAATGAAGCAATAGGCGCATCAGGTGTAGATAGTGTTTTTTGTTCTAGAGGTTTTTTTGGAGAGGTGCTGAGTTGACTTTGGTTTTGAGCAACAGATTCGCGTGAATTTTGTTGAGGATTGAGTCGAGAAAATAGTGCAAAGGAAGCAGCAGCTAACAATAATGCGTAGGGAACCGCAAGAGGTATACGTAAACTTGATGATTTTTGTTTTAAATTCTGATGCTGTTCGCCAGAATCAAGCAGGAAAAAACTAATAGCAAAATTTTTGGCTAAAGCTGTACCATCTAGTCCTAAAGCATCTCCATAGCGCCGAATAAATCCTTGAACAAAAATAGGTTCTGGCAACTCTTCATGACGACCTTCTTCCAAAGCTTCTAAGAAAGCTTGTCGAATCAGTGTTTGAGCAGTTAATTGCTCTATCCTTATCGATTTTTCTTGTCGTACTTGTCGTAAATATGCTCCAATTTCCTTGAGTTGCTCTTGTTGAGCATTATTGAACGACGTCACACTCATCTCCTAAAATTTACTGAATAATTTACTATTACTTATTTATTAAACTTTTCAATAATAAATTTTTTGATAAAAATTGCTAATTGTCAAATCTTTCAGACGTTAATTTTAACAAAGTATATTGTATATATAAATACTGGCATGGGGTGAAACTAAGCTGCAACATAGAATACAATTGTTTATTTCTTTACTAATCAAGATTGGAGCGTTTGTAGCACTTGTCTACTGTGCTGTTTGTATACTGTTATTTTCTCAGCAACCACGCTTAATCTTTTTTCCATCTCCTGTCATAGAAACTACACCAGAAGTTTTTAATTTACCTTATGAAGAAGTGTGGCTACCAGTACCACTGTCATCAAACAAGGTAGAATACATACACGGTTGGTGGATAAGCAGCAAAAATCAAGCTGATGGAAAAGTATTGCTGTATCTGCATGGTAACGGTATAAATATTGGCGCAAATGTTGCCCATGCCAATAGGTTATATCAACTAGGGTTTTCAGTGTTACTAATTGATTATCGGGGTTACGGTCGCAGTCAAGGTCGTTTTCCGAATGAAATACGAGTTTATCAGGATGCGGCGGTAGCTTGGGATTATTTAATACAGCACCGACATATCCAACCCAATCAAATTTTTATTTACGGACATTCTTTGGGAGGTGCAATAGCGATCGATTTGGCTGTTAAACGCCCAGAAGCTGCTGGATTGATTGTAGAAAGTTCTTTTACCTCTATTCAGCAAGTAGTAGCTTATCGGAACAGTTTTTGGATGTTTCCCGTCAACTTAATACTGACACAACGGTTTGAATCGATTAAAAAAGTGCCGAAATTAAAAATGCCTGTTTTATTTATTCACGGTACTGATGATTTAATTGTGCCTGCTTTCATGAGCCAGAAACTTTATAATGCTGCTCCCGAACCGAAAAGATTGCTTCTCGTTTCCGGGGCGGAACATAACAATGTTGCAGAAGTTTCTCCTACTCAATATCTGCAAACAGTACAGTCTTTTAGGGGCTAGGGGCAACCCCTTCGGGGAATTCAAAATTCAAAATTCAAAATTCAAAATTAAATGACTTTTGACTTTTGACCCCTTCGGGGTTCGCCAGTCGCTCATGGGGGAAACCCCCAAGACCCTCCGGGTTCGCCAGTTCCCCATCGTGACGGGAACCGCCAAGACGGGGACTGGTCTCACCGCGCTGGCTCACTTTTGACTTTAAGCGAAGCGAGTGGGCTAGGGGCTAGGGAAAGAGATATTTTCATCATTTCTTTGTGAACTTTGTTCATGTAGTAAGAGTGCAAAAGCAAATTTCGTACAACAGCAATAATAGGACTGATGCAAAAACTCTCTCAAACTCTTATTCATTAGTGTACTTTGCGGCTCGGTTTTTCTTTACTGCTGTGTAAGTCCTAAATAATACTGAAATAACAACTGTACGAGATAATCTTTCTTTGTACAGATATTTACATAAGTAATTCCAAATAATCCCTACTAAATTTTCTACAAAATTTAATATTATAGTATTTTTACGTAGTTTTATTTACTGATTGATCGCAGAAATATTTCGTAGATAAAAATGCGTATACCAATGAAAAAGTTTTCAAATTAACTAGTGTGTCAGATATAAGCTTCAAAAATTGTTCTTATGCATCATAAAACTTTTATAAAAGAATTACATAAGATACTTAGCTAAAATTGTTGCCATAGCTCATAAAATGACTGCTCAATTTATACTAAATAATCCGGAAATGTCGGCAAACATTGGAAGAAATTAGTAGGTATAACTTTCCTCTGCTTAGTAGCGAAAAGAAGCTTATAAAAATGGTTACTACATCTGCGTACTTTTTACAAATTTTGGGCAATCCTACTATTGAAATTTCTCAAGATGAATTGCGATCGCTCTTGGGAGAAATAGAAGCCGAACTGCATCGCAGTCAAGTTTATCGTCGTGCTTTAGCTGCAATCCAGAAAACGCTGGGTGATTCGGCTGAACAAGCCAAAATGTTATTAAAAGCTGTAGGTAGAGAAGCTATTGGTTTAGCATTTCGGCAATTTGCCCAAGAGTATGAGAAAGTTGAAACATTTACAGATACTCAGCAACATATAGAGACACCCAATGTTGCACCAGACGCGCAACAAGATAATTCTCATGACCTATCACAGTGCTTAACAAGTGCAAAATTTCACACTTCAGCACCAGAAATAAATACCAAAGAAAAAAATTCGCGATACGGCTTCAGCCGTTACGCCTTCGGCGTATCGCAATCTCCAGTAATAGAAAATAAAACTAATAATTCAGTAAAAACCACACAAGATAAATCGACAGCAAAAACACCGCTAGCGTGGCTGACAAATAAGAATAAGAAAATTTCTAAAGCTGAACTAGCGAAGCAAACGGCAGTAGAGCAACGTTTAGAGAAACTGCGTGAAATCGGGCAACAACTCCGACAAGTTCGTGAATCCCAAAATCTTTCTCTTTACCAACTTCATGTATACACTCATGTACCAGTCCATCAAATGGAGGCATTAGAAAACGGTGACTTGGAGTCATTACCAGAAGATGTATTTATACGTGGTTTTATCCGTGTAATGGCAAATGCTTTGGGAATGAATGGCACAGTTTTAGCAGCTTCCTTACCATCACCGGAACCCGTGAAATCAGTTTTACCCTCTTGGTATCAGCCTAAAAACAATTCTGGAGGATTCGGGTTAGAAATTCGCCCCATACATTTGTATGTTGGTTATACAGCCCTTGTTGCTGGTGCAGTGGGAGGATTATCTTTGATGTCTCAGCAACAACAAGTAGATGCGAATAAGCTGATTAATCAAGATGAAGTTCCGTCCTCTTCTTCAATATCCGAATCATTCAAACAAAAAGAACCAATTGCTAAACCAGGAATCAAATCTAGTAATGCTGGTTTCACTGTTGGGCCTGATATTGCACCACCGGAGGCGTTGTGAGAGTCATTAGTCATTAGTCATTAGTCATTGGTCATTGGTCATTGGTCATTGGTAAAGACAAAGGACAAATGACAAAGGACAAATGACTAATGACAAACTCCCTACTCCTCCTCTGCTAGGATAGTGTAAATTTCGCGTTTGACTCGGTTGAGTATTTCCCGCACTCTGCTGATTTTATCTGCATTGCCACTACGAGCAACCTGCATTACAGCTGCACCCACATCTGCGATCGCATCCCCTAATTCTCTCCACTGTTGGGGTTTTCTCCTTGTCATCCAATCTTGAATGTCACCCCGTTCGGCTAGCAATTCTCTACCACTCTCTGTAATTGTATATACTCGCTTGCCTTCTACCTGCTCAGAAGTCAGATAACCCCCTTCTTCCAGTAGCTGGAGTGTGGGGTAAACGGAACCTGGGCTTGGTTTCCAAAAACCTCCGTAACGTGTTTCTAATTCTTTAATCAATTCGTATCCATGCCGGGGTTGCTCTGCAAGTAACGAAAGAAGAATGTATTTTATATCACCGCGAGGTGTGCGTTGCTCATCTTTCCAATCCCCCATTGGAAATCTACGAGACTTTCTCCGGCGCGGCATATCGTCGCATCCTGATCCAAAAAAGTGACGGTGCATGTGAAGACCTAAAAACATGGTTGTGTTTCTCAAATTACTTATATTTTAATTATAGATACATCACGATATATCGTTAATAGAAGTTAACGTAATGGTATCAGCCCGGAAATAAATTTCGGGCTGAAAGCTTAAACCCGTTGAAACGGGTTACAGTAGGAATAATTTTGATTACCGTTTGGTCTTACCATGCAGAGTGAAAAGATATCGATTTCTTTACCAGCATCGTTGGTACAATTTATTGAGAACTATAAAGTTACCCATCAGTGCAAATCTCGCTCTCAAGTGATTGAGTTGGCGTTGGAAGTATTGCGGAATCAGGAATTAGAGGAAGCTTACCGGGCTGCATCTGCGGAAGTTGATTCAGATTGGGATGTGACAATTGCAGATGGCTTAACGAATGAAACGTGGTGAAATTTACTACGCTAACCTCAGCCCTGCTGTTGGATCTGAAATGGATAAACGGCGTCCGGTGCTAATAATCAGCAATGATGCAAATAACCGCGCTGCAACTACGGTGACAATTTTACCAATCACGTCTAATGTCAGCCGTGTGTATCCGTTTGAGGTTTTGCTTAATCCAGAGGATAGTGGTTTACCAAAGGCTTCTAAAGTGCAGGCGCAGCAAGTGCGAACAATTTCTAAGCAGCGGATCGAAAAAGAGGTGGTAGGTAGTTTGAGTGAGAAGTTGATGCAATTAGTTGATGCTACTCTGAAGCTACATTTGGGTTTGGGATAAGCGATCGCATTTTCTCTTCTCTCAAAAATGCGATCGCCCTTGTATGATTAAGTAGTTTCTAATGGACCAAAACCTTTAGCATCCGACATATCATAAATTTCCACCTCTTCCCCACGCCGAAGCATTCGCTTACCCAAGCGAGGAAAATCCGCAATCTCAACATCAAAACTCTCTCCACCCATCAGGTAAACCAATTCTTCATCATAGGGATTACGCAAATGATGGGCTACCGAAGGAGTTGGAAAACCCATAAAATCCCCAGCACCGACTTCAAATTCCTCATCATCAATTTCCGCCACCCCTCGGCCAGAAATAATGTAAATCCATTCTTCTTCTCGATAATGAGAATGATAAATAAACGATTCCTTACCAGGTGCTATCCTAGCCAAACTTACACCCACCCTTTTGAGTCCCACTAAACGACTCATCTGAGTTCCACTAATGAGCGAATTAAGATTCCAGGGATGAGAAAAACTAGCTTCTTGTTCCGCTATCTCACTAGCCCGCAAAAGAAAAGTTTTTTTCTCCGCCATTTTAATATTTTCTCCCTACCGACACTACCTTACATGAATTTCTTTCACGCACAGACGAGCCAGCGCTCTTTGGAGGGTTTCCCTCCGTAGGCGACTGGCGTGCAGAGGCGCAGAGAGGAAGATTTGATTTTTGAATCTTATACCTAGATTCGACAACACCCAATCTCGAAGTATTACCGAGAGGATATCTGCGCTCACCTCTCCTACCAAAAAACTCTGCTACCTGGTGCGTAAACCTCAGCGTTCCTCTGCGTTTAAAAAACGCCACGATTTTACGCAAAGCCGCATTAAGTCAAAACCAAATTATCCCGGTGAACAACCGTTTCCGCCCCCTCATACCCTAAAATCCCCGCAATTTCACTCGAACGACGCCCGCGAATTTTTTCCAATTCACTACTACTGTAATTCACCAATCCCCTACCAATTTCATTACCAGCGCGATCGCACAATTGCACCGCTTCTTGAGTATCAAACTCCCCCTCCACCGCAGTAATACCAGCAGCTAACAAAGACTTATTTGCTTGTGAAATTGCTACCACCGCTCCTGCATCCAAATACAATTTTCCCGCAGGAACCAAACCATAAGCTATCCACCTTTTACGAGCAGATGTTGGCTCTAGCTGCGGTTCAAAGTGCGTACCAATTGCTTCACCAAGTATTATTTTCTCTATATTGCTAGGTCTTTTACCTTCGGTAATTACGGTACGAACACCAGCAGCAGTGGCTATGCGTGCGGCGGAAATTTTAGTTATCATACCACCCGTACCCCATTGGGAACCTTGAGCGCCTGTTTGCACCTGTAATTCTTCTAATTCTTTGATGCTACTAACTAACATAATTGGTTGCGCATCGGGTACGGAACGGGGATCGGCGGAATAAAGTCTATCTACGTCGGTGAGTAAAAATAGCCAATCTGCATGTACTAAACTGGCGACTAAAGCTGAAAGAGTGTCATTATCGCCAAATTTCAGTTCCTCTACTGCTACTGTATCATTTTCGTTCACCACGGGAATTACACCTAGTTCGAGTAATTCCTTAAAGGTGTTGTAAACATTGAGATAACGGCTACGCTGTACCAAATCACTGCGGGTGAGCAATACTTGGGCTATGGGCTGTTGCAAGGTAGTAAATAAATCATCGTACACACGCATTAACCGCCCTTGTCCAACTGCTGCTACTGCTTGTTTGAGAGCGATCGCTTTTGGTTTTTCGGTTAAACCCAGCCGCGCACAACCCACCCCCACAGCACCAGAGGAAACCAAAATCACTCGATGTCCCTGTCGCCGTAAGTGTGAGAGAGTTTCTGCTAGGGTGGCAATAGTAGAAAGTGCTAATAGTCCGGTTTCTGGTTGGGTGAGGCTGGAAGTCCCGATTTTGACAACAATAGTTTGAGGCATCTTTCAAGAGTTAGGAGTTAGGAGTTAAGAGTTAGGAATTATGAATTTTAACTCCTAACTCCTAACTCCTAACTAATTGTAAAGAGTTAGGAATTATAAATTTTAACTCCTAACTCCTAACTCCTAACTCCTAACTCCTAACTCCTAACTCCTAACT
>JBHYDF010000055.1:0-34228 GCA_051861145.1 Nostocaceae cyanobacterium
TTGCCCGTTGCCCCATGCCCCATGCCCCATGCCCAATGCCCCATGCCCCTTGCCCAATTCCCAATGCCCAATGCCCATGCCCCTAGCCCCTAATACAAAACATTATTTTTTGTTAAATTGTAAAAGCGAATTACATTGCTGAGAGTTTAAAGCTCCGGTTACAGTAATTTAAGACAAAGATGCGCTCCTCCAAGGCGTATGGAGGGTTTTCCACACCTTTAGGTGCGGCTAGCCCCTCTAGTTCATGGGCGGAGTTTTCTCCTAATACGTAGCACAATTGTAAAAGAGACAGCCTCAGGATATAGCTTTTGTCGTCTTCTACGAGGAAAGTACCTGTTGCTGGTAATTTATTTGGTGATTTTTGTAAAAGGTAAAAGGTAAAATCAATATTAATAAAATTTAACTATTGCCTTCTGCCTTCTGCATTCTGCATTCTGCCTGCTGCTACAGCTGCTTTCTACCTTTTAACTTTCACCTTTGCTATATGGCCCGCGATTATTACGAAATTCTGGGTGTCTCTCGTGACGCCGACAAAGAAGAAATCAAACGCGCTTACCGCCGCCTAGCCCGGAAGTATCACCCAGATGTGAATAAAGAATCGGGAGCGGAGGAGCGCTTTAAGGAAATTAACCGCGCCTATGAGGTACTCTCGGAACCAGACACTCGCGCTCGTTATGACCGCTTTGGTGAAGCTGGGGTGTCAGGAGGGGCTGGTGTTGGCTTCCAAGATATCGGCGATATGGGTGGCTTTGCTGATATCTTTGAAAGCATCTTTAGCGGTTTTGCCGGTGGTATGGGCACTCAAGCGCAAAGACGGCGCAGTGGCCCTGTTAGAGGCGATGACCTGCGGCTAGACCTGAAGTTAGATTTTCGAGAAGCGGTTTTTGGTGGTGAAAAAGAAATTCGCATTTCGCATTTAGAAACTTGTGAAGTTTGTAGTGGATCTGGTGCTAAACCCGGAACTCGCCCTCGCACTTGTTCGACTTGTGGCGGTTCGGGACAAGTACGCCGCGTTACTAGAACGCCTTTTGGCAGCTTTACCCAAGTTTCAACCTGTCCTACCTGTAATGGTACGGGTTCGGTAATTGAAGACAAATGCGATGCTTGTGACGGCAAGGGTGCAAATCAAGTAACGAAAAAACTCAAAATTACAATTCCGGCTGGGGTGGACAATGGCACCCGCTTGCGGATATCCCAAGAAGGAGATGCCGGTCAGCGTGGGGGCCCACCTGGGGATTTATATGTATACTTGTTTGTCAATGAAGACCCAGAATTCCAGCGCGAAGGCATCAATATTCTCTCGGAAATTAAAATTAGCTACCTACAGGCAATTTTAGGTTCTCGTCTTGAGGTAAATACAGTAGATGGACCAGTGGAATTGATAATTCCACCTGGAACCCAACCAAACACGGTCATGAAACTGGAAAGCCGTGGCGTACCCCGCTTGGGTAATCCAGTCAGTCGGGGTGATCATATGATTACTGTGTTAATTGATATTCCTACCAAGGTTTTACCTGAAGAACGGGAATTGCTAGAAAAGCTAGCTAAAATTAGAGGAGAACGCACTGGTAAAGGCGGTATAGAAGGTTTTTTGGGTAATTTGTTCCATCAACGATGAGTGTATCTTCTGTTTCTACTCCCGATGCTCAACTGGACTTGCGCGGCACCCCTTGCCCGCTAAATTTCGTACGCACTAAATTGCGTTTGGAGCAAATGCAGCCAGGAGCTTTATTAGAAGTCTGGCTTGATCCCGGAGAGCCAATTGAACAAGTTCCTGATAGTCTGACAATGGCAGGTTATCAGGTGGAACAAATTACAGATTGCACTGGCTATTTTTCTTTGTTAGTACGCCGTCCTGTAACTGCCTCATGACAGGGGAAGTTATAAAAACCACTGGGCAGTTATTGGGTACGGTGTTAGCTGTACAAGCTAATTTTTATAAAGTGCAACTGGATATAGGAGACAAGGGAACAAAGGGACAAGGGGAGGGGACAATTCTCCCGCGTCCCCTTGTACTCCTGTGTACTCGTAGAACCCGTTTGAAAAAAATCGGGCAACAGGTAATGGTAGGCGATCGCGTTGTGGTAGAAGAACCAGATTGGTCTGGTGGTAGGGGCGCGATCGCTCATGTTTTGCCTCGAAAATCGCAATTGGATCGTCCGGCGATCGCTAATGTTAATCAAATTCTATTGGTCTTTGCTGTTGCCGATCCACCTCTAGAACCCTTCCAACTCAGCCGCTTTTTGATTAAGGCTGAGTCTACGGGTTTAGATGTAATTTTATGCCTAAATAAAAGTGATTTAATTACAACAGAACAGCAAGCACAAATCAGTCAGCACCTTGATAGCTGGGGTTATCAGCCAGTATTTATTAGCGTGTATTTAGGTATAAAGATTGACGATCTAGCCAGTTTGCTAAAAGATAAAATTACTGTAGTTGCTGGACCTTCCGGAGTTGGTAAATCTAGTTTAATTAACAACTTGATTCCTGATGTCAATCTGCGAGTGGGTGAAATTTCTGGCAAACTAGCTCGCGGTCGTCACACTACCCGCCATGTAGAATTATTTGAGTTGCCTAATGGTGGCTTGTTGGCAGATACTCCCGGTTTTAATCAACCTGATTTGGATTGTACTCCAGAAGAATTGGCAAGTTATTTTCCGGAGGCAAGGGAGAGGTTAGCGGTTGATAGCTGTCGGTTTAGTGATTGTTTACACCGTAACGAGCCTGGTTGTGTAGTGCGGGGAGAATGGGAACGCTACCAGCATTATTTAGAGTTTTTGGAAGAAGCGATTGAGCGTCAAACGCAGCTTAATCAACAAGCTGACCCCGAATCTACGGTGAAGGTAAAAACTAAAGGCAAGGGACAAACTCAGTACGAGCCAAAATTAGAAAGTAAAAAATATCGCCGTCAATCTCGGCGTAAACAACTACAAGCACTTGAACAGTTGTATCAGGAAAGTGAGGAATGAGTTGTTAATAGTTAATAGTTAATAGTTAATAGTTCATGGTTATTAACCATTAACCATTAACCATTAACTCCTAACTTTCATTCCCTCAATGATATTAACTGGAGATTGAGTTGGGATAAAATCTTAAATATTCAACAATTCTTAATGATATGAGCAGCTTTTGCGGCAATCATAATTGTGAGAGCATTAGTATTACCACCCACAATTGTAAGCATTATTGATGCATCCAATCCTTGCAATCCTTCTCGTGTAATTGAAGTTGGTAATTAACAACCGACAAATTATCATTGTCCATTTTACAAGTGCCTACGGGGTGATATAAACTTGCCGCTGTTTTGCAGATTTAAATACGAATTGTTTATCATTTTATATCTGAAAATTTAGGACTATTTCCTCACTGTGGAAGTTATCAAAAGCTTTTATTTTTAGTAATTTACGTGCAAGTTTTACTCCTACTACTCAAATTTCCAAATCGGCTTCTTTTCCCAAGAAATTTAGCTGAATAACTGGTGGTTATAAAGGATTATTAAAACGTAAATTAATACAACCTTTTCTTTAGGGATCTAAAAGAGTAGGGACAAAAGTAAATCCCTAGTTTTTGGGTCTTCCGTCAGGCGGCTAGCTAGTACACAACTTGCTGAACCTGCACCAAAAATTACATAGTCGTACATTGAAAATAACTCCAGTATTTTTTGCTGTGATAGTAGTCCTAAATGATTAGTGAAAAGTGAGAAACCGGGTTTTTGTGACGATGATCACAACTTATATAGGATTGCTATAGTAGTTTTTTGTTACTATTTTTTTCTAATCACAAATGTATTAATTACATCTGACCATAGCCGGGGAAAACATATCTGTCTACAGCAAGGTTAAGGAATAAATCATGATTTATAACATTTTGACAGTGAGGTGAAATTAATTAACCTCAGTAATTTTAAATACTCATTTCTGGTAAAGCAATCGGAGATTTTCATGACATTTGCTACCGACGAAAGAACTAAAAAAGCTGTAGAACAGTTTCGCGGGTTTGATGTAGATACTCAACTAGCCTTACTGTGGTTTGGCTATTTAGATATCAAAGAACAACTGATACCAGCAAATCAAACTTCTGCCCAAGATACTGCTGCGGCTTTGTACGACCAAATTCAGGCAATGCCTAAGGAACAACAACTACAAGCACAACGCGATATTGCTAGCCGTGCAAATTCTGATATCAGCCGTGCTTATACTGCTTTAAGTTCAAGTGCCAAGCTGGATGTGTGGTTACGTTTAGCACGAGGCATGGAAAACGGTAACATTATCCAAATGCCTTCTGATTATCAATTGCCTGAAAACACCAAAGGTTTTGTAGATTCCATCAAAAGCTTGGAATTTGAACAGCGTGTTGATTTCACACGTAGTGTTGTAATGGAAATGGGTGCAAAGTAATCATCTGTGGGACTTGCAAATAAAAAAATATCCAACTATTTCTTGTGGGGGAGTCGGGATGTTGCCTTTGAGCGATAAGGAGACATTGCCCGAAGGAAGTTTTACTCCACTGTAGCAACTGGCGTTGGGCGTCTGGCCCAACGCCAGTTTTTTTCAACAGGTAGGTTGAAAACCCCAGAAAAGATTACCGACACTTCCTTAAATTGTTACTTTGAAACGCTATAGGAACCCTCAAGAGAGGACGGATTACTGTTAGGGAAATCTACTTTGACGTTAATACTTTGCAGAGAAATATTGCCATCGACAAAGGGTGCAGGAGCAGTGACACCTTTTTGCATTGGTACAAAAGCTGTTACCTCCTGTCCCTCGATTTCAAACTCTATCTTTGCAACTATGGGTGAAACATTAAATGAGTACTCTAACTCATCAATTCCACATCCAGAAACTTCTTGGGTTTCACTGCTTACGCGGTCAAGGGTTGCCAAGTCTGTGACTGGATTACCAGTCCAGAGGTTTGTTTGGTATTCAGTTGAACATTCATTCACATTTAAATTTAAAGTTAACTTGGCTGTTGGTTCCGATTTGCAGCTTTGTACAAGTACGCTCGTTAGTAGTAGTAATAATAGGTATAATCTCTTTGTAAAATAAAATTGTTTAAAATTCATATCTTGGCAGCAATTTATACAATTATTTTTCTATATAATTTATTTCCCAATTTTGGCAAATTGGGTTTCACTACTAATAATTAAAATCAATTATTAGAGCTTATTTATAAAGTAAATCTCAAGAGAGCCAAAACGGAAAAAATAATCACATATTATAGCGTACAACTATTTTCAGGTAAATAAACCACACGAGATATTGTGGGTCTTTGTTTTGTTTCAATCTTGAATTAAGGCAGAAAGGCTCTCAGCTAAACCCGCCCCTACAAAAAATTGTGGCTCAAATAAATGAAATTTGCTGTAAAATTCGCTGGGCTTCAAACTAGACATTCGATTTGATCCGAGTAATAAAATCAACTTGCTTGGCTAAAGTTGCGAACAGAACACTTGAAAGGTTTTTCATCATGGACAAAGTATTTGAACAAACATCTTCGGTGATGCTGCGTGCGGGACGCCCCGACGATGCACTTTCCTGTGGCACCATTCTGTATGAAGCGATCCGTGCCATTGCAGAACAGCACGGCTTCGTACCCGACTTTCCTTCTGCGGAGTTTGGGGCGGATATGTTGACTGAAATTTTAGCCGACCCGACGGTTTATTCGGTTGTGGCCGAGGCATCTGATGGGCGCGTCATCGGCAGCAACTTTTTGTGGGAAGGCGACACTATCGCCGGGGTCGGCCCCACTACGGTAGACCCCACCGCGCAAAACAGGTCGGTTGGTCGCCGCCTGATGGAACATGTTTTACAGCGGGCACAGGAAAAACGGTTCGCCGGTGTGCGACTCGTTCAAGCTGCGTATAACAGCCGCTCGCTTTCCCTGTATACGAAACTCGGCTTCTATGTGCGCGAACCACTGGCGAACCTCCAAGGACAGCCGCTTGGTTTGACGATACCCGGCCGCACCGTTCGTCCGGCGACTGAGGCCGACCTTGCTGCGTGTAATCAACTGTGCGATCGCATTCATGGCCATGACCGGGCGGGCGAACTAAAGGGAGCTATCGGGCGAGGCACGGCAACGCTTGTTGAGTGTGATGGGCACATATCGGGCTACGCCACCGAAATTGGCTTCTTCGGTCACGCTGTTGGCGAGAACAATGAGGACTTAAAGGCGCTTATCGGGGCGGCAAGGGCGTTCGGTGGGTCAGGCTTTTATGTTCCGATGCGTAATGCTGACCTGTTCCGTTGGTGTTTGAAGCATGGCCTGCGTGTCATCCAGCCCGAAACGTTGATGAGCCTCGGTTTGTATAACGAACCAGCAGGGGCTTTTCTACCCTCCGTCCTGTATTAATAGCAGCATTAACCGCACTGCAATAAGTAAATACTAAGTTACGTCTAATGTGAATTAGTCGGATTCGTCGTATTTAGCTGTACCATACAATAGATTTATTATAAAAATCCAGTTTTACATTAATAACAACCACAGATAAACACAGATGGACACAGATAAGTTAAGTTATCTGTGTCCACCCCCCTCACTCCCCCCTCAAGAGGGGGGAAGATAAGGAAATAATTTTATTTGTTGTCCATCTGTGGTTAATTTCCAAAACTTAATAATTGCCATAATTTTAATTCACATGGCTGCGTAAGTTTGATTAATCAAAATCTACTGGCTATTTCTAGAAATTTGTTGTCTAACCCAAGCGTGAAAAGCACGGGTAGTGGCATTTTCCCCGTCCTTCCTGGTTTGTTGAATAAATTTGGGAATTTCCCTCACGGGTACGGAACCAAATGTAGGGCTAAATTGAACTTCTGAGTATTGCCCATCGCTAAGTATGTAAATTCGCAATACGCTTCCGTTGAAACGCCAAAATTCAGGTACGCCGATCGCAGCGTAAATCTTGAACTTGTCAACTTTAGGTTTAGAGTATTCGACCTCTACCACCAAGTCTGGCGGTGGATCAATTGCTAAATCTATGTTTTCTCTGTCTCTAACCAAGGACTCGTTTTGAATATAGTATGAACTATCAGGTTCTCCCCCTCGTTCCACGTCATCCCGCGTTAAAGTCAGCGAACCAGCACGTTTAAACTCGAAGCCAAACTCTTCACACAATGCAACAATAAAACCTTCAATAATACGGTTTGAGTTTTCATGCGGCATTAGTGGGGTCATAATTTCTACCATCTTGTTGTAATAAGCAAGTCGGTAGTTGCGCCCTTCTCCCATCTCCGCCAGCATGGTTTTAAATGTTTGCCAGCTAATGTTCTCAAGTACAGTTCTGGTTTCTGCAAGTGGTGCTGTTGTTACCATTTGATACCTCGCTCCAATTCGTCAAACATTAGCAAATTCTAGCGTTGCTGAATTTAAGTATGAAATTAGAAAAATCAAGAATTCCAAACTCTCACTCTCTGCGGCTCTGCGTCTCTGCGTGAGGTAAAATCATACTCTGAATCAGCAACGCCCAAATTCTAATTGTCCTATCAGCTTATGAAAACAAATCAGCGCGGGGTTTAAAAGTTTCAATCTGACGAATTTTTTCGTAGAGCTCCCGTTCCTCTTTGCTAATATTTTTCGGGGTGACAATTTGAATTTCCACCAATTGGTCGCCGCGTTTACCGTTTTCGGTGGGATAGCCTTTACCAGCAAGACGCAATCTTTGCCCCGACCTGACTCCAGGGGGTATTGTCATTTTCACCAACCCATCTAGGGTAGGTGCTTCTACTTGTCCTCCTAATACCCCCTCGCTAGGAGTAATGGGAACTTGGCAATGTACATCCGCACCTTCGATTTTAAATATAGGATGTGAATCAACGGTAATTTTTAAGTATAAATCGCCACCATTTATTCCTTGATTTCGCAGGCGAATGGTTTGACCTGTAACCATACCAGGAGGCATATTTACTTCGAGCGATCGCCCGTCTTCCAAACGAATTCTCTCCAACCCACCCTGATAGGCTTTTTCTAGAGGCAGGGTCAATCTTGCTTCTATATCCCGACGGGCAGTACGTTGGTTTGGTGTGTATGCTACTTTTGTTCTAGGGGTACGAAACGGATCGGCGGTAGCAGTATTATTACCCGTATTTGTACCATTTCTAGTGGCAGTTCTTATACCAATAACATCATTAATAAAACTTGTAAAATCGGGATAATTACCAGGATTTACATCCTGATTAGCGCGACCGTTAGAACGGTTATCGCCTCCCCAAGGTTTACCCTTTTGCGCTTGTTTACTAGCAAAACCTTGTTGATTCCAGTAACGGCTAAACTCGTCGTACTTTGTCCGGTTTTCTGCATCGGAAAGCATTTCATAAGCTTCACCGATCAGCTTAAATTTTTCCTCTGCTTCTTTATTCCCTGGATTGAGATCCGGGTGATACTGTCGCGCTAAGCGCCGATAATTCTTTTTAATTTCTTCATTGCTAGCATCTTTAGATACTCCCAAAATCTCGTAATAATCGCGAAAATTCCGCAAATTAGGCATAGTCAATCGTTTAATTATTAGATATTAGATTTGAAATTGCTTCAGAGAGTTAGGAGTTAGGAGTTAGGAGTTAGGAGTTAGGAGTTAGGAGTTAGGAGTTAAGAAAATATTTATTTTAAAACTTAACGCTCAAAACTCAAAACTTAAAATATTTAATTCCTAACTCCTAACTCCTAACTCCTAACTTTTACTAATTACCTGTTTCCAACTACTATACGTATTTTTAGGGGCTAAGGGCGGAAATTTTCCACTTGTTGAGTGCTATAGCCAATCATCGTCATCATCCCAGTTGTCTTGGTAGCTGGGACGGGGGGGTTTACGTGAATAACCGCTATCGCTGTCGTAGGAGGAAGGACGACTGTCTCTTCTGCCATAACCTCTGTCGTAGTCTCTGTCATAGCCTCTGTCATTGTCCCTACCATACCCTCTGTCGTAGTCTTTGCCATAGCCTCTGTCATTGTCTGTGCCATAGCCTCTGTCATTGTCCCTGCTATAGCCTCTGTCATTGTCTCTGCCATAGCCTCTGTCGTAGTCTCTATCATAGGAATCGCGATCGCGATATGTTTCTCTTGGATATTCGCGCTCTTTTTCACCCCCGGTAAATATATCTCGGATCGCGCCAAACAAGTCTTCGTCTTCCTCATCAGCAAAGTATTGCCTAACTTCTTGGTTCAGGTCATACAATGCATCTTGCAGGTCTACGTAAGCTTGGTCAATACCGCGATCGTCATTTTGCTGTAAACTCTCGCGCAGTTCTCGACAGATCCGATCAATTTGTTGGCGGCGGCTACGGCCAAACCCCATACCAAAATCTAGCGCTACTTCTCGCAATTGTCTTTCGGCTTGTAAAATCAATGCCTCAGCACGGGTACGCTTTTCTACCTTCTCTTTTCGCTGTCGGTCTACTTCAGCAAATTTCTCTGCATCTCGAATTGCCTGCTGAATTTCTCCTTCACTTAAGGTGGAAGCGCCTTGAATTGTAATACTCTGCTCTCTACCTGTAGTTCTATCCAGCGCTGTTACCTGTAAAATACCGTTAGCATCAATATCAAATGATACTTGAACTTGTGGTATCCCACGAGGCGCGGGAGGAATGCCATATAGCTTGAAACGCCCCAAGGATTTATTGTCTGCTGCCATTTCCCGTTCGCCTTGGACTACGTGAATTTCCACAGTATTTTGGTTATTTTCGGATGTGGAAAAAATATCTGAACGACGTACCGGGATAGTAGTGTTGCGGGGAATAAGTTTTTTCATCACACCGCCAATAGTTTCCAGTCCCAAGGAAAGGGGTGTGACATCCAGCAGCAGTACATCTTTGAATTCACCAGCAAGAATCCCCGCCTGAATGGCTGCACCCACTGCAACAACTTCATCGGGGTTGACGTTTTGGTTAGGTTCTGCGCCAATCATTGCCCGTACAAGTTGCTGTACCATCGGCATACGGGTAGAACCGCCTACTAGTACGACTTCATCAATGTCAGCAGGTGTCATTCCAGCATCTTTCAACGCTCGTTTGACAGGGAGACGTACCCGCCCTAACAAGTCATCACATAAACCCTCAAACTGGGAACGAGTCAGACGTGTTTCTAAGTGTACAGGTCCCTCTTGTGTTGCGGCGATGAAGGGTAGGTTAATTTCGGTAACGCTGACGGCTGATAGTTCAATTTTTGCCTTTTCCGCAGCTTCCATCAGACGCTGTAAAGATTGCCGTTCCCGTCTTAAGTCTACCCCTTCTTTTTCTAAAAATTGTTCTGCCAACCAATCAACAATTCTCTTATCGAAGTCATTACCACCAAGCTGCGTGTCACCACTGGTAGCTTTAACTTCAAATACTCCATCACCAACATCTAAAATTGATACGTCAAATGTACCACCACCCAAATCAAATACCAAAATGGTTTGGTTGTCAGTACGCTCCAAGCCATAAGCTAAAGAAGCGGCGGTCGGTTCGTTAAGAATTCGTAATACTTCTAAACCAGCAATTCTGCCAGCGTCGCGCGTTGCCTGTCGCTGAGAATCATTAAAATAAGCAGGAACGGTAATTACAGCCCCTGTCACAGGTTCGCCCAGATATTTACTAGCATCCTCTGCCAATTTCTTGAGAATCATTGCCGAAATTTCTTCTGGGGCGTACTCTTTATTTAGACGGGGACATACTATTTTAATATTGCCTACTTCATCTTTACGGATAGTGTAAGGTATTCGCTTTGATTCTGGGCTGAGTTCGGAATACTTGCGCCCAATGAAGCGTTTCACAGCAAAAAATGTATTTTGCGGGTTCAGGACGGTTTGTCGCCGCGCCATTTGCCCAACTACTCGTTCGCCATCCTTGCTGAAGCCAACTACGGAGGGGGTTGTCCGCATTCCTTCTGCATTGGCAATAACCACCGGCTTGCCACCCTCCATGACGGCGACTACAGAGTTAGTTGTACCCAAGTCGATGCCGACTACCTTGCCCATGCGTTGCTGTTCTCCTAGTGAGTCTTATAAATTAATTATGATCGGAGGTGAATACCTTTAGCTTTGTGCTAAAGAATAAAAGCCCCTCAATGGTATAATAATCGTCAGTACGGCAGGAAGTGGAGGACACTTACGGTGCGGGCTTCCCCCCAATCAGCAAAGTGTTTGTTCGGAATTGACGCTTGAGGAGCTAGTTGCAAGACTAGGATAACACTGACAAAGGTCGGTGTGCCCAAGAAACCTAGACCTTTGTAGTCCAGGTACTTCACTTCATAGAATCTTGCAACTGGGAAAGACATTTTTTCTTTATTTAATAAGCACGAACTGGCAACATTGTCAACCTTGGATTTAAAAGGGCAACTAGAAACTCATATTATTCAAATAGCCCGCGATCGCGATCCTTATATGGCAACAGCAGGGCATTTTTTTGTCCAAGAATACATTCGCGAACAATTGGGACAATGGGGAAGTGTGGAAATCCACACCTTTAATGTGAGGGGTAAAACCTGCAAGAATCTCATCTTGAATTTACCCCCACAACCCCCCTCAGTCCCCCCGAAGCGGGGAGAAGATGCGGAAAAGAGAGATTTACCACCCATTTTAATTGGTGCCCATTATGATGCGGTACCGGGAACACCAGGCGCTGATGATAATGCTACGGGTGTAGCGGTGTTGCTGGAGTTAGCAAGAGTGTTTGCTAGCGAACCGATTAGATATCCCCTGCAACTGGTGGCTTTTGATATGGAAGAATACGGCTTGTTGGGTAGCGCCGATTATGTAGCCAAATTGCAGCGAGAACAGCGATCGCTACGGTTAATGATATCTCTAGAAATGTTAGGTTATTGCGATTCTGCCCCTAATTCACAAAGTTACCCGTCTCCTTTGCAACATTTTTACCCTAATCGCGGCGATTTTATCGCTTTAATTGGTAATTGGCGGACATTGCGGGATTTAATTGGTATTAGTCGCAGTATTCGTAAAGTGGGTGTACCGAGTCAATGGCTACCAGTACCGAATAAAGGTAATATAGTCCCCCAGACAAGGCTAAGCGATCATGCACCTTTTTGGGATGCAGGTTATCCAGCAATGATGGTGACAGATACGGCATTTTTGCGAAATCCACATTATCACAAACCTAGTGATACTATTGGCACTTTGGATTTAGATTTTTTGACTGGGGTTTGTCGAGGTTTAGAAATTGGTATTCGGCGGTTGTGAAAGAGGGGAGTAGGGAGTTAGGAGTTAGGAGTTAGGAGTGAGGAGTTAGGGATGCATCCCCTGCATGGAAAAAATATCTGGCGATTAGAAATCGCGGCTACACAAACAAAGTGCGCCTAGGCGCACTTTGAGTTAGGAGTTAGGAATTAAGAATTCTGAATAGATGAGGAAAATATTCATAATTCATAATATCTTATAATTCATAACTCCTAACTCCTAACTCCTAACTCCTAACTCCTCATCCATATTTGCAAATAATAACCCTGAAATAAGCATAACTGGCATCGAGGAATTTACTATGAATGGGGCATCAACATCTTTTGGTTGGGAATTTTGGATTGACAGGGGGGGTACATTCACGGATATTGTGGCGAAACGTCCGGATGGTACGTTATTAATTCACAAACTTCTTTCGGAAAACCCGGAACGCTACACCGATGCGCCAGTGCAGGGAATTCGTGATATTTTAGGAATTCCAGCCGATGCACCAATTCCAGCAGATGATATTGCTGTGGTAAAAATGGGAACCACGGTGGCGACGAATGCATTGTTGGAGAGAAAAGGCGATCGCACAGTGTTACTCATTACCAAAGGATTTCGGGATGCGCTGCGAATCGGTTATCAAAACCGTCCCGATATTTTTGCCCGCCAAATTATTTTGCCAGAAATGCTGTACGAGCGGGTAATAGAAGTAGAAGAACGTTACAGCGCCCAAGGAGAAGAGTTAATTTCTCTCAATTTTGAGGCAGTTCGTCCCCAGTTGCAAGCGGCATACGATGATGGAATTCTCTCATGTGCCATAGTTTTTATGCATGGGTATCGCTACCCTGAACATGAGCAACGGATGGCGAGTATCGCCAAGGAGATAGGATTTACCCAAATTTCAGTATCCCATGAAGTCAGCCCGTTAATGAAATTAGTTAGTCGCGGTGATACCACTGTAGTAGATGCCTATTTGTCACCAATTTTGCGACGCTATGTCAATCAAGTAGCTAGTCAGTTGGTATTTGCCACTAACAAAGGACAAATGACAAAGCTGATGTTCATGCAATCCAACGGTGGGCTTGCGGATGCTGAGAACTTTCAAGGTAAGGATAGTATTTTATCTGGCCCTGCTGGCGGAATTGTCGGGGCGGTACAAACTAGCCTGATGGCAGGGTTTAATAAGATTATCAGTTTTGATATGGGCGGTACATCTACGGATGTGGCGCATTATGACGGGGAATACGAACGCACTTTTGAAACGGAAGTGGCAGGGGTGCGCTTGCGAACACCGATGATGGCTATTTATACGGTAGCGGCGGGTGGCGGTTCGATATTGCAATTCGATGGTTCTCGGTATCGGGTGGGGCCGGAGTCAGCAGGGGCAAATCCTGGCCCGGCTTGCTATTTGAAGGGTGGTCCGCTGACTGTGACAGATTGTAATGTAATGGTGGGCAAGTTGCAAGCGGATTTCTTTCCCAAAGTGTTTGGGTTGAATGGTGATTTGCCGTTAGATGCAGAGATTGTGAGGCAAAAGTTTACGCGATTGGCAGCGGAAATTGGCGATAATCGTGCGCCGGAGGAAGTAGCGGCAGGATTTTTGGCGATCGCAGTCGATAAAATGGCGAATGCGATCAAAAAAATCTCGCTTCAGCGTGGATATGATGTGTCAGAGTATACTTTGTGTTGTTTTGGCGGTGCGGGCGGGCAACACGCTTGTTTGATTGCTGATGCTTTGGGAATGAAGCAGGTGTTTATCCATCCTTATGCTGGGGTGTTGTCGGCGTATGGGATGGGTTTGGCGGATGTGCGGGTGATGAATCAAAGGGCGGTGGAAAGGGTTTTGAGTGAGGATTTGGTGTCAGAGTTGGAGGGTGTTTTGGCGGAGTTGGCTAAGGAGGGGGAAGAGGAATTAAACCGTCAAAACAAGAACCCCTCCCCTACCCTCCCCGTAAACAGGGAGGGGGATAGCTTCCCCCCGCTTGCGGGGGAAGTGAACAGGGAGGAGGATAGCTTCCCCCCGCTTGCGGGGGGAGTGAGGGGGGTTGAGGTTTTAAGGAAGGTGCATTTGAGGTATGAGGGGACTGATTCACCGTTGATTGTGGATTTTGGGGATGTGGCGGTGATGAAGTCGCAGTTTGAGGAGGTGCATCGTCAGCGTTATGGGTTTGTTGCTTCTGAGAAGCGGTTGATTGCTGAGGCGGTTTCGGTGGAGGTGGTTGGTAAGAATGATGTGCGGTTGGAGGCAGTATTTTTACGTAGGGATGAGAATAAGCCTGTAGTGGTTGCAACAGTGCAGATGTATACTGCTGGGGCATGGTATAGTACGCCGTTGTATCAGCGGGATGATTTGCAACCGGGGGACTGTATTTCTGGGCCTGCGATTATTGTAGAGGCGACGGGTACGAATGTTATTGAACCGCATTGGCAAGCAGAAATCACTGCACGCAATCATTTGATATTAAAGCGATTAGCCAATTCTGAGGGTTTAATCCAAAATCCGAAATCCAAAATCGAAAATCGCCCAGATCCGGTGATGCTGGAAATATTCAATAATTTGTTTAGGGCGATCGCTGAACAAATGGGCATTACTTTGCAAAATACCAGTTCTTCAGTAAATATCAAAGAAAGACTGGATTTTTCCTGTGCAATTTTCGATGCTTCTGGGCAATTAGTAGCAAATGCGCCTCATATACCCGTACATTTGGGTTCCATGAGTGAAAGCGTGCAAGCTTTGATAGCTGCTTATGGACACACCATCAAACCAGGAGACGTATTCGCCTCCAACAACCCCTACAACGGCGGTACTCACCTCCCCGACATCACCGTTATCACTCCCGTCTTCCCCCCACTCCCTCCCCAGGTTAAAACCTGGGGCTATCCCCTCTTCTACGTCGCTTCACGGGGACACCACGCAGACATCGGCGGTATCACACCTGGTTCTATGCCTCCTAACAGCAAAAGTGTGGAAGAAGAAGGCATTTTACTAGATAACTTTCAGTTAGTTGATGCTGGTAAATTTCGGGAAAAAGAATTAATAGAATTGCTGACAAGTGAGCCTTATCCAGCCAGGAATTTTACTCAAAATATAGCCGATTTAAAAGCACAAATTGCCGCAAATGAACGCGGTGTGCAAGAACTGCATAAAATGGTTGAGCATTACAGCTTGGAAATTGTACAAGCGTACATGCAATTTGTGCAAGATAACGCTGAAGAATCGGTACGTCGTGTTATTGATGTGTTGAAAGATGGCAGTTTTAGTTATCCCTTGGATAATGGCAGTGTCATTCAGGTGAAGATTACAATTGACAGAGAAAATCGCAGTGCCAAAATTGATTTTACAGGAACTTCACCACAGCAACCTAATAATTTCAATGCTCCTGCTGCGGTGTGTAAAGCAGCAGTTTTGTACGTTTTCCGTACCTTAGTAAACGATGATATTCCCTTGAATGCAGGTTGTTTGAAACCTTTAGAAATTATCATTCCCGAAGGATGTATGTTAAATCCCCATTATCCTGCTGCTGTTGTTGCGGGAAATGTGGAAACTTCCCAAGCAATAACTGATGCTTTGTATGGTGCTTTGGGTGTAATGGCTGCTTCCCAAGGAACAATGAATAATTTTACTTTTGGTAATGAACGGTATCAATATTATGAAACCATTTGCGGCGGTTCTGGTGCGGGTGCAGATTTCGATGGTACAGACGCAGTTCACACACACATGACAAATTCTCGTCTTACCGATCCTGAAGTTTTAGAATGGCGTTTTCCCGTACTTTTAGAAAACTTTGCCATTCGTTTTGATAGTGGTGGAAAAGGACAACATCACGGCGGAAATGGGGTGATTCGTCGCTTACGTTTTCAAGAAAAAATGACAGCAGGGATTTTATCAAATCATCGCATTGTTGCGCCTTTTGGTTTACATGGTGGAGAAGCAGGTAAAGTTGGGCGAAATTATGTGGAAAGAAGTGATGGAAATGTAGAAGAATTGGAAAGTAAAGCGGTGGTGGATATGAATGCTGAAGATGTGTTTGTGATTGAAACTCCTGGCGGTGGGGGTTACGGTTCAGCTACCTTGAAAAAGGGAGTAGGGAGGAGCCACTGCGTTGCGGGGGTTTCCCCCGTTGTAGCAAGTGGCGTTGGGGAGTAGGGAGTAGGGGAAGAAATCTTTTTAGGGACTTTCAAATAAAAAAATATCCAACTACTTAAGAGTGAGGTGGGCGTCTCGTTAGCCTTTAACCTAGGGCGGGCAAGATGCCCACCCCACAAGATATTTGTTGGAAATCCCTTATTTTAACCACAGATGGACACAGATGGACACAGATGAACACCGATTCTTTATCTGTGTCCATCTATGTCCATCTGTGGTTTAATTATCTTAAACTAGACTTTTGCAAAAGGTTTAATGTTGTAGGGTGGGCAATGCCCTACTACGTAAATTTTTTCAGCAGCTATCTTGATATTGTGGTAAAGGTAATAAACGAGAAAAATATTTGCAACCGATGAATTGCAAAAACAACCAAATAGTAAAGTTTTTACAATCCCGGACAGTTGCCTGCGGAGGGAAACCCTCCCGCAGCACTGTCCTCAAAATCTAAAATCCAAAATCCAAAATCGTATAACTTCATGTGATTGTCCTCCAATCCATCATTGTTTGCCAATAGGCATTTGGCATCCCAATATCAAAACTTTTTCCTTTGACAACATATCCTGTCATTCCCTCTACCTCACGCAATTTTTCCAGACAGGTTGTTAACTGAAATTCTCCTCGTTCCCGAAAATTATTACTAATATTCTCTTCCAGTAAATCAAAAATTTTCGGCGTCAGTGCATATAACCCAAATACACATAAAAACTCATCCTCTGCTATTCCCTCTACACGCAAATGCTGGCGTGCATATTCAACAGAGGGTTTTTCGTAAATTTGCGTTAGTGAAAGAATCGAATCTTTCTCTTGCCAAACTCCTGTAACACACCCAGCTTTCTGAATAATTTCTGCTGGCATTGTCGTTAAACCAATCACACTTTTATTAACTTCTTGGAAGACTTCTAATACTTGACGCGCACAAGATTTTTTCAGGTCAGATGAGTAAATATGGTCGCCTAGTAGCAGTAAAAATGGCTGATTATTTACCCATTCTTTAGCACAATATACTGCATGACCGTAGCCTTGTTGTTCTTTCTGTGTCAAAAGTTTAATTCTATCACCTAAATCTACCAGATATTTGCTGTATTCCTGGTTTTCCGGTGAAAGTTTTTCAAAAAGGTCTGCTTTGGGTGGAAATTTAAATAAATCTATAAAAGTTCTTTTATCCTCAGGCTGCACTACAATCCCAACTTCTTCGATGCCAGCACTAATAGCTTCTTCAACTATGAATTGAATTACAGGTTTTACCCTGCCATCTTTATCAATTATTGGGAAAAGTTCTTTTTTGACAACTTTCGTAGCCGGGAATAACCGCGTACCGAAACCAGCGGCAGGAATTACAGCTTTTTTAATTTTATTGTTCTGCATATATCGTCAATTTTAAACATTGCATGTGCGGAAAATCTCGCTCAATTATTTCGATAAATTTTTGTTGATTTTCTTCATCTTTGACCATAAACTGTGCTGTACCATCACCTTGAGAACCAACACCTTTTCCACCTAAAATATAAGATTGAATTGGTTCATAATTCAAAAGTTGGTGTAAGACTGGTGCAGTTAACTCTTGCGGACAGGCGGGAATAAGATGCTTGTCAAATTCTGCCTGTGCTTGTTTCATCAAAATACCAATTTGTACTACATCACCTTTTTGTAAAGCATCAACGGCGGCTTGAGTAATTTGATAACTGATGGAACCGAGGTATTTCTGAACATTCGCTTGTACTGTATTAGTGGCGAAGGGATAGCACTCATTCAATTTACTGAGAATTTCTTGGGTATTTTTGCTAGCACCAAGATCCACTATGACAAAAAACAGATTATTCGGAACACTTAGTTTGATGATACGATCGCGATCGCCATCAAATATCATAACAATGGGACGATTACCGTAAGCACAAGCCTGATCCATCCGTCCACACCGAGAAGGAGTGGTAATCTCTCCCAAATAAGCAAACTCCATTTCCTCCTCGATTGTCATCTTTAAGTCATACACTTGATTAAATGCTTTTGCCACCAATACGCAAATAGCCGCACTCGATGACAATCCTTTTTGAATTGGTAAATCTGTCAAATAATTATCAATTTCTAAACCTCCTACACAGTTATGCATCTTGACAAGAAATTGGTAAGCAACGCCAGCAGCATAACTGAAAAACCCACCCTTTTTGGCTTCAGCAAGTAAAGCCTGTTTTTCCATGGGTATAGTTAAAGTTTTATGACTTCCGTCACTAACACAGGCGTGTATAATCAACAAATTTGGATGGGACTTTACCTCAGCATACAACCCCTGATTTGTACCTACAAGCAGCGTACAGCCTACTTCTAATTCTGGATTGAGGCGGCGATAGTCTCCCGCCCAATCAGTATGTTCACCGAACAAACACAACCGTCCCGGAACAAAAATTTTCATTGTTGATTGTTGATTGTTGATTTTTGATTGATCCATCGACTATCCACCAACACCCAAACTCTGCGATCCTCTGCGCTTACCTTTGCGATCCTCTGCGTTTTAAATCGCTACGATTGCACGCAAAAATGTACTTAGTAATAATTTTCTCAAATCCGTAGCATGTTCTGATACCATCTAATGCTAAAGGTCAAACTGGCTATAGCCACAAATTTCGCTTTCCTGATAACCACTTACTGCTCACATATACTAGTGTCAGTTGAGAAACTGTCACTCACCCAAGTCACCGTTTTATCTCAGAAAAGATATTCTTAATTTTGTGCAAGGAGTGATACCACTTCACCATATGTTTGCCACAGGCTATGTTCGTAACATCCTGTAAATCATAGGGTTTTGCGGATTTCAAATGTTGCATCAAACAAGTGGAATGGTATATAATTATACAAAAAAAGCGCTTGAGTCAGCAAAATTCTCAAGCGCTTTTACGTGTTAGTCATTAGTCATTGGTCATTGGTCATTAGTCATTGGTCATTAATATTTACACAAATGACAAAGGACAAATGACAAATGACACATAACAGCAGTCAACCAAGGACAAAGTTAATTAACTTACCAGGTACAACAATCACCTTTTTAACCTCTTTGCCTTCGATGTAACGACGCGCAACCTCGGATTCACGGGCGTACTTCTCCAACTCCGCTTTATCTGCTTGTGCCGAAACTTGAATCGCACCGCGAGTTTTACCCATAATCTGAATCACTAAAGTGATTTCATCAGCTATCAATGCTGCTGGATCATACTTAGGCCAGGTTTCAGTATGGACTGAGTTAGTGTTACCCAATTGATGCCACAACTCATCAGCAATGTGAGGTGCAAAGGGTGCTAGCAACACTACCAAAGTTTGAATGCCTTCAGCATATATTTGCGAGTCTTTACAGGAAGCATCAGCAAGGGCGTTACTCAACTTCATCAATTCCGAAATTGCGGTATTGAATTGATATTCGTCCTCTACATCTTCGCTGACTTCTTTAATAGCGATGTGTATTGCCCGCCGCAAGTCTTTTTCAGCTTTGGTCAATTCGCTTGTAGTAACGCGATTAATCGCGTTACTACGAACAGCAATATAATCTGTTACTAAAGACCAAACTCGGTTTAAGAAGCGGAATTGCCCTTGCACATCAGCTTCTTCCCATTCTAAGTCTTTTTCTGGCGGTGCTTTAAACAGGATAAACATCCGGGCGGTGTCTACACCGTATTTAGCAATTACCTCTTCTGGTGCTACACCGTTGCCCTTAGATTTGGACATGGTAGCGTAAATACGTTGCAGTGGTTCACCTGTTTGGGGATCGCGAGGATCGGCGGGATCGATAAGATGGGAAGGAACCCATTTATCTTTACCAGACTTGTTGGGGTTGAAGTAAGTTAAACCCTGCACCATGCCTTGAGTTAATAACCTTTGGAAGGGTTCGTCAAAATTCAACAAACCTCTGTCCCGCAAAACTTTGGTAAAGAATCGCGAATACAACAAGTGCAAAATCGCGTGTTCAATTCCACCTACATACTGATCCACGGGCATCCAATCGTTTACCTTGGCGTCGAAAACCTGGTTATCATTCTTGGCATCGGTGAAGCGCAAGAAATACCACGAGGAATCAATAAATGTATCCATCGTGTCAGTTTCTCGCTTTGCTGGTGTACCGCAACTTGGGCAAGGTACATTTACCCAGCTTTCCAATTTAGCCAATGGTGAACCGCCGCGTCCGGTGAATTCCACATTTTCTGGCAATTGTACGGGCAAGTCTTCATCGGGGACAGGCACCGCCCCACAATTCGGACAGTGAATAATGGGGATTGGTGCGCCCCAGTAACGTTGTCGGGAAATCAACCAATCTCGTAAGCGATACTGTACCCTTTCTTTGCCAAAGCCTTGCTTTTGGGCATATTCTACGATCGCTTTTTTGGCATCTTCCGAAGTCATGCCATTAAACATATCGGAATTAACCACAATTCCCGCTTCTGTGTAAGCCTCTTTCGGTGCAATTGGCTCATCAGCAGCATCAGCACGCACTATTACCACTTTAATGGGTAAATTCTGTTCTTTCGCAAACTTGAAATCCCGTGCGTCGTGTGCCGGTACACCCATGACTGCACCAGTACCGTATTCATACAGTACATAATCAGCAATCCAAATGGGAACTTCTTCCCCGGTAAATGGGTTAATTGCCTTACCACCCGTGGGAATACCCCGCTTGGGTTTATCTTCTGCGGTACGTTCCAACTCACTTTGGTTGGTAACTTCATTTACAAACGCTTCTACGGCTGCTTTGTGTTCGGGTGTGGTGACACGCTGTGTCAAAGGATGTTCTGGCGCTAACACCACGTAGCTAACGCCGTAAACCGTATCTGGACGTGTGGTATACACACCAATTTTTTCGTCTATCCCCACAATCGGGAATTCTAAATAAGCGCCTGTAGATTTGCCAATCCAGTTAGCCTGCATTAATTTAACACGTTCCGGCCAGCCTGGCAATTTTTCCAAATCATTCAACAATTCTTCGGCGTACTCGGTAATCTTAAAAAACCATTGCCGCAATAATTTGCGTTCGACTTTCGCACCACTACGCCAGGATCGTCCTTCGTTATCAACTTGTTCGTTTGCCAATACAGTTTGATCAATCGGATCCCAGTTGACTGCGGCTTCTTTTTGGTAAGCTAACCCGGCTTGATAAAATTGCAAGAAAATCCACTGCGTCCACTTGTAGTAGTCAGGCGAACAAGTAGCAACTTCGCAGTCCCAGTCAATAGACAAACCAAGACGCTGCAATTGCTGCCGCATGAGGTCTATATTTTGGTATGTCCACTTCGCTGGGGGAACACCTCGGTCTATAGCGGCGTTTTCTGCTGGCAAACCAAAAGCATCCCAACCCATCGGATGTAGTACCCGATACCCTTGCATACGCTTGAGGCGGGCTATCACATCGGTAATAGTGTAATTACGGACGTGACCCATGTGCAGGCTGCCCGATGGATAGGGGAACATGGACAGGGCGTAATATTTTGGCGCTTTTGTATCTGCGGGAGTTTTGTCTAAGCCAAGTTCAGCCCATGTCTTTTGCCATTTTTCCTCAATTTGTGCTGAGTTGTATCGGGAATCCACTCAAAATACTCCTACTGGATCTGTAATCTTCTCTGCCTCCATATTTTAGATGATGGTAGGCGAATGAATAGGTAGGTTAAAACAAGCAATGACTGTTTTAAATGAAAAAACATCTGGTTTGTTGCGGGTGTTTGTTTACGGAACCCTCAAACCAGGTGAAGCAAATTATCAAAGATACTGTGATGGCAAGGTGGTAAATGCTACCAAAGCTTTGGCGTTCGGTCAATTGTTTGACCTTCCAGAAGGCTACCCAGGTATGACACTTGGAGATAGCCCTGTTTATGGATATTTACTTGAGTTTAGTAATCCAGGGGTGCTTCTAGAACTTGATTATCTAGAAGATTACCACCCCGCTAGAAAAGCTTCAGAAAATCTTTATAATCGGCAACAAATTGAAATATATGATTTGCAAGGGCGATCGCTCGGTTTAGCTTGGGTTTATTTAATGACCCTAGAAATGGTTCGCCACTTAGGAGGTACTCTTCAACCTGATGGTTGCTGGAAAAGTTAGGAGGCGCGGAGTTAGGAGGCGCGGAGTTAGGAGGCGCGGAGTTATAAAATTTCTATC
Organism: Nostocaceae cyanobacterium; assembly: GCA_051861145.1. GTDB lineage: Bacteria > Cyanobacteriota > Cyanobacteriia > Cyanobacteriales > Nostocaceae > JBHYDF01. Next base: position 22,420 of record JBHYDF010000055.1, read on the forward strand.
ATTCACGAATCATAAATTTCTTAAATAATTCTTAACTTCTCACTCCTAACTCCTCACTCCTAACTCCTCACTCCTCACTCTTCACTCCTAACTCCTAACTCCTCACTCCTCACTCCTAACTCCTAACTCTTCATTTAGTGATAATCGTTTTTAATATCCAACTGCTGAAGTTGCTTTTGTTGATTCAGCGGTGGATTATTTTCTTCAGAGGCTTCTGCTGCTTTCGGGATAGGCATAATGGGACCATTAATGGCAAGCATCAACCCTGCACCAGGAAGAGACTTTTGCTGATGATTTTGTGTCTGCTGTTCGATTGAGTTTTGAGCCATTTGTGGTGTTCCAAAATCACCACTTGGTATTAAGCCAGACACTGCGCCGATGATGGTAGCAGCTAGGGCGGTTCCTCCGCATACCCAGGCTAGCCTAGTACGGCGACGCACACGAGCCATTACTTTCTGGACTGTTTCTTCTATTGGCTGCTGTGCTTGTGGTACTGGCATAGTCCGTAAACCTTGCCGCAGCTTTAACAGTCGAGCGTACAATTGTTGAACAGCAGCATCGTTTGCTAGCCATTCTTCAACTTGCTTACGTTCAACCGCTGTCACCTCTCCATCGAGGTAAGCACTCAATAACTCGAAGCGATCGCGCTTCACCATATCCATCGCACCCGTTGATTCATTGGCATGGTTTGACTTCCCATCTGACAAATCCATATTAAATTGCAAGCGGGAATGGTCGTTAAACTGAGAATCAGTAGTCATCTTAACATTATTACCAATTCATGCACGGGTAAACGAGAGCTAAGTTGGCTGGTAAATTAATCATCAATTCTCCTCATGGCAGAAGCTCTCTACATTTCGTTATTAATCTTAATGAATTATAAAATTCTGCCACTAACCAAAGGATAGAAACTTAAACTAAGAATCTAGGTAATTTTGCAACTGGGTTTGCAATCTGGATCTGGCCCTGGCTATTCTCGATTTGACTGTTCCTAAAGAAACTCCAGTAATTTCGGCAATTTCTTCGTATGCCATACCTTCTATTTCTCTCAAAACAATCGTTGTCCGGAATACCTCAGGTAAATCCGCGATCGCGTCCCGCAATTGTTCGTAAAATTCTCTAGTAGTTAGTTCTTCCTCTGGTCCTGGAGTATCTCCGGCAATTTCCCAATCCATTTCGCCGTCGTCTACTGAACGGGGAGCATCCAGCGATAAAGGACTGACTACTCGCTTGCGTTTGCGCAACTCGTCGTAAAACAAGTTGGTAGCAATGCGGCTCAACCAGCCCCGAAATTTAGATGGCTCTTGCAATCGGTGAATATTCCGATACACTCGAATCCAAACTTCTTGAGCCAAATCAGCCCTGTCAGGCCAATCCGGTGCTAGATGGTATAAAACCCTATCTACTTGGGATTGATAACGGCGCAGTAATTCTGCGAAAGCAGCACGATCAGGGCGCAGTTCTGTTTGACAGCGCAAAATCAAGTCGTGGTTAGAAAGTTTGTCAACTTGCACCGACGCTTCCGGGAGCCTCGTATCAATTGTTGACCAGGATACAGTAATCGATTGACTCATAGATCGTACTGGCTTTAAATCATCCCTATCTATTAGACATACTTATCCGCACGTTGTTCCGCCTGTGAGTGACGGATTTATGACTGGTACACCGGATAGTTTAGAAGATGCATCCCGACGAGACACAGTAACGTTACGTATTCTGTGTCACCAAAAATAAATGGCTATATACTATTGACAAATAGTATGTTTTGAGTATTGGCATGAACGAACCGTTGGAGAGAGTTAGGAAAAACAGTTCGCAAGACACCACGACGCATCCCAGACAGATATATTTTGTAATTTTAGAAGCAAGCCTAGTTTTGGCTTCAGCATTGGATACCTAAGCGGGTAGCCAGAATAGAAATAATAAAGGGTTGGTAGTAAACAGGACTACTTTTGTGGTAGTCTGACCAAAAATGTTGGTGCTGCTTGTTGTCGTTGCTGATAATCAGCACCAGTATTGGCTTGATTTTCAGGTACGCGAACTTGTAAAAACAAATTCAGAGAAAATGTAATAGTGATTGCAAGCAATAGTTTTTCCAACATAATCTTTCTCCCACCCACACTATTAATGATTGACTGCTGCACTTGTTAGGTTCCAGAAAATGAAGATTTTCACCTAAAGTTTTTCAAATCTACGCAATGGCAAATTCTTATAGCCTTAGTGTGCCCACCAGTATCGAGAAATTCATAAGGGAACTGAAAAAACTTTGTAAATTTTTGGTAACTCGATGATGAGGACATCTAGAAAAAGTTTTTCGATAATTAGCTAAGTGTACATACACAGCACACAAAGCGGCTTCCGAAAAGGTAGAGTAGGTTAGGATAAATCTTGTAAAAGAAACTTTTGCAGGAGATTAGAAAAAGGTTAAAGGTGAAAACCCTTCTCCTTAACCTTTCCACCTAATCCGATGAAGTGGAAAGATTAAATTTTCCCCACTTCTGTGATTGCTCAGTCAGCTGGGTATTTTGGAGAAAATAGACGATGGCGACGGTAGGAAATGTATCTGTAGCGCGTGTGGGGATGCTGCTTTGTTTTGGCACAGCACTCTTATCTCTGGCTATCCATTGGCGCATTTCTGATTCTATGACGTATCCTGCTAATAGTGTGGAAACACAGGATAGTTCTGTAGCTAGGGCAGCAGAAACAACTAATCAGCCGAGGCACTTTTTGGAGAGTAACGCAAAGAATGCAAATGCATCTAATCCTGCGCAAATGCTGTTGGCTCAAATTACAGGTCAAGAAAAATCATCTAATACCCTGGCATCTACCAATAAAACAAAAGTAGTAGTTGATTTAAGCGATCGCCGAGTCTATGTTTACCGCTTAGGTCGAGTTATCGCTAGTTACCCAACTGGTATTGGTAAAGCAGGTTGGGAAACGCCTACAGGTACTTTTCAAGTGATTAACAAGCAACTGCATCCTGTTTGGCGTCACCCCATCACTGGTAAGGTATTTGAAGCAGGAGCTGACAGTCCTTTAGGAGACCGATGGATCGGCTTTTGGACTGATGGACGCAACCACATTGGCTTTCACGGCACACCAGACGATTCTTTGGTAGGTAGTGCCGTTTCTCACGGCTGTTTGCGTATGCGTAATCCTGATGTCCGGTTATTGTACAAGCAAGCAGGTATGGGGACAGCAGTGGAAGTGAGGGATTAGTCATTAGTCATTAGTCATTAGTCATTTGTCATTAGTCATTTGTCATTAGTCATTTGTCATTAGTCATTTGTCATTTGTCATTTGTCATTTGTCATTTGTCATTTGTCATTTGTCATTTGCACAAAGCTAATGACCAATGACCAATGACCAATGACTAATGACTAATGACTAAGATTGTGATTTTTGTTCGTAGTTGGGTGCGTAGGCTTGGAGTAAGTTACTGACTTGTTTTAGCACTTCATTACCAGTATTTCTACCGAAGACTTGCCGCCCTACAGAGCTATCCGGTCTATCTAGGTAACGACCGATCGCTTCGTTAACTTGTTGGGCTATCAATTCCTGAAGTTCTGCTTTGGCGTGTTGACGTTGGTAGCTAGCACCTTCTTCTGTCGTCGCATACAAGGGGGGTAGGCGGTTGAGGGCGTAAGCTGCTATGTCACCAACATCTAATAATGAGCTTTCGCTAGTTGCTTCTATTTCGGCTACACGAGCGATCGCTTCTGTCAGTACCAACTCTTCCATGACGTTAATAAACTGCTTGCGTGGTACCGCCACTACTTCACCAGTCAACAGCGCACCCATCAGCCGATCCAACGCCATGTACTCCTCAATGGACAGTTCGCTGGCATTATCACAGATTCGTCCGACTTCTGCTTCCATTGCTGGTGTTAAATAACCATCCTGGAGAGCTTGTTCCACAATTTTTTCTATACTCATAACACTAATCATTTATTCAGCCACCCAAGCAAGGTAGAGACGGTACCAATCAAATTTATTTTGCCCAGTTACGAGCAAAAATACACAATAAGTTACTATTTAAATTCTACGTATCTCCAGGGTACGGGATCGACAGATTGACCGTTGACGTATAACCCCCAGTGTAAATGGGGGCCGGTGGAAGCGCCTGTAGAACCCACTGCGCCAATTAATTGACCGGGTTTAACCATTTCGCCTTCTTTGACATTAATGCGACTCAGGTGCATGAAAATGCTTGTCACTCCTTGACCGTGGTCTATACCGACAACGTTTCCGTGAACCTTGAAACCTTGAGATACCGTACCTACCAAAGCGACTCGCCCAGCGGCTGGAGCAACTACAGGCGAACCCGTAGCACCAGCATAGTCTACGCCGCGATGGTAGTAGTCCTTAGCAAATTTACCATTATAGTAGCGACGTACACCATAGATTGTTGTAATTCGTCCAGCATTTGGCTTGATAAAAACTCCATTCCAGTATTTTTGCGGAGTTTGTAGGGCTTTAAATTCTGCTGCGCGTTTGAGTTCTAACTGTGTGGCTTTAACTCCGGCTTTACCTGGGGGTAAATTAATGCGTTGTACCGGGAATTTGCGATCGCTCACCAGTACCGCTAAATTTTTTACCTCACCATCTCCAGAAACTCGAATAGTTCTTTTACCAGCTTTTTCTAATGGCGTTGTGGGAATAAAAGCTCGATACTGGTTAGGAGCAATTTCATAGGCTGGATAAGTTTTATCTCCAGTTTTGACAGTTGGGTTAGCACCAGCCCCAGGATTATCTACATTAATTACAACTGACAGTGTATCCCCTAATTTTGGGTTAGATGGAGTTAGCTGTACTTGTAAAGCATGGGCGCTTCCTGCGAAAGCAACAGGGATAGCGGCGCATACCCCCATTAAGATGGTGGTAGCACGACGGTTAAGTTGCAAACTTGGCACGATACTAGGGAGCAATTTCTTAGGGTAATGTTCGGTAGTCATAGAAAGAGAGAAGCTCACAAAATCTTAATCTTTATATGTGAAAAACAGACTACCGCATTGTTTGTACTGGTTCCCAAGTGGGTTTTTTATTTTTTGAGAAAAATGTTTGTAAATCCCTACCAGCAAAGAACCCCACCCCGCCTTTGCTTGCGCAAAGGTTCCCCTCCCCGCGCGCGGGGAGGGGCTAGGGGTGGGGTTCTGAGGGCTTGAAACTCCCTCAAGCAAGCTAAAAGACTAACAACAGACAAGTTGTAGCTGATATGACTTTAGTACACGATAGCACAAACAAAGTAGGGTAAACCTCTGCGTCCCTCTGCGCTTTACTCTGCGTACCTTTGCGTTTCAAATTTTAATTTGATGCAAGTAGAGTTTGAAAACACGCCCTAGTCCCTAGTCCAAGCGCCCCTAGCCCCTAACCCCTAGCCTAAGCGCCCAAGCGCCCCTAGTCCCAACACCAACCAACAGACAAGTAACTGTTGTATCCTTTACAGCGAAACTCCCCACAGCTATATAAAAGTTTGTATGCTGAGGTTAATAGGTCTTAATAGTTCTTTTCAAAACTTGTGCAAGAAGATTTTCGACTAATAGTTGATTTAGTTTCAGTTTTGGCCGTTGCAGCTTGTGGCGGACTGCTAGCGGCGCTTTTCCGGCAACCTGTTTTACTTGGATACCTGATCGGCGGGATGGTTGTGGGGCCTACCGGTTTAGGATTGATTAAAGAATTAATTCAAGTAGAAACCCTAGCACAGTTCGGCGTTGCCTTTCTGTTGTTTGCTTTGGGGGTTGAGTTTTCCTTTGCAGAACTTAAAAAAGTTAAAGCGATCGCTCTCGGTGGCGGCGGATTGCAGATTACTCTCACAATTATAGTTACGGTTTTAGTATGTGGTTTAACAGGAGCGTGGGGAACCCTCCCGGCTAAGGGTGTATTTTTGGGAGGAATTCTATCCTTATCTTCAACGGCGGTTGTCCTCAAGTGTTTGATGGAACGCAACGAAACGGAAACGCCCCACGGACAGGTAATGCTAGGAATTTTGGTGGTGCAGGATTTGGCGCTAGGATTGATGCTTGCAGTTCTCCCAGCCCTCCACCAACCAGGAGAATCAATTGCGATCGCTGTACTAACAGCCTTACTGCGAATTGGCTTATTTGCTGCGGGTGCGGTGATAGCTGGTAAGTGGCTAATACCGCCTTTGTTGCGACTCTTAGCCCGCACGGAAAGCCGAGAGTTATTTTTATTAGGGGTAGTGGCGCTGTGTTTGGGTATTGCTCTGCTGACAGAGTATCTGGGACTATCGATTGAAATGGGGGCGTTTGTCGCTGGCTTGATGATTTCCGAGGTGGAATATGCTGACCAAACCCTAACTTATGTAGAACCTCTGCGAGACATCTTTGCTAGTTTGTTCTTTGCTTCAATTGGGATGTTAATTGACCCAGTATTTTTGTGGCACAACCTGGAAGTGATTCTGGGATTGGTAGCGCTGGTATTTATTGGTAAATTTTTAATTATCACACCCCTGGTGAAATTATTCCGCTATCCTCTCAAAACAGCGTTAATCGCAGGCTTTGGGTTAGCACAAATTGGGGAATTTTCCTTTGTTCTTGCTAGTGAAGGACAAGCACTGGGGCTGGTTTCTCGCCACGTATATTTACTTACTTTAGGTACAACAGCAGTCACATTAGTACTGACGCCTTTTGTGCTGCGGTTAGTACCAATTATATTTGATTGGGTAGAATCCATACCTTGGCTGAGGCCTTATTTAAGCGGAGAGGGTAAACCCTTAGAAGTAGCCGAAGAATTACCAATAAAAGACCATGTGGTAGTCTGCGGCTATGGACGAGTTGGTAAGAATTTGGTGAAGTTGTTACAACAGCACAACTTACCGTTAGTGGTGATTGACCAATCTGAAAGCAGAATTCAGCAGTTACGGGAAGCTGGAGTGCCTTATGTTTATGGAAACTGTATAAGTTTTCACGTTTTAGAAACAGCTTTGGTCAATCAAGCCAAAGGAATGGCGATCGCACTCCCTGATCCGATGAGTACTCGTCTTTGCCTCAAACGCGCTTTAGAATTATCTCCAGATTTAGATATAGTTGTTCGCGCCATCAATGATAAAAATATTGAAGTACTTTACCAATTGGGAGCGCGAGAAGTTGTACAACCAGAGTTTGAGGCTAGCTTGCAAATGGCGACCTACATCTTAACTAATGTAGGATTATCAAGTACTATAGTACAACGGGAAATGCAGCAAATCCGCAATCATCATTATTTGGAACTGCGACCAGAACAGTCACCAAGCCAAGTTTCCCGACATTTGCGCCAAGTCACTCAAGATTTGAATAACCGTTGGTATCCCTTACCTGATACTTCACCCCTGATCGGTATGACTTTAGAAGAAGCAGATATGCGTTACTTAACAGGGGTAAGTTTAATGGCAATTCGCCGCGCCAACGGCGAAGAAATAGATTATCCCGATGCTAGTACCAAATTGGAGTCAGGCGATCGCCTTTTGGTAGTCGGTTCTGATGAAGAACTAGCAGCTTTGGACGAATTCGCTAAAGGCCAAGCTGCTGTTCCTACAGTCAACAGCGCTTGTCAGTGGGTAACAGTCAATGCTAAGTGTCCAGTGATTGGTAAAACTCTCGCAGATTTGGACATCTTTCAGAAATATGGGGTACAAGTGCAGGCTATACGGCGAGATAGCAAATTTATCCGCATTCCCGATGGTAATACAGATTTGCGAGTCAGTGACCAAGTACTTTTGTGCGGTAACTTACCTAGTCTAAATCAACTAGAACAGTTCCTTGCCCCAACCAAACAACAGCCATTGTCTGTCCCCATAGTTAAAGCTGCTGAGGCGGAAGGATTGAAAGAGTTTTTGCCTATGGATAATTTGCGGGATTAGTCAATAGTCATTAGTCATTAGTCAATAGTAATGACTAATGACTATTGACTAATGACTAACTTTCATATAAGCGATCGCTTGTTTCCAAACTATCGTCTGCTGGCTATTTTCATCCGCAATGCAGATACAATATGAATCTTGCCATAAAACTCTTCCTGCCAGCACATCACCAGTCAGCAACTTTAACTCTGCTTTTGTTGTTTGTTTAATCAGGTTTTGAACTTGTCTAATACTAGGTAAAGAAGTGTCAAATTCAGTAATCATAGTTAATAGTTATTGGTCATTGGTCATTGGTCATTGGTCATTTGTCATTGGCGTTATACAAATGACAAAGGACAAATGACTAATGACAAAGGACTAAGGACAAAACACAAATATAATTTATTGATTTTGCAAATGGCAATCGAATTTACTAAGTATCACGGTCTAGGTAATGACTTTATCTTGATTGACAATCGCTCGACATCAACTCCCGTATTGACTCCAGAGGAAGCGGTGAAGTGGTGCGATCGCCACTTTGGCATCGGTGCTGATGGTGTAATTTTTGCCCTGTCTGGAGAAAATGGCACTGATTACACTATGCGGATTTTTAATTCCGATGGTTCGGAACCTGAAATGTGCGGTAATGGTATTCGCTGTTTAGCAGCGTTTTTGGCTGAATTAGAGGGAGAATCGCGCAAATGTTACCAATACCGCATTCAGACCCTAGCTGGCGTTATTACACCCCAACTAATGCCAGATGGGCAAGTAAAGGTAGATATGGGTATTCCCAGGCTACTTGCGGTCGAAATTCCGACGACTTTGTGTGCAGAGAATGAGAAAGTGATTAATCACCCGCTAGAAGTAGCAGGGAAAATTTGGGATGTTACCTGTGTGAGTATGGGTAATCCCCACTGTATTACTTTTGTGGAAGATGTAGCTGCAATTCCCTTAGAAAGTATCGGCCCTCAATTTGAACATCACTCAGTTTTTCCGCAACGCACAAATACCGAATTTCTTCAAGTTGTGCGTCCTGATTACCTAAAAATGCGAGTATGGGAACGTGGTGCTGGTATTACTTTAGCTTGCGGTACGGGTGCGTGTGCATCGTTGGTAGCTGGGGTGTTAACGGAAAGATGTGAACGTACTGCTACTGTGGAACTTCCTGGCGGTTGTTTGCAAATTGAATGGTCTGAAATTGACCAACGGGTTTACATGACTGGACCTGCGGAACAAGTTTTTTCGGGTAGGGTTAATGGTTAATGGTTAATAGTTAATAGTTAATGGTTAATGGTTAATAGAAAACCATGAAGCATCAATCATGAACTATTAACCATCAACAACCAATAACCGATAAAAAACCCGGTTTTTTTGGAAAAAAAACCGGGTTGATACCATTTCACGTTAATCACGATACATATAAATTTTGTAGAGATGCGACGGCAGTCGCTACAACTCTGGAAGAGCAACGCGCTGCCTCAAATTTCGCGTCTCTACACCGTCTATATTTGCATCAGAGTTTTTGTGAAATGGTATGAGAGGTTGTTGGGTTAACCAATTAATTCATAATTCAGAGTTCATTTATAAAGAAAATCTGATCCCCCCAACCCCCCGCTAAATTGGGGGGCTAGAAATGATTTCCCCCCTTTTTAAGGGGGGATTTAGGGGGGATCTACAATCTATGCAAGGGTTAGAGGTCTTAATATTCACTTTATAAATCACCTCTCATAATTTATATGTTAATACGGTTGCTGTTAAGGTTATTGGTGGGGTTTTCCGGTGTGTAGAGACGTTGCAGTGCAACGTTTCTACAAAGGCTATCGGTAGATAAATTATCTTATCTGATCCGTATTGATTTATATGTTCCAATTATGAATTATACGACTTGTAGTATTTCTTGAAGTAAAATCTTATCTTCAAAGTCAGAAGTACTATCTAATAACACAGTCTTTGCATTTTGATTAATTAATATTTGCCCATTCAAATTTGCACTAAAGTCTTTGCCAGGAATAAAACCTTTTTCAACAAGTTTTTTAGTGGCAAATTGAGATACTATATATATTAAATTTGCATAAAAATCTAAATCAGATAGCTTTTTTACTGCCCAACTAAAAATATCTGGATCTAATTCTGATATTTGAAATAATGCAGCAATGAAAACTTCTGCTGTATAGTTATATCCTTTTAATTCTTTCAGATTTTTTTCATGGGAATATAATATTTCTTTATCTTGAGTTTTTAATATTTGTATAACTATAGCGACGTTTAATTCAAATACTTCTGCGTTATAATCAGTGTGATCCATGAGAGATATACTTTTGCATGAACATGATTTCGATTCTAATAAATCAGAGAATCCTTTGAAGTCGTTGTAATGTTCTAAAGTCCAGCGAAAAGTATCAGGAGCGATTTTAGATATTTCCAGCATCGCTGCAATTACAATATCGAACGCACATTCTGCCCCGAAAAGACGATTTAGCGTATTGATACAGTATTCTGCTAAAATTTTATTTCTCAGCTTTAAAGCTTGGGTAAATAATTCAACGCTTAAACAAAATAAATCTAAATTTTTAGTATTGTTCACGGTTTTTAGCCCTCCAATTGATTTAGCGTTTCCATTAAAAATACCGCTTACGTAGATGGCTCCTGAAATAAAATTTTGTTCATACTAAACCCGCTGGATTTAGTCATTTTTAGTAGGTTTAAACAATCAGAAATTAGCACAACCACAAAATTGATACCAATTTGAAAAATGATTGCAATAGATGGATTTACATAATCTATACCCAAAGAGGGTTTATCAATCCCTTCGGGTTCGGCAGTCGCTCATGGGGGAAACCCCCAAGACCCTTCGGGTTCGCCCTTCGGGTTCGCCAGTCGCCAGGGCGCGGGAAACCCGCCTACAGCGCTGGTCTCACCAGTTCCCAGGGCGCGGGAAACCCGCCGTTTGTCCTAAGAGGACACGCTACGCGAACAGGACGCTTACTCACCGCGCTGCCTCACCAAAATCTAAAATCCAAAATCCTGTTAGGGTATGATTTCACTTGAATTAGATGAATCAAGTTGCTTGTGCTTTACTTGTTATTCAATTTACAGCTTAAAAATGGAGAGATTGTGGAGATTGCTAGAAAAAGCTTAAAAAAAGTTTAATTTCTCCAGCCTAAAGCTGCTGCAATTTGACCTGGTAGCTTCATTGCTTTAAAAGGCTTAGTAATAATTGCTGCAACACCTAATTCTACAAATCGGCGTTGGTCGGAGGCTTGTGCTTTAGCTGTTAGTAATATTACTGGGATAGAATTAGTTACAGGATTATTTTGTAACTCTCTAAAAGTAGTAATTCCATCCATATCGGGCATCATTACATCCAAGAGGATAACATCTGGCTGTTCAGCGATCGCCTTAGTCAGCCCTTCACTTCCTGATGCAGCGGTGGACACTCGCCAACCACCCACAGCCTTGAGAGCAACTTCTGCTACCGCCCGGATATCGTACTCATCATCAATGATGAGAATGCTTTTTATACTCATATTCAGTCCCTGGTGTCTTGAATTGTGTAGACACACCCTGAAGGCGACTTTCCGCATATTGTATTGAATGCCAAGTCAAGAATAGGGAGTTGAAGAATGACGCTATGCACGAATTAATATAGTCATACCATTTTGGATTTTAGATTTTAGATTTTAGATTTTGGATTACTAAAGCCTTGTGAAAAGCCAGTTTCCAAAAACCATCTGTAGCAATCATTTTTCAAATTGGTATCAAATTAAAATTTTCTGTATTTAGACAGGCTGTCCGGCCTATCCCACAAACAAGATATACGGTTAAGCGAGATACCCATCCGAACAATATGTTTTAAAAGTCGTAATGTCAAGTTAATTCACGTTTTGATACTTAGTGAGCATAGCCCACCTTACTACTACTCCTAACTCCTAACTCCTAACTCCTAACTCCTAACTCCTAACTCCTAACTCC
>JBHYDF010000055.1:34351-43975 GCA_051861145.1 Nostocaceae cyanobacterium
CTCCTAACTCCTAACTCCTAACTCCTAACTCCTAACTCCTAACTCCTAACTCCTCACTCCTAACTCCTAACTCCTAACTCCTAACTCCTAACCCCTAACTCCTCACTCCTAACTTTTGGCTATGGCTTGTAATAAACGCTGGTTATCTGAAGATAAGCGTACAGCAATACGGAAATAACGATCGCCTAATTCAGGAAAACTCAAGCAATCGCGAATTAATATTTGCTGTTGCTTGAGTAAGTGTTGCTGTAACTGCAAACAAGACTGTTGTGATTTCACAAGTAAAAAGTTAGCAGCGCCCGGCAGTGGTTGCAAACCTGGTATCTTAGCTAAACCCTGAAACAGTTCGTTTCGTGCTGGTGGTAGCCATGTCCAAGTTTGTTCCTGAAAATCCCTGTCAGCGAGTACAGCAACTGCTGCTGCTTCGGCTAGAGTGTTAACCGGCCAAGGATCGCGCCAGGATTGCCAACGCCGCAAACGGTCGGGATGAGCGATCGCATATCCCAGTCGCAGTCCTGGGAGACTATAGAACTTGGTCAGCGATCGCAAAATTATTAAATTGGGATATTCCTGCACAACCCCGATTAAGCTTTGTTCCTCATGGGGAGGCAGAAAATCCATAAACGCTTCATCCACCACTACTAAAGCAAATTCCTCTAAGTAGGGCACAATGGCTTCTCGCGTCAATAACTTTCCCGTTGGGTTGTGCGGATTATTTAAAAGAAGTCCTTTGTCCTTTGTCGTTTGTCCTTTGTTAAGAATCAATGACAAATCACTCATGACAAATGACAAATGACTGACCAAAGAAAGAGGAAACTCCAGTACTTTGACATTGTATGCCGCTAGCGATCGGTAGTAGTCGCCAAAGGCTGGAGTAATTAAAGCTGTTGCGGTTAATTTTGCTAATTCCCTACCTGCCAGCGTAAGTAATTCTGCCGAGCCGTTTCCCGGCAGAATCCAATCAGGAGGCACTTGATGAAAGTGACTGAGAGCTTGTCTCAGTTCACTATAATCGGGGTCTGGATAGTGCCTAAGATTACCCATTTGGGACTGAATAGCAACTAAAGCGCTGTTTGGGGGTCCCAAGGGGCTGATACTGGCAGAAAAATCAACAATAGCACTGGGGGAACAGCCAGCCAGTGCTGCTGCCCAAGCTAAATTTCCCCCGTGTGCTGGTTGCCGCATCAAAAAAGAGTGTCGTAGAAAAGGAGAATCTACGATTTTGGGGGTGCAACTTTTTCTCTGAATAGCTTACCAGCGGAGAAGGCAGGAACCTTAGTAGCAGGAATTTCCATCTTTTCGTTGGTTTTTGGGTTGCGCCCTTCACGGGCTTTACGTTCCCGAGATTCAAAAGAACCAAATCCTACTAGCGTGACTTTATCGCCAGAGGAAACAGCTTCGATGATGGTTTCCAAAGCAGCGGTTAAAACTGCATCAGCTTGTTTTTTGGTTACGCTAGCCTTCTCAGCCACAGCATCAACTAATTCACCTTTATTCATGTCAAACTCCTTGAGGTTTACTTGAGATTGCGTACAGGTTACTCCTGACGCATGATTACTGAAAATCTCTGTTGGGAGATTTACAAAAGTCGTCTTTAGAGAGTATTTATGCTTAAAAAGGCTGTAACTCCCATAGGCTCAACTTTTCAATGAATCATTCTAAGGTGTACAAGCCAGAAGTGAACAGATGAAACCATTAATTTATATAGATTTCAGGATTTTTTCTTGTAATGGGGTGCTTGTTTCACAAAAAACCACCCTTCAAGTAGGAAAAAATACTTAGAAAAAACCCTTGTGGCGAGGGAAACAGGGGGAGTGGGTGAGTGGGTGAGTAGGAGAACGACTTTCATTTTTGTGGCGATCGCCTGTTGATGAAAGTGTTGTACAAGCGCCCTAAACTGGAGTTTGGGCTGATGGCACAAACTCGTTTAAACACATTAAAAGCTAAACTTAACAAATCTTTTACACAGTTTTAACTTATTTGAGCTTTTAGCTGGAAATTTATTTTCAGTTTATGTAGTGGATACCGCAAAATATACTTAAAAGCAGTAGCGTTGAGCCAAAATGTGGTATATTGTACAACTTTGTCCCAAGTTGTCGCGAATTCATGATTTGAGGTTAAACGCAGAGGAGCGCAGAGTTTAGCGCAGAGGAACGCAGAGTTTTCCGTTATGAATTTGTGTAATTGTGTACTAAGTAGAAGATTGCACAAATTCGTAACGAATTAAATTCAGAAATACTCTGCGTTCCTTTGCGCTTACTCTGCGTGACGGCAGTCGCTACAACGGGGGGAACCCCCGCAACGCGCTGCCTCCCCTCTGCGTTTATGCTGATTTACTGTCTGGGAACTTGCAACCCGCGACGCTCAAGGATTTGCCGTACTTCTGGGCTGGGAGTATAGCCATAGCCATAAGATGATTGTTCAGAATCATCCATAATTTGAGGCGTGAGCAACACAATCACTTCTTGACGCTGATTCTCTCTGTTTGTTTTTCTAAACAGCGAACCTAGTAGCGGAATATCACCCAAGATGGGAACCTTAGAAACAGTTGTTCGATCTGAATCTTGAATGATACCGCTGAGAATAAGCGTCTGACCATCTCGCAGGCGAATCATGCCAGAATTAAGGGAGCGTTCAGACACCAAAAATATTTTTTGGGTATTACCTCCTCCAACATTTAGATCAGCAGCTGATTGAGGTGCTTTGATAACAGGAGCTACTGATACGGAGACAAAACCATTATCGTCAATTCGATCAACTTTGACAGCTAGGGTTAAACCTACATCTGTTTTCTCTGCTGTAATTGTTTGTACAGCGATGCCATCAGTACTAGTTATTCTGCTCGTAACGTTTCCTAGCACTTCCTGGGTCAGCTTAACATTAGCCGTTTGACCTTCTTGTACAATTAAGGTTGGGTCAGTCAAAATTTTGGCATTGCCACTTTGCACTTGAGATTGCAAGCTAGCAAGGAATCGTTTAGGGAATTGGTATAAAGTTGGCAAGGCGAATGCATATAGATCATCAGTTTTCTTGGGTTGTAATTCATACTCAATGGGTATACCAGTACGAGTATCAATCTTAGTTGGCACAATTTGAGCTGTACTCGATCCTGGAATATAGCTTGTGATACCTGGTTTTAGTGGATTGCCATCGTTGCCTAAACTAGCTTCTGCTCCTTGTATACCATTTGGTGAAACATTCAAAAATGTTCCTCCTTTAATAGGATTAGTAATGACTGGTGTACTAGTCACACTGCTTGTAGCTTCAGCACTAGTAGGTGGTCTGGAACCACCAAAATTCAAAGATGCTGCACCACCATCACTGCTAAAGAACTGATTTCCAACTCCGAAGGAAAAGCTTGTATTGAAGTCCTTGGTATTTAAGAGGTTAACATCAATAATTTTTACATTGACTGCTACTTGCCGACGGCGAATATCTAACTGTGTTAGTTGCGCCATTGCAACCTCAACCAACCTAGCAGGCCCAATCAAGGTAAGGGAATTTGTGCGCTCGTCTCCTAATGCCTGTAAACCTCGGAGTAAAGGATTTGAGTCTTTAAAATCAATACGTTGAGTTTCAACTCTAGTTTCTGTAGTAGTCTGAGTTTGGGTGATGGGAGCAATTCCTTCACCCACAGGAACCGCATTGACGTTGGTTACTTGTCGTTCTCGGCTGACGGCACTTTCTGCACCCAAGCTTACTAAGAAGTTAATAGCAACTCCCACAGTTACCTGATTGAGTCGCATACTACGCATTACCATATCACGAGTGGAATTAGGTAATTTCGGCCCTACAAAAACCGTGCGTCCATTCCGGTTAGCTTCCAAAGCACTCAAGCGCAAGACGTAGTTAAACACATCTTGCACTGGTTCATTTTCTATATCTAAGGAAATTGTCTGTCCATCTCCTGCACTCGCACCTTGACCTTGACCTCCAGCAGTTCCCCCTGATGATGTGTAAGCTAAGTTCAAACCAGCCGCACGGGCTAGCAGTGACAAAACCTCGCGTACCGGAGCATCTCGCAACACTAATCTAGGTACACGTTCTTGTGTCCCTAAGTCAATCACACTAGGAGATGCATCCATATTCGAGATGGCAATATCTCCCACTGGTGGTGCAACGGCTCTAGGCAAGAATGGCGGTGCTGGGGTTGGGGGTTGACCGGGCCCGGCTGCTTGGGCTGGTGTGCCATTTATGCTCACTTGCGGGTTAGGAACCATTGGAACTGCTGGATCTGTGTTAGGAGCAGGCGCAGGCGTTTGCGGAAGCGATGGTGCTGATGCTGTGGTTCCTTCGGTTGGGGTAAAGTTGAGGGTAATTGCGTTTTGCGATCGCGTTACGGGTTGAGTATTAGGAGCAGTGTTGGTTCCATTTACTACCACCCTTATGCTATTGGTATCTAACTGAGTTACCTCTACTGAGACAATTCCTGGAGCCGGATTTTCTTGGCGGAAACTTTTACCTTTTGGTAAACGAAGTTGAGTATTAATAATATCTGTGACTAAATATTTGCCCCTTTTTGTAGTAAAAATTTGGGGGCGAGAACCGGAAGAAGTTTTTAAAACAACGTTAATACCACCATCAACTGGATTTAGCTGCACATCGGTAATTTGAGTAATCTGTGCCTTCACTGGTTGAGCAGCTAAAAAAACTATTGCGGTGGTAGCAAATAATAAAGTATTACCGTGAAGTTGTTTCACAGTTCATTCCTCACATTAAAAAATATCTAGGCAGTTTTTGAAATTTTTGTATAGTTAGCCTGGAACTAAAGTACTCTACCCAAAGGCAAGCTCCCCTCCGAGAATTTACGGAAAGGTTATTACTTATGGTAAAAAGTTAACTAGATTTGCAAATAGCCGTGAAATAAATTTCCGGCTTAAAGCTAAAACCCATTAAAAATGGGTTAAAACTCTTACCTAGTCGGTTTGTAACCGACTTTAGCTTTAAGCCCGAAATTTATTTCCGGGCAAACCAACGTACTAATTGAGAATGTTGTATCTCAATTAAAAGGGGTTAAAACTCTTACCTAGTCGGTTTGTAACCGACTTTAGCTTTAAGCCCGAAATTTATTTCCGGGCAAACCAACGTACTAATTGAGAATGTTGTATCTCAATTAAAAGGGGTTAAAACTCTTACCTAGTCGGTTTGTAACCGACTTTAGCTTTAAGCCCGAAATTTATTTCCGGGCAAACCAACGTGCTAATTGAGAATGTTGTATCTCAATTAAAACGGGTTAAAACTCTTACCAAGTCGGTTTGTAACCGACTTTAGCTTTAAGCCCGAATTTTAATTCCGGGCAAATGCTAAATGAAAATCTCTTTTCCCTAACCCCTAGCCCCTAGTCCCTAACCCCCACTCCCTACTTCTTAGGATCAACTTTAGCTGCTGCTGCGGCTTCTTCTGGGGAAAGTGGCATTAATGCTTGTAACTGAAAACTAGTAGTAATTGGTGCTGGCCCGATTCTCCGTACTCCTTTACCTGGTTCAGCAGGGGGTTCCGGTGTCAAAGAGGATTGATAGTCTTTAACTATTAACAAAGGCTGCAAACGCTCTATATTGCGAAGAATTGATTGCGTTTGTTCATAAGTACCAAGAATTTCAATACTGATGCTGCTGCGTTTCAGCTTGCCATTAACCTGTAACCCTAAAGAACCATCGGTAATTGGTTCTGGTTTTTGTGAAGCTGGTACAAACTTTCTCAGTTTGGCTTGAACGGCATTGAGAGGAAGTTTAATATTACCAGCCTCAACCAAACGATTCATATCCAGTAGTAATGTATCCAAGGTTTTCTCGTTAGCAAATAAACCTAACACCTGGATTTGTTGCTGTTTGGCGTCTGCTAGCTCCTGTTTTACTTTATCAATCTGTTGGATGCTGGCTTTCTTTTGGTCAATTTGCCCTTGCAGTTCGGTTTGTTTTGTTTGCTGCTGTCCAAAAGTTTCCCAAGCTGGCATCACCATGTTAAACAACATATAAAGCGCTCCAGCTAGCCCCAACACTCCTACCGCAATACCACCTATTTGCGGTGTAAGACTAATACCAAAGACTACAGGATAGGCTGGTGCAGCCTCCTCAAATTCCCGACTCTCAGTAAAATTCAAATCTTCACTTAGCGTCATTTTTGGAAGACTCCTGTTTGTTGCAGACTGCGAATACGCGCCACTAATCCCACTGTGCCTTTTTTCTCCAATTCCCTAACTAAGTCAGAAGCTGGAACATCGCTGAGAGTGGATTGAATAGTATATTTAACTACTTGTGGCGGTTTAATTGCTGGTCCCGTCAGCCCTCTAGCAGCAATGGTTACTGGTGCATCTACTAATTCTGCGGAAACAATTTTTGCTTCAGTACCTTTGAAGAAAGCAGACTGTTGCAAAGTCAGCAAGAAATCGTTGACATCGTTAAAAGAGCGAGCTAAGCCGGAAATTTCCACACCTCCAGCGGGGTTGGGTGATGGCTGTCCTTCTGCTGCGGCTACTGGTGGTGTTTGTTTGACGGTTTCAATTTGGACTGTTGCTGGAATGCGATCGCGCAAATCTTGTAACATTGCTGACCAAGGACGAATCTGGTCAAACACAGCAACTAAAGATTGTGTTTCCCCCTTAATACTGTTTGTTTCTTCGCGAATTTTTTTGATGCTTCCTATCTGCGCTTCTAAACTCTGATTCTCTTGCTCCAGTTGAGCTATATTCTGCTCTAACTCGGTATTTTTCCCTTGCAAAAACCATAAACCAGTTCCTACCAAAGCTGGGAAAAATACACCAATTGCCACACCTATATATAAAGGTGTTAAATTCCCAACTGGAAGTTTTATTCTCGTCGGCTGATTGCCCGGACTTTTCTGGTCAGTTACGCGGTCTTTTAAGAAGTTAATATCTAAACTGTACATTTTCCTACACCTCCCGCATACCAAGACCAAGCACTATTCCTAACCCAGGACGTTCCACTGGGGGATATTTTTCCTCGTCTACTTGTAAAGACAAAGCACTTACGGGATCTACCTGAGACGTTGGTAAACTTAATCTTTGGGTGAAGAACTCATCTAGCTGTGCCAGTCCGCCGCCTGGCCCGGCTAATAAAATCTGCGCTACCTCCAAATTTTCACTTTGATTAACATAAAAATCGATGGAACGGCGCAATTCATCAGTAAGTTCTCCTAACACCCGCACCATCGCCGCCATACCGGGGTTTGCTTCAGTAACACCAGTTTTCCCACCTTCCATAGGTGTTAAAGGAATGGTCATTCCCTGCAACAGTTCCATGTCTCGCGATGCAGGTAAATTCATTGCCCTTGCTAGTGCCATTTGCATTTGATAAGTTCCAATTGGCACTGTGCGGGAAAATTGCGGTACTCCATTGACAATAATGGCAATTTCTGTACTATCGAATTCGATATCGACTAGTACTGCTGCTTCTTGCGGTCCAAATTGTCGCAGTTGATCGCGAATTGTCCGAATTAGCGCAAAACTATTAATTTCCAATACATCGATTTGCAATCCTGCTTGCTCGAATGTATTTATAAATGTATCCGTGACTTCCTTGCGAGTCGCAACCAGTAACACCTGTACTTTTTCAATGCCGTCTTCATCTACAAAGTACCCAAGTTTTTGATAATCCACATCAGCTTCTTCACGAGGATAAGGCAGATACAAACCTGCTTCGTGTTTTAACACCATCTCCCGCAGTTCGTTATCATCTAACTCTGCTGGAACGGGTATTAAACGTACAATCGAATCTCGTCCCGGAACAGCAGTAGCAACCCGAGTTGCTTTGATTTTACTTTCAGAAAGTGCCTGTTGGATAATTTGCGCCATTGCTGGCGGATCGGCAATTTGACCATCGACAAAAACACCTTCTGGAACAGGCACTGATGTTAAGGCGTCTAGTTTCAAACCTTGGCCTTGCTTGCGTAAACGAGCAACACTCACCCGTTGTGGCGCAAGTTCTATACCGATTCCTTTATTTGATTTGCCAAATACACTTTTGAAGCTTTTAACCACAGTTTTGTCCGCATGAGATGCAAAGTTAAAAAATTTAAATGTTACAAACGTTTGTTGTTATTAATATCTAGAGCATCGATTCAGTAATCAAAAACCTAACCCCCCAGCCCCCTTCCCTACAAGGGAAGAGGGAGCCAAACTCCCCTCCCCTCGTAGGGGAGGGGTTGGGGGAGAGGTTCATTCCAGCATTACTGAATTAGTGTTCTAGTCGCTTTACCCTATAATTTCGAGAATTCTGCATCAACTTTTCACCCCGGTTTAGCTAAAAAACTACAAGTACGATGATTTCAATTCATAAATTCAAAAGATTAGCCGTTTGGGCGTTACTCGGCTTAGTGACAAGCTGGATTGTCAGTTGCGGCACAGGTAACGTTAACAGCACAGAACAGGCATCACAAGGAGGGGGGAAAATTGAGTTTTGGACGATGCAGCTCAAACCTCAATTCACCGACTACTTCCAAAACCTGATTACGACTTTTGAATCGCAAAATCCAGGTATAAAGGTTAACTGGGTGGATATACCTTGGTCGGAAATGGAGAACAAAATTTTAACAGCTGTCTCCGCAAAAACGCCACCTGATGTAGTGAACCTGAATCCGGGTTTTGCATCGCAATTGGCAGGGCGAAATGCTTGGTTAGATTTGGATGCAAAAGTCCCAAATGAAGTACGTTCCTCCTATCTGCCGAATATATGGAAAGCAAGCACGCTCGATGGTAAGAGTTTTGGACTTCCTTGGTATCTGACCACACGGCTAACCATTTATAACACTGATTTATTAAAACAGGCAGGTATCAGTAAACCACCTGCTACTTACGCCGAATTAGCACAGGTCGCGCAACAAGTTAAAGACAAAACTGGTAAATATGCCTTTTTTGTTACTTTCGTCCCCCAGGATTCCGCTGAGGTGTTAGAATCCTTTGTGCAGATGGGAGTTAACCTAGTAGATGCCGAAGGTAAAGCCGCTTTTAATTCTCCTCAAGGCAAAGCCGCGTTTCAGTATTGGGTAGACCTTTATAAAAAAGGATTACTCCCAAAAGAAGTATTGACACAAGGGCATAGACATGCTATTGAACTATATCAATCTGGAGAAACGGCATTACTGGCTTCTGGGCCGGAGTTTTTAAAGCAGATTGATAAAAATGCACCAGCGATCGCCAAAGTTTCTGCGATCGCACCACAAATTACAGGTGACACGGGCAAGAAAAACGTTGCCATCATGAATGTAGTAATTCCCCGCGCCAGCAAGCAACCAGACGCCGCTGTCAAATTTGCTTTGTTTGTCACTAACGACCAAAACCAGCTAACCTTTGCTAAACAAGCAAACGTCCTACCATCTACAGTTAAATCTTTGTCTGACACTTACTTTAAAAATGTAGCGGCAAATGCCTCAAATTTGGATAAAGCGCGTGCTGTCAGTGCTAGCCAATTGCAACAAGCAGAAGTGTTAACACCAACTTTGAAAGATTTCAATAAATTGCAAAAGGCAATTTATGAGAACCTGCAAGCAGCAATGTTAGACGAGAAAACGGTAGATAAAGCTGTAGAAGATGCGGCGCAGGAGTGGGACAGTACGAGGAGTTAGGAGTTAGGAGTTAGGAGTTAGGAGTTAGGAGTTAGGAGTTAGGAG
>JBHYDF010000056.1:0-43887 GCA_051861145.1 Nostocaceae cyanobacterium
TAATAAGCTTTGCAGGCTATCTTAGTACATTTGCACGGGGGAACTTCAGATTAAAGAAAAGCTCACGCAAAGTCGTCAAGGCGCAAAGATTTTCTTGGCGTCTTTGCGGCTTTGCGTGAGACTCAAAAAAGAATTCATACTCGAATTCACCAATGCCAGATAATTTATCTGTGTCTATTTGTGGTCGTTTTTATCCTAAAACTGAATTTTTGTAATCAATCTATTAGATTAGACGTTAATGACTACAAATCACATTTTGCCAGTCTAGAGGCAAAGGCAGAGAATCCCACTAGGCAAGAGAATGAACCTACTACCCAACCCCTCCACGCTGTTAGAATATTAACTACACCGGCTGCGGGGAAATGTCCTTCGGGAGCATTTTCGCTGAAGGTGAGATCGGAGTAGAATAACCAATTGTTATTTACACGCCAACCAATGCGATCGCTAAATTGACACCATGTTTCATAATCTGCATCCGGTTGACCACCTATATTTTCCCAAATTCGTTTTTGCACGCTAAAACCAAAGCGTCCATTGCTGTATTTCAACCACAGTTGGTCTATTGTGTATAGGTCTGTGCAAGAAAATTGGTTAATAGATTCTACATTCAACCAACCTTTTTTCTCTCTAGCTGCTACTTTCAGCATAATCGCCATTGTTTCGCGATCGCTTTCTTTCCATTTGCCTGCTGCTAGCAAATCCCGCAACCGTTTATAGATAACTGCCTGCTCAGAACTTAATTCAGTATTAATACTACAATATAAGTTTATTAATTTACTTCTTTGTTGTTCTGCTTCTATTTTGTAAATAGAGATATTACTAGCGTTTTCAGATATTTCCGGTATTGTTAACAGCCCTCTTCGTTCGTAATTACTGATACTTGCGTTTTGTTCTTCTAGAAGCGTTGAGCCAATTATCCCATTCTCTCGGAGGGAATAAAGTTGGTGGGTGAGATTCGTGTTAGGATACAAATTTGCTGTTCGCAACTGAGCTATTCTTTGCATTGCCTTAATTGCATCCATATCTGGAAAAGAAGTTGTTGCATTTACTTGCATCCACAGTTGCTCTGCTAGTTCCAAATTTCCGTCAACTTCAGCTCGAAATGCATCTATTTTCAATGTGGCAATATCATGTAAAGTTGCATACTTCGGTATGAGAATTTGGCGTGATTTATTTTTAGGCTCGGCAACAATATACGGTGTTTGTTGAGCATTTTGATATTGATGAACAAGTTGCGGTACTCGAAAACTGAGGTATTGGTTCAACCGTTCAACTGTGGCGCATTGTCCCTGAGTACCCAAACCTTCTAATAACGCATGGGTAAATACTCCTTTTTGCAGTGCATCAATTTCATAGGAGTATTCATCGGGACTACAGGAAAAAATGCTGATGGCTTTGGTTTGACTTGCTATCTGTTGAGTTTGTTGCCCAATTCCTTCGCCTATGTTCTGATTTTGATGGCGACAAGCATCCAAAATTAGGACGATATTATCAGTTCCGCAGTTACGCAAGCATTCAATAATAAAATTAATCGAAATTCCTGTATTTTCTATATCTTCGGGATTGCCGTCACAGGGCATGAGGTAATCGCTGTTTGCGTGTACCATACCATGACCGCTGAAGAAAAACCAAAAATTATCTCCCGGCTGTAGGAAGGGTTGTTCCGATAATTGCTGTAATAATTGCAATAAGTTAGCACGGCTGGGATGAGTTGAGGTTTCACCTAAATTGGGTTCTTCATCAGAAAACAAGAAAACCCGCTCAAAACCTGCTTGATTTCGGAAAAGTTCCTGCATCAACTGCGCGTCCCGCTTAGCATACTTCAGCGGTTGCAGGAATTCATACTGATTAATGCCGATCGCCAATCCCCAGTTTTTTACCATTTTTTTGTGCTTGCCGCTTGAACTTCAGTGTGATTGCTCCGCAGCGTTTGTGCTAAGGAACACAAACGAGGATGAGGTAACGCCTTGCTTACCATAACAAAATGGGAAGCAAACGTATTTTTTGAGACTTTGCATACAAAGTCTCTACACTAATTCATGAGACATTACAGTAATTCAGGACACTTACAAGAAAATTAGATGCGATCGCTAAGAATGTTGGTTGATGGTTAATGGTTAATGGTTGATGGTTAATACCCATGAACCATCAACCATGAACAACCAACAAATTCTCTAATTAAGATTTAATATCGCTACGCTCTATATAATAGGAACCTAAGACTAGAGCATCCATATTTGTTCTCAAAAAGCACTGAATAGCTTCTGTTGGAGTCCTAACGATGGGTTCGTTTTCGTTTAGAGATGTGTTGAGGACAAGGGGAATACCAGTGCGTTGAGCAAATGTATTAATTAATTCCCAGTAGAGGGGATTGGTTTTGCTACTGACAGTTTGCAAGCGTCCCGTACCATCCACATGAGTAACAGCAGGAATTAATGCTCTCTTTTCTGGGCGAATTTTAAAGACTTTTTCCATAAATGGCGCTGTTGCGTCAATTTCAAAGTATTCGCCTACCTCTTCTTCAAGAATACTAGGAGCAAAGGGACGGAATTTTTCTCGGAATTTTATTTTCAAGTTGATAATATCACGCATATCTGAACGACGCGGATCGGCCACGAGGGAACGATTACCTAAAGCCCTTGCTGCAAATTCCATTCTACCTTGGAACCAACCTACTACTTTACCCGCACACAAAGCATCAACGACTTGGTGTAGAAGTGCTTCTTTTTCTAAATGTTTGGGCTGCAAATCGTGAGATTGCAAGGCTAGTAAGCATTCTTCCCCAGAAAATTCCGAACCCCAATAGGCATGATTTAATACAAATTGGCGCGGTTGTTTAAGCAGATGATTCCAAACAAAGAAAGCAGCGCCGATGCAAGTACCATTATCAGCAGCACCAACGGGAATATAAACGTTTTTAAAGGGAGTATTTTGAGTAATCTTACCATTGGCTACGGAATTCATCGCCACACCACCAGCCATACAGAGATTTTCGCTCTGATAGCGATCGCTCAGACGGTTAAGTATATGAAAAATAATTTCTTCCGTTACCGCTTGCAGGGAAGCGGCGATGTTTTGATGTCTGGGTGTCATTTCTGACTTGCTATTTCGCGCTGGCCCCAATAATTTTTCTAATTCTTGGCTATGGAAGGGTTCAACGATAGGTGCGCCGTTGTCCCACTTCATAGCTATGCCTTGTTCGTGGTGAGTGAAGTAATCTAGGTTTAATTCAAAGCTATCGCCTTTGGGATAAATAATTCGCCGGAATGCTTCTAAATATTCTGGTTCTCCGTATGGTGCTAATCCCATCACTTTGTATTCATCACCATAGGCGGGAAAACCGAGGTAAAGAGTGATGGCGTTATAAAGATAACCTATGGAATGTGGATAATGCGTACGCGAAAAATATTCAAGATGATTACCTTCGCCTGCGCCGGAGAGGGTACTAACAAAATCTCCCATCCCATCAATGGATAAAACGGCAGCTTTTTCAAAGGGAGAAATAAAGAAAGCACTAGCTAAGTGGGTTGTGTGGTGTTCTAGTGTATGGATGGGAGCGCGAATATCTTCTGGTTGACAGTAACCAGTTTCCGCCAATTTTTCTTTGAGGCTGGTAGATTTGCTTTGTTTACTAAACCGATCCAGAAGTGAGGAAAGAGAAGGACGTTGTTGCAGGGTAAAGAGGAGTTTACGGTTGAGATTGGCTTTGGGATTAAATGATACTGCAACATGGTCTAAGTCTGCGGCACTGATACCAGCAACTTGCAGACAATAGCGGATAGATTGAGCCGGGAATCCTGCCCAATGTTTGATGCGGGTGAAGCGTTCTTCTTCAACGGCGGCTATAAGTTGACCGTTTTGGATTAAACAAGCAGAAGCATCGCCATGATATGCGTTAATTCCGAGAATGTTCATTTAAGTTGTACTCTATATTATTAGGTTTGCTTAGAAAAGTTTTAATTTGGCAGTAAACTTAATTACAAAGAATCTACACGAGTGTTTTTAAGTTTTGCTCCGGTGTAGCCTGTTAAGACCCAAAGCAGGGCACGACCAGAATCACGGAGGATGTGAAGTTGGGGTTCGGGTGGATCTCTTGATGGAACAGACAGAGGGGTGAAGGCTATGCCCTGGCTACCAAGAACGATGGTGGCGATCGCTTTGGCTCTGGGTATGTGATAATCGGAGGTAATCAAGAAAAGGTGGTGAATTCCGCTTTGGTGTAAATCTGGGATCAAGCTAGTAAAGTTGGTAACAGTGTCAACAGCACGGTAGTCCAAGTGAAGGCGGCTATCTTTAATACCTGCTGCTTGAAAAATGGGGCGTGCTTTGTTTGGAGGTAAACCACTAGAAACCCAGATATCTAAGGAAGGAAAGTATTGTGCAAATTCAGCGGTGAACTTTTCACGCTCTCCTAATGCAGTACCGCCAAGCATAAGAATGGCTTGGGGTTGGGGAGCTTGGTGGAAGGCGATCGCTAAACGCACCGGAATCATGAGCAGCAAGGTGAGGATAAAACCAGTTAGAGCTAAAATCGCATATTTTTGGAATAGGCGATGAGAAGTTTTCACGGTTAAACTGATTTCTTTCTAGAGCTTATTCAGATTACTTCTCGTAATAATGAGGCTTTTTAATTCCATGTTTGAAAATTTTACGAATTCCATTACGTAAGACAGCATCCCCTCGCAATATGATGTCTCTAAACTGTTGTTCTGGGCGTCCTCGGAAGGAAGCAACATGAAAATAGTCCTCTGTTGAAGCAGGTTTTGAAGAAAAGTAGTAGTTAGACACGCAGCAACGGTGTCCTTGATGCTTCACTTCATTAACAGAGTGCCAGGATGTCCTATTTGTAATCATTATCACTAATCGATTGAACTTATTGTGGATAGTTCTACAGCTCTGCTTTAACCCTTTATCCCAAAGTTCCAAATTGCCACCATACTCTTGTTTCCAGTCAGGTGTGACATAGTATAACAAGTTCAATACACGATAATTTTTACGGTCTTTATCGTGTGAATTATCAAGATGAGGGTTTACTACACAGCCATAGTCCATTAAACCAATTCCACCTGCGTATAGGTATTCATCTGGCAATAACTCCTCAAATCCAGTAATTTCAGAAATTAGATCAACTACTCTAGGTTGCTGAAAAGCATAAATAATTTCTTCAAGGATTGGATCAAACTTATTCATTTGTATTCCCACATACTTGTACCCTCGAATATCTTTCATTTTTAATAAGTTTTCTTTGTGAGGAAATGCTTCATAAATTTTTTTAGCATCATTTTCATCTAACAAGTCATCAATATAACAACTTTTAATGCGATTTTCTATAGCAAAATCTTTTTGAAGATAATTTTTGCATTCTTCAAGTCTCTTGCAAATTTGCTCGGCATACTCATGTCTTGTCTTTAATTTTTGTGTTTTTTCATTTGACATTTTAGTATTATTGTAAACGCTACTTTTTGTCATGATGTGAACAAGGAATAAGGAAGAGTAAAAATAGAAGTTGGGGTTTATATATGAGGATTTTGACCCAAACTTAAAAAAACAACACTTTTCACATGTTGCAGCAGTATCAAAAACCAGGTTTCTTGCAACTTATTTAACCTGTAATACCATTTTACAAAAACTCTGATACAAATACAGATGGTGTAGAGACGCGAAATTTGAGGCAGCGCGTTGCGGAGCCAGTCCTGAAGGAGGGTTTCCCTCCGCTCTTAACTGGCGTTGGGGTTCCCCCCGTTGTAGCGACTGCCGTCGCGTCTCTACAAGATTTATATGTATCGCGATTAATGTGAAATGGTATAAGCCCTAATTTATCTTTTATAAACCCAGTGTTTTGGGTTTTGTTGAGAATACTGCAAGATATCATAATTGAGAATTTTGAGGTTTTAAACCTCTATTTTAAAAACCTTTAATTAATTAAAATTTAGGTCTTTAATTCAAACTTATTGCTTCGGGTAAATATGTATTTCTTCTGTAAACAACATTCCCAAACACGATTTATTTTATAATAATATTAGCAAGCTTGTTATAATTGCTGCGTTAACTAAATAATCAGATAATTTATGTTGAATGAGTTACCTATAAATTTGTCTCAGTATTTGGCAGCAGAAAGTCATATTGATAGATTGGATGAAGATATTTTGATTTGTAAAAACTTCAACTCAACCCCAGCTATCCAAGCAAACAGTTATTACTTTGGACATCCAGAATGGGCAAAAAATTATTTTGAAGCCTGTCATCGAGATGAAAAATTTGTAGACCTTTGGCGGGCAGTCATTGGTAATTGGCATGGCAAAATAGTCGTAGATATTGGTTGTGGACCAGGCAATCTGTATGCGTCACTGAAAAATTACTGTGGTGAACCTCGGCTGTTACTCGGTATAGACGTTTCTCACGAAGCCTTGAAAATGTCTCAAAAAGTTGGGTACACACCAATCTTGGCAGATGCTCACGAACTACCGTTTGTTTCTGGTTTTGCTGACATTGTGATGGCTAACGCCTGTTTACACCACTGTGATGATATGGCAAAAGTATTAGCCGAAGCAGCACGGTTGGTTCGTCCTGGCGGACTTTTAATCACCGATCACGATCCGCAGTTAACTGCCTATCAGTTCCGGGGTTTAGGTTTACTACTATGGCAATTACGTTTGCCACTTTATCGGCTATTGAAACGGGGTGGACACTCTACGGCTAAGGAGCAGTTCTGGAGTATAGCAACAGAGGTGCATCATAAACCAGGTGATGGCGTGACACCGCAACTTTACTATCAGATACTAGAACCATTGGGTTTTACAGTTCAGCTTTATTCTCATAACCATACAGTGGGTGCAGAAGTTTTGCAGGGCAACTATGGTAAAGCGTTTTGGAAGTGCCGTCTAGCTCAAAGACTGTCAGGAATTAACCCCAATTCACCAGAGGCAGCATTATCGTTAATGTGTGTTGCTACCCGTCAAGGGTGATTGATTGTCCTGGCTTTCCCCACTCTGTAAAGGGATGGGGAATTTCGCGGCTTTCCTTAAAGTCAGGAAATTCTTAGCTCGGCTTCTATCAGACGAATTGCTAAAAGAATTTCTGCCAAGACACGCTGAAATGTGTAGTACCAACCAGGCCACCCATCGAAGATACCACCTTTGAAAATTAGGCAGTAGATGAGGATAATGAAGGGAGCCAGAATTTTTTGTTTCCGGATGCGATCGCCCCAACTCAATTCACTTACCGGAGTTTCCAATAATTTCTTCGCCTCAATTACCATGTAGCGATCCTGCGCCCACAACCAGCGACTGAGAGGTTTGCGATCGTCGTGGTAAATGTAGCCAGAAAGCATAGCAGATTTACCTTCTACCCAGACCCGATGTCCATGTCCATCATCTTTGTAGCTCGCTTTTTCTCTTTTGTAGAGTACCTTACGGGGTGGAAGTAGAGTACCACGTAGAGGATTGCCAAAAATGCAGTATTTGAATCTGACGCTGTAGCTATCTACAGCAGCCTCGGCTGGCAGTGCTTTAATTTCATTAATTAACTCATTAGTTAAAACGTAATCTGCATCTAATGACAGTACCCATTCAGATGCAATTTTTTCTAGCCCGTAATTGCACTGACCAGCAAAGGAATCAAAATGTCTTTGGAAGACTTGTATTTGAGGATAAGAGTACAAAATCTCTAAAGTTTTATCTGTGCTGAAACTGTCAATAACGACAATGCTCTTTGCCCATGTTAGCTTTTGCAGTGTGTTATCGATGTTGGGTGCTTCGTTATAGGTAAGAATGAGAGGGGTAATTCTCTCTAGCATGATACAATCTCTACACATATCTTGCACCTTTAAGTATAAACCGCTAAACAAGAGATAAAGCATGATAAATATTACCAGCTTAAAACTTGTTTAATCAGTCCTCTTAGAGAGGAATGCGTGCTATAAGACTGGGACTTATAGTCCCAGGCGGATCTAAACGAAGGCGAAAATTATGTAAATACGTAGTGATTTTTGTAAAGATAGGGTTGGCTAAACCCGAATCAAGACGCTTGTGGACAGGTAGATGCCGACATCCCTGGTAGAAGCAAGAAGCGAACATGCTTGGTTATCTATGGATAACTTTAGATAAGTTTCGTGTAGCAGTACTAGAACACAGCATAGATTTCCAAAGAAAGGGTAGTCTGCCCGCAAATTTGAAGCTAATCTGCTCTAGCCCTTCCTCTTGTAATAACTGAGTGAGTGTTGCTACTGAGAAAAACTTGATGTGACCTCCATCCCAAAGAGAAGTAAAGTGCTGATCCATTTTGCCAATAAGCGCTAACATTAGGTTTTTCAAATAACCGTGGTAGGGAGTTGTAATAATTAATCTTCCCTCAGGTTTTAGGCATTTTTTTGCAACCCAAATTAACTCTCTAGGATAAAGCAAATGTTCAATCACTTCAGCAGCAACAACTATGTCAAATGCTTTTTCCAAATCAGTATAGGGTAAATCATAGATGCTTGCCTGAATGAAGCTGCATTCTGGAAAATTCTGACGAGCAAATAAAACTCCAGATAGCGATTCCTCAACTCCAACCACTTCATATCCTTGTTGAGCTATTTTTTGGCTCAGGCTACCATTACCACAACCCAAATCTAACACTCGAAGTTTTTCTGAAGAATTGGTTTTTTGTTGTGATATTAAATCTAGTAGTGGAGAAAGTAAATAAGCATGATGATGTAAAGAATCACCATTTGTATAAGCATACTCACGTTTGTTAGTAGTAGTTTGCATGGCAGATTTAAATTGAGTAAAAGGTGGGAATAGGCTTTCTTTGAAGAATATCTGTGTAAACCTGTTGCATTTGGGAGGCGATTTTTTCCCAAGTGTATTTCTCAAGGATAAATTGACGGGCGCGATCGCCCCTACCCTTAGCCTCTTGAGGATGGCTAAGATAGTGATCGAGAGCAGATGCGATCGCCAACACATCCATTTCTGGAACGTAACCAAGTTGTTGTTGAGCAACAACGCAAGCTAAGGCAACACCAGGAGTGACGAGAACAGGAATACCAGCAGCTAACGCTTCCAAGACTACGACAGCAAAGTTTTCGGAGTGGGAGGTGAGTGCAAATAAATCTGATCCTTGTGTGAATATGTTTTTGGTCTCTCCTTCAACAAACCCAGCAAAATGGGTGCGATCGCGAATACCATTCGAGACTAAAAGAGACTCAATTTCTGCTTCGTATTCTTTTGAACCACTGCCTGCTATTACAAAAGTGAAGCGATGGTGAGTCAGTTTGCCTAACGCAGGAATTAAATAATCTAGCCCTTTTTTGGGATGTAGCCGCGACAAAAATAAGATGACAGGTTCATCTGTGGGAATATTTAGGTATTGCCGCAGGCGATGACGGGCATCAGGAATCACGTTTGGCGGAGACAGTCCGAGGGGCAATACAAAACTAGGTGTGCTGAGTCCCAATTGAGAAACTTCCTGCTGTTCTTGTTGGGAGGTGAGGTGGATTGTCTGACTATGGTTGAGGTTTGCTTTCTCTATCAGACTCAAGTAAATTTGCTTTTTGCGGGCGCTTTGCTGTAAAGACCACTCGCATAGTAAACCATGTGGCATAACAATATAAGGAACATTTTTGAGGCGGGCGATCGCCATTGCAGTTGTAGAAGCATAAGAGAAAAGGGCGTGAATATGTAAAATATCGTACCGAGAAATGTTATGCCAGAGCCAAACTGTTAGCTGCCAAGAAAATGCGTATTCTCTTGCAGCTTTAATAGTTGGTGAAAAGCGATGGAAAAACCAGACGGGGACTTGCTGATATTCAATGCACTTTTGTAAGGGGACATCTAGTAAGCCGTCGCCGTTGTCGTTCGTGGTGGCAATTTCGACATCAAGATTGTTTGCTCGCAATGCCTTAACCATATCCAGAACAGCCTGACTAGGGCCACCCCGCACTTTAGGAACAGAGGGAATGACGTGCAGAACTCTCATAAGTGAGATTTGATGGGTGAGTTTTTTATCAGTTCTGCAAGGGTTTGCTGAAAACGCACAAATCCGAAAGTATCAATAACTCGTTGGCGTAAAGCTTCAGGTTGATACATTAGAGAATTGGGATAAGTACCTTGCAAAATCTGAATCAGAGTTTTAGCGATCGCACCTACATCCAGAGGATCAACCAATGCACCTAGTTTACCGTGACAAAGGGCATCGATTGCACCATCCTGATTTCCACCCAAAGTTGGTTTACCACATGAGAGTGCTTCTAGGTAGACGATCCCAAATCCTTCTCCTCGACTGGGCATTGCAAAGACATCGCAAAGATTATAATGATCGCAAAGTTCTTCATCGGGGACAAAGCCCGCTAACGTTACGTAATCTTGAAGATTTAACTGAGTAATCAGCTGCTCAATCCGCGCTCGATCATCGCCTTTGCCAGCGAGAATGTAGTGAACATCACTCACCTGACGCCTAATTTCTGGTAGAGCTTGAATAATTTGGTCGTAGCCTTTGTAGGCTTCGGTACTTGCTAACCTAGCAACCGTTAAAATAACTGGCTGTTGAGGTTTTAGTCCGTATCGCTCTAACAAATATCTCGGTTTGCCAGCTATTTGGAAGCGACTAGCATCAAATGTGTTGGGTAAAAGCGAAATTTTAGCTGGATCTAGGTTCTGTTCTTTTAGCAAGCGATCGCGAGTGTAACTGCTCACAGCTAGGATGCGATCGGCATGGTAAAGAGCAGTTTTTAAAGTAGGGTTTGTGATATTCCAAGCATCTACACCGTGGGCAACAGCCCAGTAAGGTATACCAGTTAGGCGTTTTAGTAAGTAAGCAACAACTGTGAAATTAAGATGAGAGGAGATAATTAGACTGGGGCGTTGCCACAGTCCATGTCCTAAAATTTGAGTCGCAAAAACTTGCGTTCGTAAAGTTTTATGCCACTTGCCCGCAAAGTGAAAACTGGTGTTATTTATGAACGAAAAGTTTGGTGAGCAGCTAGTATCGTGTTTGAGGAAAACGTCATATTTAATATTAGGATATAAGTTTTGTAATGCTTCCAACAAGAATGCTGAATATACTTGAATTCCGCCTTTAAATTCAAAAATATTAGGAAACCATAAGTGTAAATGCTTCTGCTCCTGTTCTCGGTGATTTTTCATAAATAATTAATTTAATTTTGTTTGAAATTTAAATCTTTTCTTGATTGACAATTTTAGATGTAATCAGCATAAAATTATGTCTCATTCAAATTGATTATTTGGATAATTGATGAATTTTTATTATTGCTATCTTTAGAGTAATACCAATAAAATAAAATCACTATCAATCAATGATAGGCTAATATTTCCTTGATTTTACAGGCTAATTCTTGACGATACAAACTCCAATTCAACTGTTCAGCTTTACGACGAGCTGCTCTTCCCATTTCTGCTAATTCTTGAGGATGGGAGTAGCACCACTCAAGTTTTTCTTTGAGTGCTTGTACATCACGAATTGGTACAATAAACCCTTCTACACCGTCAGTCAAAATATCCGGTCCTCCTGTATTAGGTGTAGTAATCACAGGAATACCACATGCCATTGCTTCTAATATCACCAAACCAAAGCCTTCCACTAAAGAAGGGAAAACTAAAATGTTAGCACTACTGTAGTAATTATTAAGGAGTAGGTGAGGGACAGAAGAAATATGGCGGCAAATGTGTTTGTATTTTTCTAGCCACCCTGTAGGGAAGAGGCTTGATCCAACTAAAACCAACTCAGCATCAGGTAGCTTCAATTCTTGCCAAGCTTGTAGAAGATAGTGAACACCTTTACGGGGAGAAACACGACCTACAAATAGAGTACGAAAGCAATCATCGGTTTTAGGTTGAGGTTGGAATGATTCTACAGGAGCGCCGTAGGGAATGACACTAATTTTTTCTGGTTTTACGCCAATTTCTAGAAGAGATTGCTTTGTGACTGAAGAAGCTACAAAAATATGATCTGCCAGTTTGACTTCCTGTTCTTTACGCTCTAGTTTCCATGCAGGATCGTGAATTGACAGAATTGCTGAAGCAAGTTCAGGAAAACGTTCAGCCTCTTCGCTCATGATGCGACGAGTCATCTGATAAAAGGGGATCGGCAGATCGTACAAGCAGGAAATACCTTGCTGTTTAGCTCTGTTAAAGGTAGTTGCAGCTACATCTTCAAAGGCATAGATAGCATTTAAGCCTTGAAGGCGGTGTTTGGCAACTTGGCGATCGAGAGAGACATTTACCCAATCCGATAACTCTAAATGACGAAAACCCAAATACCGATCTAGCCCTGTCCGTATTAAAAAGATACGAATTAATTCTTGCCACGGATAAGTTTTAATTGGCGCACCGTTGAGAGAAAGCCAAGTCCGCCTACTTAGTTCGTTGCTAATGTGCGACTTAAACTTTTTGGGCAGTAAATTCAAGTAACGCCCTACAGGTGTTTCTGAGTCATAGCCAAGCGGGGTAATCACCTCTTTTAGCAAGTTTGCTTCTGCTAAGGCTAAGGCAGCATGTTGAGCATTAGAAGGATTAATTTGGTGGACTAGGGAAATACGTGCGTTAGACATGCTGTTGTTGACCCCAGTGTTTATAGAATAAAAACTGTCGATATTCTAATTCTGGTAATAATAAAATAAAACCACAGAAGAACCAGTAGTAAATTGCAAAGGTAGTGTTGAAGATTAGATGAACAGCAATGATGTTTAAGACTTGGAATAATAAGCCAGAAAGCGTCAATTGACGCAAAAAAGGACTTTTTAATCGTAAGAAAACTTGCCAAGTAGAAAAAATTAGAACTAGACGTAGTAGATACCATAATAAGAATCCCAATATTCCCAACTCTATAACAACTCTCGACGTTTCTACTTCTGCCAAAAGAGTCTCACTAACAGGTAGGTTGAGAGTCCGACGCAAAGCAGGGACTGCCTGATGGGTTGCTCCTATTCCATAGCCATCAATAACTTTCAATTGCATTTGCTGCATTAATGCGACAGGTTCTGTAAACGGAGATAAAGCACGGTCATTAACCGATTCTGCTTTTGATGCTACTTCCGTACGCTTGGAAAATGCATCTATTGCTTGAGCGAAAAACCTGGGTAATGCCATTGTCATCAAGATGATGGGTAGAATAAATTTCTTGGTGGAGCGAGCAGCCTCTGTAGGTTTTGCAACAAAAAGGATACAGAAATATCCCACCACAAACAAAATCTCATACAAAAGCAGAGCCCGGGCACCTGTCATAAAGGATGTGGCAACCACCAAGAATGCTTCAGTGAATGTTATCCACTGCCACAGTCTGCCTTGTGGCTGAGCCAGGATTGGAATCAGTATGCTGAAACAAGCCGTTAGATAAGTCGAAAAACCCGAGAGATAGGGAAATGTAGCTGTGACTCGAACTACATCTCCAGCAAGGAAGGCATCCGCTTCTTGCCCACCAGCGTATACATTAATTGGACTTGAGGCTGGACTGAAGAATTGAGCTACAGCTAAAAGACACACTGGAATTGCCAGTAGCAGATAGTTGCGTAAAAATCGGTATAATTCCTTCTCAGATTTAAATAAACTGGGTACTAACCACATTAAAGGCATATAAAAGAAATAGGCTTTTAGCCCAAAAAAACCGATAATGGGTGAACCTAGGCTGGGATTAAAAACTTGGTATACAGACCAGCTAAATACAAGTAGTAATAAAATATTAAAAATACTTAATTGAAAGGGATATTTTGGTTCAGAACTAAGGTAGTACCTTAGATATGCCACTAGAAGGAGAAAGTCTTTGAGAAAGTAAATTTGCTCACTGGCTTGCGGTAGGATCCATTTTCGCAGTACACCTTCTAAAACTATAATGACCAATACGAATTTAACAGTACGTCGCCAGTTTAAGGAAGCTAGCCAAACAATAGCGATTACACCTATCAAAGCAGTCAAAGCAATCAGCAGCTGCATTAAATTACCCTCTCTAAAACCTCAAAATATGCTTTGGCAACTGCTGTGCTGGTGTAACAGAATAAATGCAAACCAGTTTGTTCTCTGTGGATTGTCAATTTTTCTCATTTAGTCCTTTTGAGCCTATCGCTTAAGGTAAGTAGAAAACATCTTGGCGTGTACAGATAAGTTGTGAGTTTGATACCAAGCAAAGGCATTATCAGCGATCGCCTGTAATTCTACTCCTATTTTATACACGGCTGTTTGGTCATTCAAAAACCAATAATGTTTACCAGGTTCTATTCCATCTATTGGCGAGGTACTTTGCTCAGTGTTGACAGGAAGTAGACCATGAGCGCAGTAAGCAGCAAAGACGCCTGATTTTGCTAGGGAGTTAGGGCTGTAGTTAATAAAACCTATCTGAGAATTCAACAAAATTTCGCTGATTTTAGCAGCAGGCTGCGATCCCATTTTCACGATAGGTACTGTTTTGATAGATGACAATCTTAAATCTATCGGTGGTCCAATATCCAAGATTTTTTGAATTTTCAGAAGTTCACAGATACTGCTAAGGACTGCTGAGTAGTTTTGATAAATTTCCAGTCTGTTACTACTCCTTCCAAATACAACCAGTTGTGGCTGTCGTTTCACTAAAGGTGGTACTTGCTGAGGTTCGGCGATGTTAGAAAAAACAGGTATAGCAGGGATTTGTTGCTGTTGGCCTCGACTTATTTGGTAAAGAATTTCAGCGTAGAGTTGTTTACTAGTCAGACAGCGATCGCTCAGTAGCGCTAGGCGAGCTGCTAATTTTTTTTGCAATGATGATAGCCAGAAAGAACTTGTCCAAGGTGGATACCCAGAAGCATACACTTCATGGAACATTGTTATTAAACGCGAGTTAGTAGTTTTAGATTTCCAATTTTCTAAAGCTTTAACCAACCAAACAGGACAACCTCTTTTAGCATAGCCATAACCCACATAATGCAGCAACACAGGGATTACTTGATCTGAAATTGACTGATGACCGTTATTAGATAACAATGTCGATAATAAGTATAACAATGAGCTAGCAGAGTTAGTCTCCACTTTTTGGATAGGAAAATCTTCAATAGCAGTATCTCCCTGCCAGATCGGATCGCCAGCAACAAAGTGTGTTTCTATTCCATATTCTTTCCGCAACTGACGCGCCAAATTCAGTGCATAATCTCCTAAACCATCGATAGATGGTGGTAATTGAGGAACAATTTGAATTATTTTAAAGGTTTTATTTGATTGCGTCACTTTCAAAAAAAACTATTACAATTATCACAAAACGTTATAAGTATTTATAATTATTGCCTAAGTGCATCTAGCTTTTTGCCTAGCGTACCAGGTATCAATATAAGCAAAAAGAGGTAAAGACCTCTCGGACTCACACGTTTCTTCATGGAGAAATCTTTAGAAAAGTAAATATTCCAGGTCTCTTCTTTTCGTCCTTGGAGTGCGTAGCTCTTAAGTGCTACTGGTGCTAGTTCTTTAAGAACATGCTTACGTGCATATTCAGCTGATTCAGGTAGGACAAGTGCTTGGATTATTGGATACATAAACTCAGCAGTTTGAAAATCCTCCTTAGTAGAAACAGAACCATTAGTTGTAAGCCTGCATTTTACTGTGTATTTATTTAGAAAATAAAACTTATCAAAAGCAATCCCTAATCGAATACCAAAATCCTGGTCACAGGCATCACCTACTACCTCCCTATCTCTGTATTTTATGCTTCTTGCTGCTGCTGACAAAACCATATAACCATCGTTAGGAAATTGTTGTAGCAGTCCAGATGCAGCAGCAGATGGCTGTAGACCTTCTCTGTCTGCTGTTCGATAATATCCTCTATTTAAAATTTCAGAAGCTTCGTCAAGCACATCTCCTGTCATTGATATTATGTATTGTTTTCCAAACGCAGCTGTTAAAGCAGGATCAATTTGCCAGCATTTATCCAGATCAGCTATGGCATTAGGAAGTAGTAAATCATCATCATGCAGTAATACTAATCTGTCGCCTTCGGCCATGCTAAAAAGCATATTTACATTTCCAGCTTGACCTAAAGAAGGCTTGTTTCGTAGGTAACGTAATTTAAACTTACACTGAGACTGAATATCTTTTACCAAATTTTCAGTAGCATCATCTTGAGAGTCATCTCCAATTATTATTTCAATTGGTTCATATTGTTGAACGAAACAAGATTCTAATGCCTTTTTGAGTAGTTGGGGCCTATTATAAGTAGGAATGCAAATTGAAATCAGTTTATTCATGTATTTCTATGCCAGCAATTTTTTTAGGCTGAGTTCCGATAATCTTAATTACCTGATATTATCGATAGTTAATCAGCTGCGACTGATAATATAATTCCAAGTTAGTGTCCAACTAGTCTTCCTATAATTTTTGCTAATTTCAAATCTAATTGTTTTGTGAAGCGAGTAATAGGAGTGTATAAATTAATAGGGTATGTTAAATTTTTAAAAAACTCTGTCTCAGCTAATGAGGGAATATTTCCTGTAGTTAGAAGATTATGTATGAATTGTTTTCTCCAAGGTTTAACCGAACCTACAGCATGAGACATGAGAAAGCCACCACCTGTAAAATCCATGCCATCTGGTCCAATAGGAGAACATATAACATCGCTACACATAATAGCAGCATTTAATATATCTTGGTCGGTAATAATAGAATTTTCGCGACCCATTTTTTTAAGCTGCGTGATATCGTAACCCCATTTTTCAAGAGCTATGGTTAATTCTTTCCAAATCTTCAAAACAGATATATCTGACCTTTTAGCACCTACAAAGCCAGAATTAAAATAAAAATCTAAAATTTGCTTTGGTTCATAATTAATTTTTTTCCCTAACTCGATCCACTCATGTCGCCAAGGGTGATGGAACGGTACAATTCCATAACAATTATCTAAACAGACTGCTAATCCAAAATTTACCCATTTTTCATAAAAATTCCAATTACACTTATTACATATATCTGGATCAAAGTAAAAAACATTATTACAATCAGGATATTTGTCAAATAATTCCAGCATAAAAAATGGCTTATAGTAAGCCAGGTGATAATCAGTGTTTAAAGGATAAAAACTTAATTCTGTTGTCTTATCAATGAGATAATTATTGTCCTTCTTTTCTAGCTGAGATAACCAGCTAGGTAAACTTCCTCTATAACCAACTGCTATTTTCCCTTTAAAACTATTATTAACTAAGGAGTTGATTAGTGACCCTACCCCTATTTCGTAATGACCTTCATATAAGGTAAATACTATAGAATTCACTTGCGCTTCGCTCGTAATTGAGGTTTGTTTATGACTGTAATTATTCATTTTTATTTTTTGGTTGTTTGTGAATTTGGCATTTTTTAATAAGTATTTGATAGTTCTTGAATTTTCATTCATCTATTTTTTTAATATTGAAGTTATATAATTCTCAGCTATCTTTTCCCAAGTGAATGTGCAGTAATAATTTTCCATAGCAGTAGGTTGGCTAAGAATTTTAGGTGTGATTTCTAACGGTGGTGGAAATGCTTTTAGCATTTCCTTAAAGAAAGGCTGTAAATCAAAAACTCCACCTACTGGTGTTGCAAAAACAGGCATTCCAGACTCAAGCATCTCATTTAATATCAGTCCCCAACCTTCAACCCTACTTGTAAATAAACCTACATTATGGTTTTCTAGTAAGGAATAAAGCTGGCTCCTTTCAAAGGATGGCAGAATTTTTAACCTACCCGATTGAATTAGTTCAGGTGGACAATATTTCTCAGCATTGTTACCGCATCCGGCAATTGTAAAAGTGTCTTTGGGGTGAGAAGCTGCTCTTTTAACTATAAAGTCAAGGAGTTCAGCGATTCCTTTATGGGCAACCCAACGACCAATCCAAAGGAATTGAATGCCTTCTCCCTTATTTATTTTTCTATTTCGACGAATTTGGGCTAGCGCTTCTTGATCGGCTTTTGAGATTGTGTTGACGTAATAAATGAATTTACTACGCCACCATGGGAACCACTTCTTCATCCATTGAAGTTCTAATCTACCAAGACAAAGAATGTATTTTGCTCTTCTCCATCCTTGTATTACGAAAAATATATTTTTTGCTGCTAACCAGTAGCTGAATGGAAGCAATAGTATCTTTTTTATATTGTTTTCTGAGTGATTATTTAGGTTAGATAATATGTACAAAATATCAGGCTGTACACTACGAACAACTACTATTGAAGCTGATTTTTGAACCTGTTTTGTAATTAAACTTGCGCAACAATCAATCACATCAAAGTGTTCTTGAGTCTCGATAAAAGCATTTAACTTTAATTGTCCTAATTGAATATGTTGAAGTCCCTGCCACCACCTTGTCATGTTAGGTATGGGATGAGGAGACCACAGAGTAACATTATGCCCCTGTTTCCTTAGTGCCTCTGCCAAATTGATTGCCATCTGACCAGCACCAAATTCAGCAGAGAGTATAGAATGTGTAGCTATTAATATACGAAGTGGTTGCAATTAAAACTCCTTGTACAAAAGCATCGACTAGTGATAATTACAGTTCATCCCTGAATTATGCAACGCCTAAACTTAACTATTGGTTCCATAAGTTTTTTATTTATTTTCTGATGCATCAAAGACCAGTTTAAGCAAGCTTCTACCGGGTGAGTAATCAATTTTATTGATTGCATATTCGTGAGCTTGAATACCCATCTGCTTCCAGTTGTCTTTAGCTAACCACGCCCTATTCAAAGCAGCACCGAAAGATTTAGCAGTGGGGGCTTCTGCAATAAATCCAGTCTGTGCTTCTTCGATCCATTCAGCATTGCCGCCTACATCAGTCACAAC
Source organism: Nostocaceae cyanobacterium (assembly GCA_051861145.1). GTDB lineage: Bacteria > Cyanobacteriota > Cyanobacteriia > Cyanobacteriales > Nostocaceae > JBHYDF01. Next base: position 18,763 of record JBHYDF010000056.1, read on the forward strand.
GGCAGGACGACCACACAACATTGCCTCAACTAACGCTATAGGTGTGCCTTCTGATCTTGAAGGTAGTACCAATATATGGTTGTCTGACCAAATAGACTGAACATCATTAAGGTGTCCCATAAACTTAACTCTGTCGCTGATGCCATAATTATGGGTCAAAGCTTCAAAATAAGCTTGGTCAGGACCTACTCCGTATAAATGACATTGCCAATCTCTGTGTTGCCATATTGGCAAACTAAAAGCTTCAAACAACACATCTTGACCTTTATGAGTTGCATCTAATCGGGCCACACAAGCAAAACAGATTGTTGATTGATATGGCCAAGGAACCATACTTAGATCGGACAAGTTAACAGGGTTTTTCAGAACTAATGCATTTGGCAAGGATTGAGCCAATTGACGTTCAGCTAACTTAAGGTTTTGATGTGAAACAAAGACATTATAAGCCGCTTTAGAAAAAAGCTTCAGAGCAGTTGTCTGCTCCTTGTTGTTGAGTATTAAATTATCTGAATTGAGCTGACTAACAATCAAGTAAGGAATTGCATTAGAATCAAGTAATTTTAGTAGCTCGCGGTCATAAATAGCGTTATAAATATGCCCTTGACTAATGCAGATAACGTCTGGTTTACATTCAAAAATAGCATGATACGGCGATTTAGGAAGTATACTGGTCAAAAATGGCAATTTTTGTTTTGTTTTTCCAATTATTCTTGATATTAAAGACGTAAATCGAGGTCGGGTAAACAACTGAGCACCTTGCTGTTGTAGTTGAATAATTGAAGGGTGCTGAACAGGCCAATAATAAAATGAAATAATGACTTTATGCCCATCTAACAATGCTTGCTCTGCCATTGCTGCCCATAGATATTCGCTTCCCCCCCAAGGGACGGCTCCCATTATTGAAATAATTGCTATTTTTTTCATTTTATTTCAGTCTTCAATACTTAACACTACAGACAATTTCTCATTTATCATTTGTATCCTATTCCAGACAAAAGTTATTAACATTCTCACTAAGGATATGAAGATATTTACTACTAGAAACAAAGATAATCTTCATCACAATTTCTTACAATAAAGATTTAGGGTTCAAATATTTTCCCAGACCTATCCTGAAGCGTATATAGCGTATGTAGAGCCATTCGGGTAGCAAGAGACTAAATGGCATGAATCCATTACTTTTGCCTAACCTGAGCCACTGAAGCCACCGTTGAGTAAATGGCATAATCCTCATACTGGATTGAATAATGTGGTCAACATCAAAGTCCCTGCCATGAACACGTGGCAAGAAAACATCTGGCTCGTCAAGAAATATCTGATCCTTTGATGCCAAGGTTCTACTTACCCTAGGCAAAGTTGCAGCATGGAGGTATACCTTTTCCAAGATGCATTGCCAGTTGTTTCCCCAGTGTGTCTGTGCAATTTTTCTTCTGGTTGCTTCTCCAAGGGCTAGCCTAAATTCCTCATCTTCAACCAGACGCCACAGAATTTTTGTGTACTCCTCCAAATCTCGAACACAAATTAGATTGCCAGTTAAGCCGGGCATATCGGCACCAAGAATGACGGATGCATCAGAGTATGGGTAACGAGTCACTAAGGGTATACCATAGCTTCCGGCTTCCAGTAGCGATGTATTCGAGATAAACGGGAACGAGTCAACATATATGTCAGCAGCTTGGTAAAAGATAGCGATATCTTCGGTCTCGTTAAGCGATCTGATTCTCCCCTGTGTTTTCTTGATCGCTTCTGACCAATCTTCTCTATTACCTGGACCAATAACTACTAAAATAGCTTGTTTATGCTTTTTCAGTAATGGAATGTGTGCATCAGCAAAGCTAATTCCATTAATTTTTCTGTACTTAATTGCCCTAGCAATTGAGAGCAGTAAGATGCTGTTTTTAGGAATACCGAGTTGTCGCTTTGCTTCTGTGCGGGAAAGTGTTCTTTGAGTAGGTTCCAAAATTATCGGTAGTAGTGCGTTGCGCTCTGCCTCAACACCTCTACGTTCTTGTGATAGGCGCATACCTGACTCGCGGAGATTAACAATGAGGTCACTGACACCTATTCCCAATCCAAAAAGGTGGTCAGCATGATCCAAAAAGATTATTGGTGGGGACTGCTCTTTATTCGCAAAGGCAATTATGGGAATAACATCGTAGTTATGCATGTGCAATACAACCAAGTCTGCCGCAGCTGCAATTTGGCGGAGTTGTTTTGCCCAAGAGATAACACTGCCAATTCTCTCGTTTAGTATATATATCTTACCCTGACTATTGTTCACAGCATCTTGCAAAACTTTTGGCACCTTATTCGGAGCCTGCCGTGTTAACACAACTGAGTGAGAGCGCTCGGTATCTTGTTGAATCCAGCGCCAAAGCATCCTGGAATGTCCGCCGACTGACATGACAGAAGTAGAAACATGCAGTATGTTCTTCAGCCTTCTAGACCAAGGAAGACTCTCACTGGAATAAATACTTCTTGGTATAGCCTCTCGTCCAATTTTAATCAGGGCTTGTTCGAGTTCCGGGCTTACAAAAAGGCCACAATGCTTTCCAGTTGCATAAAAAGCTGCTATCTCTCCATAAACGGCTGCGGCTTCATAATTGCCGCACTGTACAAATTTTCTCGCTTGGGCAACAAGGCTGCGAAACACCTCAAAGTTTTCTTTAATTTGCTGCCTGCCTTCCTCTCGCCAAAGGCTGAGTGTATCGTTAGCTATTTTCTCCATCTAATTATTTTTATTTGGCTAGATAAATTAAATTATGGCGTTGCTGAATCCATGTATGAAAATGATGTTGCCTAATTCCAAAAACCTTGTAGAGACGTTGCAGTGCAACGTCTCTACACCCGGATTCAGACTTCAAATCAGCAACGCCTAAATTATTGATAATTTTATTGGCTGACCGAGCATTTTATGACTCAACCAGAAAAATGATCACTCTCTACAAAGATAAAGCGATCGCCACAATCTTTTGAAGTTTTTCAATGAATGCTAATTTCTATTCAACACTCACACCTGACAAAGTGTTTTGAGAACCTCAACCACCCGATCCTGCTCCTGCTCAGTCATATCGTGAAACAAGGGTAAGATAATCGCCCGATCCTGAGCTTGTTCACTTTCGGTTAAGCGCTGACAACTTCCTTGTTCACAATCACAAGCATCCCCATTAATTCCACAAGACCAAGCTTCTATACTGTAAGCAGGTTCTCGATGAGCGCACATAATCCCCCGACGGGTAGACACCCCAGCATCTAACATCGCCTGCATCACTTGCAGTTGGTTACATTTTTCTGGCAACCTAACGCAGAAACTCTGCCAGTTACTTTTTGCCCAAGCTGGTTCTGTCGGTAATTTCAATCCTGGCACATCTGCAAGCATTTCCTGATACCGTTGTGCCAAATAACGCCGACGTTCGACAATTTCTGAGAGGCGTTTGAGTTGTTCCCGTCCGACTGCTGCTTGAATATCAGTCATACGGTAGTTGTAACCCAACATGGGGTAAGACTCAAATATTACCTGTTTCGCACCGTGACGCACAGTGTCAGGAACGCTCATTCCGTGTTGTCGCCAGAGACGAAATTGTTTATCCCATTCGGGGTTGTTAGTGGTAAGCATTCCACCGTCACCAGTAGTGATGACTTTCCGGGGGTGGAAAGAAAAACAGGCAATATCCCCGTGTGGTTTACCGATTTTCTCCCACTGTCCGTCCCAGAAAATTTCACTAGCGATCGCACAGGCTGCATCTTCAATGACTGGTAAATTCCGACTGCGGGCAATATCCAAGACGGCTTTGAGGTCGCAAGGCATCCCCATTTGGTGGACAATGAGAATAGCGCGAGTGCGATCGCTAATCACATCTTCAATCAACATTGGGTTGATATTGTATGTCTGTGGTTCGATATCCACAAACACTGGGATTGCCCCACAGTAGCGGATGCTGTTTGCGGTGGCAATATAGGAATGACTGACAGTAATCACTTCATCCCCTGGCTGCACTCCCACAGCTAACAGCGCTAGGTGTAGGGCTGTTGTACAATTGGAAACAGCACACGCATATTTTGCCCCTACGTAAGCTGTAAAATCTTGCTCAAAAGTGGAGACTTCCGGTCCCTGCGTTACCCAACCAGACATAATTGCACGCCTAGCGGCCTCTGCCTCGGCTTCTCCCATCCAAGGTTTGGCAATTGGAATAGATTGTATCTTTTCAGACATTGCTTGTTTCCTTTGCCTGTTTTTGAGAGCGCCACCAACTAACCAACCGTTTTAATCCCTCTTCTAGAGATACTTCTGTCTCAAAGCCAATCAAATTCTTAGCTTTGCTCACATCTGCAAGTCGGCGCTGTACGGGATTGACTTTGCGTTCTGGACCGTATTCCGGCTTCAAGTCCGATCCCATTACCTTAGCCAAACTATAGGCGAGGTCATTCAAACTGCTTTCTACACCACTAGCAACATTAAACACTTCGTCTGTAACATCGGCTTTAGCTGCCAATATATTAGCTCTGGCAATATCTTCGATATACACAAAGTCCATAGTCTGCTTACCATCACCAAAAATTAGTGGCGGCTGACCTGCGGCGATCCGATCCATCCAGCGGATCAGTACTTCGGTGTAAACACCGTAAATATCCATACGCGGCCCGTAGACATTGAAGTAACGCAATGCTACATAGTCCAAACCGTACATATCATAGAAGCTGCGTAATAACCCCTCATTAAAAACCTTGGCTGCACCGTAGAGTGTGCGGTTATTGTAAGGGTGGTGAGATTCCGTGGTGGGGAAATCCTCCGCCATCCCGTAAATGGAAGCAGAAGAAGCGGCGACTACTTTTTTTACTTTAGCGTTGACTGCGGCTTCTAAAACATTAAATGTACCATCAGCCAGAACTTCCAACGCCAAACGCGGTTCTTCAGCACATTGGGTAATGCGGATTGCTGCTTGGTGAAAGACATAATCTACACCTTGCATAACTTCCCCTAAAAGTTGGCGATCGCGAATATCGCCTTCAACAATGACTAAAGAGCCATGTTCTTTTGCCCATGCCAAATTATCTAATCTGCCACGAGTAAAATTATCGAGGACGATAATTTCTGCAACTTCTTCTAGAAGTAGCAAATCGGCAATATGAGAGCCGACTAAGCCTGCACCACCTGTAATTAATACACGACTATTTTGCATTTTCTTGTAGTTTTGTTATTATCTTCTGTCCAAGAATTTGAATGCGATTTATTCATGAAGGCAGCGCGAGCAGGAAGCACAAGTCAGAAGGGAACTGCCAATCATTCGGCCAGTCTATTTTTCTAGTAGATTTTGACCAAGTAGTACTGTACTAGACAGAGAACGCAAACTTTTTGACTGCAAAGTTTCTTACTAGCTCCATCTTGCCGGTTTTCACGTCCACCGTAAACAAGGCATTGTTTTTTCTACTCTTATCAGCAGCAAGCGCATACAATTGACCGGAGGAAGAGAAGCCCAAGTCTTTAACACCGCTGGTGAGAGAGCGTCCCTCAAAGTTCAGTGGAGTCAGTCTCTGAATTTTGACCTTGCCGGTAACTATGGCTTTCTCCTGCAAGTTCATTGAGATTAAAATGGGGATACCTTCTGGGGTAGTCTCGGTTGCGAAAATATTTCCCTTTGGATCTTGGCATAGATTAGCGAATCTATGATTGAGCGGCAATGTGGGTAGGGCCAGTTCATCGCCAGAAAGAATTTTACCTGTTGTGGAATCGAGCGTTCTAAAGGCAAAAGGCGGGGTGCCCTCATTTCCCACTAGGCACAGAAGTTGATTATTGGGAAGGCTTAGCAAACTTTCAACTGTCTGACTAGAACTCTCTAAGCCTAAGACTTTTTTCGCTCTGAATTGACGGTTAGTACCACTTCCAACAGCGAAAATGAGATAGTTGAAATAACCATTTCTCGTGCTAGAAACCGTAGAAATTACAAGAGTCCTATCGACCACAGCTATCAATTTCGTAATCCGGTTAGAGTCAGGAAGAGAAAAGGCCCGAGGTTTTTTCGGTACAGACGATGGATTGTCAACGGACAGAGTTTGCTGATTGGCCTTAGAGAGAACCCTTCCCGTCGCCATTTCGGAAGTACTCAGTTCCACTGCTGGAGTTTGGTTTTCCCGGTTTTGAACCTTGGATTCACTAGGAAGGTTTACTCCATAAAGAATTTCCTGCCTGCGATCGCTATTTTGAGCGATCGCCTTACTAGAGAGACCGGCAACAACAGTGGAAGTCAAACTGGCAGTTGCCAACTGGCCAAATTGTCGGCGTTTCAATGGTGTCACGGTTATACTCCTTGTGGGATACTTTAAGGAACAATGAGATTTGCATTTGGTGCTTGGGGTCTAGCTCCCATATCTGCTAGGATGTTGACAGTTATTTGCTTAACGCGGATATCTTCCCGAGCTGGGCTGACGCCATCACTATCTAGTCCCCACGCCCACTGAATGGTTCCAGAAGCAAAAACTTTAGCCCCACTACTGGCCGTGTAGCGGGCTGAGTGGGATTTAGTGAAATCCTGATTAGAAGGAAGGGTTTGTTCTCCAGGCGGTTCGTCGAAGGTTGGCAATAAGTAAGAGGGTTCAACTTGCGACTGGGACAAGGTGACAAGACCCGAAGGAGTAGACCCATTATTCACGATCATATCCCATTCATAGCCCACTAAGAGAGCCAGCTGATCCCCATTCTGGAGTCCCGTGTTTGCATAGTAAGGATCGCCGGAATTGGTGACGACAAAATTAAAACCGCCGTAGATATTTCCGGTGTCGCTACCGTACATGACTCCTAACAAAGCGTTTTCCGGTCGCTGGTTCTGGACGCTGCGGAATTTATTAGTGGCTGCTGATGATCCTTGTTGCTGGGCGACTGGATCCAATGCCCAATCTTGTTTGTAACACGCCATTACCCGGTTGGGATTCACTTGCCCAGCAGCGGGAGTGGAATTTTCAAACCTCACTCGCCAATAACAAGTATTGGCTGAGAAAAATCCCAAATTAATTCCGGCATTGCGGCCAGCCTCGACAGCATCGCGCATTTCTTTAGACCAGTACTCATCGTGACCTACAGACAGAAATACTTTGTGATTGTTGGGATTGAGCAATGTTTGCCCGTTGGTGTGAATCTGCATGTTGTCGGTGTAGGTGACATTGTAAGCTTGAGATTCCAGCCAGCGCACCATATTGTATTCCCATCGCAGAGGTGTGTCGGCTTCGTAGGACTGTTGAGAAGTTGCCTGGGAGAAGGGCCGATCGTAGGAAACCTTGAAAGCCCGCTGCTCGTCAGTGCTGTTAAAGTTATATAAGCTGTAACCCCCGGTTGTGCTATAGGCCAGAACAGTAGAAACGCTGCTCTGGAAAAGAATATCGGCAGTGCTGCTATCATCGCGGACGAGAAACCACACATGCGCCACTTTGCTACTTGCCTGGTCAGTCAGCTTAGCTACATAAAGACCGCTAGTCCAGTTATTGCCTACCTGTAAAACATAGGAAGTTGCCCAGTTACACTCGACCAAGCGGGTATCGGGGTCTAGGGTACAGGTGGGTTGGGTCGTGCCATTGAGCGGACCACTGCTTGCCATCAGCCTTCCTCCCGTGCCACCATAGTAGCCCAAGCGGTACACGTCGATGGTAAACTGTCCGGCTTGTCCTAGAGAAACCTTAATGTCCAGCGATCCTCCCTTATTGACACTGGTCGCTGAGGCATAGCCCGCAATCTCGCCACTGGCCCGGTTGACAAGCTTCCAATTAGTCGTGCCGGAATTTAGGTTTTCCAAATAGATGGGATTGGGGTTCGCCGGAGTTGCTGTAGCCGAGAAGGTGATACTGCCAATGCCTGCTGCCGTCGCGGTTACTATCACCCCGTCAGCACCAGTAGGAACCGATCCCAGCGTCAAGGTCGTACTTGCTTGACCGCTAGCATTAGTTACTGCACTGACGGGTGAGACTGATCCACCGCCACTAGTAACGGCAAAGTTCACCGTTACCCCTGACTGGGGATTGTTTTGAGCGTTTACAACTCGTACGACTAGGGGGTTGGGCAGAGCTGACCCTATCGTGCCAATTTGATTGTCTCCACTGACTTTAACCAAGCTACTGCCAACGATAAAGGCGATGTCGCAATAATAGTTACTATTCTGGTAAGAACTGGTTGGGAAAGAATTTGGATTCAGATTATACACCCCATTGTTACCGTCAGCTACTGAGCTAAGATCACCATTGACTATGGAGCTTGCCAGTTCATTATAAGTTATGGTATAATATGAGTTTACATTAACAGAGACAACATAGGTCGTATTAGCTTGAATGTTAACTGGCATTTCTAGCAACTGCTCCTGCCAGCCAGAGGCCGTCTCGTTACTAAAAGTTACGCTTTCTAGAAGCGTTCCCGTTGCCGTCCAAATCTTGCCAATATGAGTTCCTGTCTCGCTAGCGGCTTTCCAGAAGCGAATAGCACTAATCTGCCCCCCTTTAGCACTGCGGACTTTCATGCCTAATTCGTAGGGAACGCCATCAGTGAAATTTGGATTGCTTGGAGCTTGAGTCGTCAGAACTGTTTGTGCGTTTCCTGATGGATTACCAGTGGCTGAAAAGGTAACGCTACCTATTCCGTCTGCTGTGGCACTTACACTATGAGTTACAGGAAGTGTCGCACCAGGATTAGCTCCGAGCGTTAAGGTGGTACTAGCCTGACCATTGGTATCGGTTACTGCACTTGCAGGCGAGACTGAACCCCCGCCACTGGTAACGGCAAAGTTCACCGTGACCCCGGATTGAGGATTACCAGCACTGTTTTTGACCTGAACAACCAAGGGGTTGGGTAAGGCAGTTCCGGCTGCACCAGTCTGATTGTCGCCACTTACCTTTGTAATCGTCGGCAGAGCAACAGGAACAAAGTTGATGTCACGAAAATAGTTAGTATTCCGGTAGGAATTAGTTGGGAAATTCCCCAAAGTCCCATTAAACACCCCATTGTTCCCGTCTGCCACTGAGCTAAGATCCCCATTGACTATGGAACTGGCTAGTTGATCATTAGTGAAGACATAATAAGCATTTACGTTGACGGACACTATATAGGTCGTATTGGCTTGAATATTAACTGCCGTGCTGAGAACCTGCTCCTGCCAGCCAGAAGCAGTTTCATTAGAGAAAGTTACGCTTTCCAGGAGTGTTCCCGTTGCCGTCCAAATCTTGCCAATATGAGTTCCTGTCTCGCTAGCGGCTTTCCAAAAGCGAATGGCGGTAATCTGTCCCCCTGTAGCGCTGCGGAATTTTATGCCTAATTCGTAGGGAACGTTATCAGTGAAATTTACAACGCTCGGGGCTTGATTGGTAAAGAGGGTAGCCATAGTTATTTTCTATCAAATTTAATTACTAAAGGTTATAAGAGGATGTTTTAAAAGTATGGAGCGAATATAATTCGCTACTACACAAAACTTAGCCCACTTGCGTGGGCTAACGTCAAATCAAGATTCTTAAACCTGCACCAGGTAGGTTTTGTTTGTGTAGCCGAGGCAGCGCGTTGCGGTGAGTAAGCGCGCTGTTCGCGCAGCGTCTCCCTTTGATTTAGGACTGCTATATAGAAAACAAACTTTTAAAACATCCTCTAAAAAGTAACTTCACTAATTAGGAACACTGAGCGCTTGCTTTTGAGCAAGCTGCTCAATGAATGCTTGATGAACATATTCATTAATAAACAACTATTTTGCATTTTCTTTTAGCTTGATAATTTCCTGTTCAAGAATTTGAATACGATTTAGTAAATCAGATTTTCTTAAGCCTAAAGTGCTTTTAACAGACTTAATAACATTTGCGGCTGCTGTTTTTTCTTTTCCTTCTAGCTGAACTTGCAAAATCCTCAGCACACCGTCACCTGTGAGTACATCAACATAACCTTCTGTTTTCGATCTGCCGATGACCCGACCTGATATACGTCCCACATAAGTAGGGGGATTACTCAGTGGCTTAGCTTGCCATACCAGCAACTTTTTTCCTTGAAAATATGTATAAGCGCCAGGAAAAGGAGAGACTAACGCCCGAATAAAACAGTCTATTTTTCTAGTAGATTCTGACCAATTAATCTCACCGTCTTCAGGGAGGCGAGTACAACCATAAGTAGCTTCAGCATTATTCTGCTGAATGCCTTCATAACCATGAAAGGCTTTCACAACTGTTTCGCCTAGATTTTGCCGCTGAATTTCGTTTAACCTGTCATAAATATCAGCTACCGTATCATCAAAATGAATAGGAATTAATTGTTGAAATAAAATATTTCCCTCATCTAATTCCGGCGAAATTTTATGAATAGTTATTGCGGCACAAGGTTCATCATTAATAATTGTCCAATTAACATTGGCACGCCCCCGATATTGGGGTAAAGGTGAGTAATGAACATTGATAAAAGTAGACAATTCAATTAGTTCTAATGGCAAAACTTGGTTATAAGAAGAAACCACCACACAATCTGGCTGAAACTTTAAAATTAGTGATTTTATTTCTTTTTGAGAACTATCTGTAAATATGGGGATACCTGCTTGTTCTGCTAAGCTAAAAACTGGCTCATCGCTATAAAATTTAGGATCTATATTTCTTACTATTCCTTGCACATTACACTTGGAAATTAAAGATTCCAAGGCTGTTAAGGTTGTTGTACCCAAACCAATTAACAATACATTCGTCATTCACCCTCGCTTTGATTTAGATAAACCTTGAAAACCCACCCTAGAGGTGGGTTTTAATCCAGTTGACCGATGCAATATCAGAATTTACAGAAGTTGCACAAATTCCAGAGATTCCTTATTTAACTCTGAAAATTGTTGCCGCCAAATAACTTCAGCAGCTTTCAGTCCACCAGTTTGCAAGCGGATAATTGGTTCCGGTCCTACTGCGGAGGGGAGAATAGCCATATGTCCTGGTTTCGGTTGTACTGCTGGGCATACAGGTACGTTATGGGATAAAAAGGCTGAGCGTTCAATATCTCCCCAATACTGAGCTACTAATGCTCCCGGCCAATACTTAGCGATCGCAACTGCATCTTTTCCAGATAATACTGGCTCTTGTCGTGGTTGCAAAGCTACTAAGATGGCATCGTAGATTTTATCTGTAGGTGCTGCTGTCAAACTATCAACTGTGTCTACATTCGCGCCAGCGTTTACCAAACCACTTTCAATGAAAGAACTGAAAGGGTTATCGCACAACAACAAAATGTTACTCGTATAAACAGCAATACCAGCATCTAGTAACAGCTTAACCGCCATGATGCCCAGAAAAGAAAATACATCCACTGCTGGATGCCGTTCGTTTACACCTGCAACCTGGATACCCCACTGATGACAGGCGTTGAGATCCACATCCTCTGGTCGAAACTCCCACGCCTCGTACATTAAGCCAATGACTGCACTAGGTTTCATCCACCCAATCATCTCTGCATCAATGGGGCGTACGTGCCCACTGTTGGTGATAATGTCTGCTTGGGCGACAATATCTTTGGTTTTCTTGCTGAGAAATTCGATGCGATCGCTCACCCCTGCAATTTCCGTTACCTCTTTTGTCTTATTTATAACTTCTTCTACAGTACCATAACGACTATTGCGGGTGAGTGCAAACACCTTTTCTGCTCCTGCCATAGCTGCCAGTACAGGTGTAACTGCATAGGCTCCAGTAGCTGCTTCTGTCAGTACGGTTAGCTGATTAAGTTGCAGGTTGCAGCGCTTAATAGCCTGCTTTATCAGGGTGACAAGACGTTGGGGATTTAAACCAGGGCGGATGTCGCTCATTACACTGTCACTCCCTGAACAATGCTGTGGAGAGTTTCAGCGACAGTATGAACCTGTGCTTTTGTAAGTTCAGCATACATAGGTAGTGAAAGTACTTCTCTGGCTGCTAGTTCAGAGTGAGGAAAATCACCAGGTTTGTAGCCTAAATCTGCGTAAGCTGCTTGCAGGTGTACGGGAATGGGGTAGTGAATGCCTGTTTGGATGCCCTGTGCATTGAGTTGTTGTTGTAGTTTTTCCCGTTGACTAGTCCGAACAGCGTATACATGGTATACATGGTAACTACAGGGCATCACAGTGGGAGTAGTTACTCCAGAATCTGCCAATAGGCAGTCATACAGTGCAGCGTCTGCCCTGCGTGCCTCTGTCCAAGCATCTAAGTAGCGCAATTTTACCCGCAGAATTGCGCCTTGTACCCCATCCATGCGGTAGTTATAGCCCTTGAGGACATGATGATATTTGCTTTCTTGTCCCCAATCACGTAACATTCGTATAGTTTTCGCGTATTCAGGATTGCTAGTGACGACTGCACCACCTTCACCGTAAGCACCTAAATTTTTACCTGGGTAAAAACTAAAACAACCAATGTCCCCAATACTACCAATGCGCCGTCCTTTATATTCTGCTCGGTGTGCCTGTGCCGCATCTTCAATTACGGTTAAACCATGACGATGGGCAATTTCTAAAATCGGGTCCATATCTGCGGGTTGACCATACAAATGTACGGGCAGAATGGCTTTGGTTTTGGGCGTGATAGCTTGTTCAATTTTCGTGACATCGATGGTGTAGAAAACAGGATCAATGTCTACGAATACGGGTGTTGCTCCTGTATAAACAATTGCGGCAACGGTAGCAACAAAAGTGAAAGGTGTAGTAATCACTTCGTCACCAGGACCAATACCAGCTGCTAATAATGCTAAGTGAAGGGCGCTGGTTCCTGTATTTAGAGCGATCGCATCAGTTGCATTGCAGTAGTCTGCAAATTCTTCCTCAAAAGCTGTGACTTCACTGCCCAAAATAAATTGGGTAGTTTCCAAAACTTTGAGGACGGCGGTATTAATTTCTTCTTTAATACTTATGTACTGAGCTTTCAAGTCTACAAATGGAATCATGCTGCTACCTGTGCTAAATTCAGTTCAACTAATTGACCATGCTGTTTAATAGATTGGGTAGCAGCCTCGAGAATTCTTACCACCCGCAGTCCTGCTTGTCCATCAGTAATTGGGCGATCGCCTTTTTCAATGCAGTTAATAAAGTGCAATCCTTCTGTCCGCAGTGCTTCAGTTACTTCCAAATGGGGTGCCCACATATCTCCTGCACGATAACCGATCAGCATTTGGTAAAGGCTTTCAGCATTGCCATTGACCGTAATCCCCTTGTCGTAAATTTTCACCTTCTCGCTAGGTTCTAAGTCATCGTAAACAATCATACGTTGGCTACCGCCAATTAGTGTACGACGGACTTTTACAGGTGCTAACCAGTTAACATGGATGTGAGCAATTAAGTTACCTTCAAAGAACAGAGTTAAATAGGCGATATTTTCCGGTTCTCCAGGTACATGACTCATCCCTGTTGCCGAGACAGCGTAAGGTTGGGATGGCAGTATATAGTCCATAATTGAAAGGTCATGGACTGCCAAATCCCAAATCACGTTGACATCGTGCTGAAAGAGTCCCAGGTTTACACGCACGGAATCATAGTAATAAATATCGCCAATTACATTGGTAACTACTAGATCACGCATTTTGCGTACAGCACCCGTATAGACAAAGGTGTGATCCACCATTAATACTAGGTTGCGTTTTTCTGCCTCTTCAATTAGCCGCATGGCTTGTTCTGAGGAGACTGTCATCGGCTTCTCTACTAGTACGTGCTTACCAGCCTGCAATGCAGCTAAAGCCAAATCGAAATGGGTAGACACAGGTGTGGCGATCGCCACAGCATCTATTTTGGGATCGCTAAATATGTCTTGGCAATCTGTTGTCACTTGTACAGTTGGATATCGAGCCTGCACCTTTGCCAACAGTTCTGGTTTAAAATCGCTGACAGTTCTTACCTGCGCTCCTGGAGTTTCAACAAAATTTCTGACCAAATTCGGACCCCAGTAGCCATAACCAATTACACCGATATTAATTTTGTTTCCCATTGCTTCTAAACTATTCAAAAATTTTTCAAAAGCCTTCTAGGGCATCGATTCAGTAATCAAAAACCTAACCCCCCAGCCCCCTTCCCTACAAGGGAAGGGGGAGCCAAACTCCCCTCCCCTCGTAGGGGAGGGGTTGGGGGAGAGGTTCTTTTAGCATTACTGAATCGGTGTTCTAGAAAGCGCTGTCACTAATAGATGAGTTGACTATTTTTTGTGACAAAATTTTGCGTTCTCATGCTTTTGTTTTTATGGTTTTTTGTTAAAGAAACTGAATTCAATTATTCAAGCTACGGCTGTACTAAGTACAGCTTTTCATCAGTTCGTAGCGTTTTTAAACACACTCGTGAGCCAGAGGAAGAGAAAAGAGAAATAGTAAGTTATCTGTATGAATGCAAATTTGTACTTAGCCGCAAATACTGGTTAACATCTCTGGATTTTGGCAGCGATCGCGTACATCGCCGATGACACGAGCAGGCACTCCTACCACAATTGCGTAATCGGGTACATCATGAGTCACTACTGCCCCAGCCCCAACTATAGCTTTTTCACCAATTGTCACTCCTGCTAAGATAGTGGCATTGCTACCAATAGAAGCACGGCGTTTCACTCGCGTCTCTACGACATCCCAATCAGCATCAGTTTTCAAGCCGCCATCTTCATTAGTAGCACGTGGATAAATGTCATTGGTAAACATCACACCATGACCAATGAAAACCTCATCTTCAATAATGACTCCCTCACAAAGAAAGCTGTGTGATGATACTTTACACCGACTTCCTACAATCACATTTTTCTGGATCTCTACAAAAGTGCCAATCTTTGTTTCATCACCAATAGTACAACCATAAAGGTTCACAAGATGGGGATGAAAAATTTTAACGTTTGCACCAAACTTAACGTCATCATTAACTGCCATAATTTATTTGCCTATTCCTTATTGGATTTTCTCCACAGTTTCCCAAACAGCATCTTCTAAGTAAGTACACTCATCAGCTTGCCATTGATACTCTGGACGCTCGTACTTATGCATGGTGACTTCAAAGGGGCAAATTTCTCTGAGATTTTCAAGCAAAGTCTCACTACGGCGTTCGGAAAACCATGTTGTTAAGGTATACGTACTCATGTATAGCCTAAATTTTGGTATCTCACATCGCAAAATAAATGTTCCTGCCTCTCGTCGAAAGGGAGCTTGAGGATCGCAAAACCAGAAAATACAAATAGGTTGTTGCAAGGCACTTACTACCTGAAAAGAGAACCATAGACTTTCATGGGGTTTAGTTATGTGTAGAGCAAACTCAAATGTAATCGGTTCTCCCCAAGAGTGAATTCCTTCTTCCTCAGAGGTATGTACTTTTGCCCAAGCTACATAATTGCCAGTTTTGCTTGCAGGAGCTTGGTAATAAGCAGGTTGCTTGGAATCTTCTTTTTGCCCTGTCAGATATAACTGTACTGCTTTGGCGGTACTACCATCAAACTGAATATTACCTTTAGAGAGTAGTATGCAACGTTTAGTTAGTTGAGCGATCGCTTGCATACTATGACTAACAAACAAAACTGTCCGCCCTTCTTTGGTTGCGACATCTCCCATTTTCCCTAAACATTTCTTTTGAAATGCAGAATCGCCCACAGCTAGCACTTCATCTACAATTAAAATTTCTGGCTCTAAGTGAGCAGCAACGGAAAAAGCAAGGCGCACATACATTCCTGAAGAATAGCGCTTTACTGGTGTATCTAAAAACTTTTCTACTTCCGCAAAAGCAACTATTTCATCAAATTTCTTCTTAATCTCGATTCTACTCATCCCCAAAACAGAACCGTTGAGGAAGATGTTCTCTCGCCCTGTCAGTTCAGGATGAAATCCTGTCCCTACTTCTAGCAGACTTGCTACCCGCCCTTTAATAGCGATGCGTCCTTTGGTTGGTTCGGTAATGCGACTCAGAACTTTTAAGAGTGTTGATTTTCCGGCTCCATTGCGTCCAATCACACCAATGGCTTCACCCTGCTTAATCTCAAAAGAAACGTCTTTCAATGCCCAAAATTCTTCACGGGTAGGGTTAGATATTTTTTTGGGATCGGGCTTAATCAATCTCTTTGTCAGAGACTTAGCTCCATCAGCAATTACATCTCGTAGCGCCTTGTAACGGTAGCGACCAGAGTTATCCTGTTGGTGTGCAATTATAAATTTTTTACCTAAATTTTCTACGCTAATCATAGTATCAGACATCTGCTTTACTCCTTCCTAAATGACGTCAGCAAACGTCCGTTCCATTTTGCGGAAGTACCAAATGCCACTTATCAGTAATAACGCAACTAATCCCACAGATAGTGTAAATCCAGGTAAGTAAATTTCTGACTCCCCACCTAAAATTGCCCAGCGAAAACCATCTATCACACCTACCATTGGATTTAAAGAATAGAGCAAGCGCCACTTTTCTGGCACAACACTGCTACTAAATCCCACAGGGGATATATACAAACCAAACTGGACAATAAAAGGTACAATGTAGCGAAAATCTCGATATTCAACATTTAACGCTGCTAACCATAAACCCACTCCAATTGCTGCGGCAAAGGCAATCAAAATAAACAATGGTAGAGTTAAAATTCGCCAGCTAGGTACAAAGTTATACCACGCCATCAGCCCTAACAGAATCATGCCAGAAATCATGAAATCCACAAAACTAACAATTACTGCACTGATGGGTACAATCAGACGTGGAAAGTAGACTTTAGAAACCAAATTGGCATTTGCAATTAGGCTATTACTGCTTTCACTTAGGGCGTTGGCAAAAAATTGCCAGGGCAGCATGGCTGAAAACACTAGTATTGGATATGGTACTCCCTCCGAAGGCAATTTAGCTAAATTTCCAAATACGATAGTGAATACCACCATTGTCAAAAATGGTCGAATTAATGCCCAAGCAATACCGATCGCCGTTTGTTTATAGCGTACTAGAATGTCACGCCACGCAAGAAAATACAATAGTTCCCGATAACGCCATAGGTCTTTCCAGTATTGGCGTTCGGTGCGCCCAGCTTCAATCACCAATTCCTGCTGGGAGGCAGTTTCTTTAATATTCATTAAGGGTAGTTAGTTGTTAGTTGTTAGTTGTTAGTTGTTAGTTGTTGGGAATTGGGCATTGAGAATTGGGCATTGGGAATTGAAGTACTCATTTTTCCCTAGCCCCTAACCCCTAACCCAAGCGCCCCTAACCCAAGCGCCCACTAACAGTCTTCACGAAAAATTCCTTATCCCACAAACTGGAAATCCTTAGCGCCATTAAAGCTAACCAAGCGCGCATGTCTGCGAGTAAATTCACCAACCGAAGGATTACCATCTGGATCTATTACTCCTGTTACCTGCTGCCAAAGTTCTGGTGGCACAATCCTGATTTCATAGGTACAATTTTCACCCTTGCGGACGTGATACCAATTCGTTTGCTGGCACTGTTCGCACCAAAATGCTTCTATCCATTCTCCATCTAACGGAACTGCGGTCTGGTTTGCTACCAGCATTAATGCGTTCCGCCGAGGAATACCCCTTTGCTGTAACTGTCCTGCGCGATCGGCATACAGTTGATATTTCTGACTAACACTATTTAGATAGCATCCATGTATTGGACAATATATAGCTCGTCTTTTCGAGCGTTTCCGATTTCGGTCACACCTTCTCTGCAATTCGGCCCCCTACATTCACTTAGAAGGTTACGTTGGAGG
The DNA here is from genome assembly GCA_051861145.1 of Nostocaceae cyanobacterium. Taxonomy (GTDB): domain Bacteria; phylum Cyanobacteriota; class Cyanobacteriia; order Cyanobacteriales; family Nostocaceae; genus JBHYDF01. The sequence goes on from JBHYDF010000056.1 coordinate 36,403, forward strand.
GACTGAGATCATAAAGACCATCGAAGCCCAGCTCCTAAATCTCTTCCAAAATATTCAACTAAAGTAAATGCAAGTTGAAAAATTTAATCAAAATTGATTTTCTGACTAGATAACTAAACTATGTAGTTTCTAAGTTTTGTTATTTTTGGATTTGTTAATGCCAGAAATCAACCTGCAAGTTCAGTTAAGCTTTTAATAGCTCACATCATTCTATCAAATAAAATACAAAATTTTATCACTTTGCAAATATTTTTTAGAAATGTATGTAAAGTTCTATCAAGTTTGTGTTAATAGCATAAAAATTAAGATTTCTAAAACCTTTATGCTAATAAGCTTTTGTTATGTCTTCAAAATAATTACTACATTGAAATATACATAATCTTTACTCCTGTGGAAATATAATTTTTATTCCCAAAAAGACGCCTTGAAAACACCAAATACAAAACTTAATAGAAAAACTTATTGATTCTAGTGCCTATTTGCGCTGAAACCTAGTATCTAGCTAGTAAAAGCAATTTTCAGATTAGATTCAATCTACTATTGTGAATGCTAAATGCCTTGCACAAACGCTTTATTTTTTGTTCCATGAATTTAAGAAGATGCTTTTTTGCAAAATTTCTAGATACTGTTGAGAGATGATTTGAGGCGTAAAATGCGATCGCATATATTTACGACCAGCTTTGCCCATACGTTTAGCTAGTTCCCGATTCTGATTGAGCTGGCGAATAAATTCAGCCAAAGCATAACTGTCACCATTTTCAAAAGTGTCACCACAGTTGGCATCTGCAATCAGTTGTCTTAAATATGAATACTGAGAACAAATCACTGCCACTGGTCGTCCGGTTGCTAAAGCTGGATAAAGTTTACTAGGAGCAACCAGGCTTTCCATACCTGCATCAACACTAATTAGTGACAAATCGCAAGCTGTCAGGGAAAAAGGTAGTACTTCCTTATCTTGATAGGGTAGAAATTGGAAATTTTTAAGTCCTAATAAATTTACCTCCTTGATTAACTCTTCACGTTTTGCCCCTGCGCCGACAAACACAAATTGAATTGGCTCATCTTGTAATAGCTTCGCTGCATCTAGGATGGTCTCCATGTCATGACACCGGCCCATATTACCGGAGTACATAACAGTAAATTTTTCAACTAAGTTATGCTTCAAGGCAAACCAGTTTTCTTGCTTGGCAATGGGCACAATTGAGTCAGGATCTCCCCAACTGTGAATCACAAACACTCTATCGGCTATCTGCGGACAATTCGCCACTACCCGCATTTTCATCGCCGGACTCAGAACTATTAACGCTTGGGCTTTTTGCCAAACCAGTTTATTCACCCTTTGCCAAAACCGTGCTAGCCAGTGTTCCTTAGAAACTACCCCCAAGGCGATCGCAATATCTGGGTAAAGGTCATAGAGTATGCAAACATAGGGAATTCGGAACAAGACGTAACCTAGATATCCCAGAATTGGCAAAAATGGTGGTGCTGTAGTCAGTAACAATATGTTACTGTGATGACCGTTTTTGAGTATATGGAGTGCAGCACGCAAGGTAAACAAGACTCCATTTACGGCTTTACCGCGAATCCGTCCTGGCCAGAGTTGAGCAGTACGCGATCGCTGAATTCGCACTCGACCCAATTTTTCAACTGCTGGAGCATTAGTAGATTTAAATGCATATCCTGGTTGACCTGTAAAAACTTCAATGTCTACTCCTATAGACCCTAATTCTTTTGTGAGTTCTTCTATCAACTGCCCAGTAGCTGCATAATCTGGGGGAAAAAATTGAGTAATTACAGATAATTTCATCGACTGCTCAGTTTTGGTAAACTGCTGACTTTTAGCTTCTAAATCAGTTGAGCTAAAGCTCCAGAACTTTTGATTAATCCATTTGCTAAGTGTCATCGGCTCTATCCTGCAAAATTTTTTTTCAGACGCAGCTGTTCATGTTCAAGGTTTGAACTGGCATCCAAAGTTTGTTTTGTGTTTCTCAATGCTTCTACTGGTATATATATGGTTATACAGGACAAGTAGAACAGTATTATTTGCGTCTTCTGAAACCTGAGAAAAAAGAAACTACCGTCTTTTCTGTTTCAAAAATGTAACAACTATTTTTTTGTCAATTTAAAGAAAACTTTAAAAAGTAAAGTAATCTAGTTTGCTAAAAAATACAAGTATTTTTGCGTAACCTTTAAAAATTCTTTAACTAGTTAAATTTTACTCACATGTTTCCTTACTATCCATTAAATTAGCAATTTGCAAATCTCTTCATAGCAATCGGTCCAAAAAATGTAAAACTTGGAAACTTTTTAAAGATAATATCAAGATTTTGACTATTTAAACAGAGATAATTATTTCATTGTTTTTCTTTTAAACTCCAGCATATGCTTCTCCTTCAAGCAGAAAAAAAGTCAACTGACTTACAAGTTTAATTTTCAATTATTGTCGCTTTATGAAGTTTGCTTCATGATTATCTGATAGACAATAACAACCATGACGAGCAAAACAAAAACAGAACACTGTTGTTAATCACTCGTAAGTAGGCAAGAATAAATAATGCGTTTGTAAATAAAAGTAAAGCCTCTACATTTAGCTAGTAGTATCGCGGTCTTCACGCTTAGCGCAAAAAGAATGTTTCAGAAGTGAAATATGATTCAACTCTGGCGAGAGCGAAATCGCACAGCAACAGCGAGTGGGAAGCCACTACGTTGCTTTTCCACACCTTGTAGCAAGTGGTGAGACAGTTGCGGTTCGCCACCCCGCCCTTGGGGGTTCCCCCCGTTGAACGGGAGTGGCGAACCCGTAAGGGTAGACGGGTTAAGAGGCTGTCGTCAAACTGCCGAACCCGGAGGGCATGGAAACTACGGCAGAGTAGCTTTGGATTGGCAATCAAAAAGACCCAACGGGAGAGTCACTCACCTGGGTTGGGAAAACCCTCCGGAAAGTGCTGGACTCACCGCGCTGTCTCCCCAAGTATGCGCTGTTCGGCTATATAAACAAAACCAGCAGACGTGCAGGTTATTTTTGATTAGTCCAGGGGGATGAACTTTGCCTGATAAGGAGCGAACTACATTCGCCCAAAACTTTTTAGACATCCTCTAATACAAACAGCTGCCAAAAATTATCTCCAGCTTTGAAGCACGGAATAACCTTAGTTTTTAAAGGCAAGTTTCAACGCAAGAGCGTATCTTTCCAAAAAACTACTGGGTATTAACTGGGTATCATCGGTCTATCCTGTGTAAAAACAGCTTTTCAAAATGCTGCTGAACTCTTCAAATCAAAAAATGGGAATCAAAAAATGGGAATCAAAAAGCCGCTTAGAACAATATGGTAGTCCTATTTTATTTGTGGAACATCCATGAGAGTCCTCCTTTGTTCTTAGGTCATTTGTGATGACAAAGAACGGTCATTACAAGACGTTTACAATTCTTGCACAGATTGCTAGAGATTAATTTAAATTTATTGCAAGACATATATTACAGCAATTGCTGTGCAATCGTTTTCTAAGGCTAAAATTCTTTTCACTAGCAAGCTCTAGCTTTTTAAGCTTGGGGTTGTCAGTTAGATAAATAATATTTCCCGACATTTTTCTGTTGATAGAGCAGAAAAATCCTAAATAGTCTTTATTCAAATTGATATATGCTGCTATTAAGTGTGTAGCTTGCGCTCACTCTACAAATAATCCACGGAAAATTAGGATTACTCCCAATTACTCCTTTATGCCTACTGAAGTCTACGGTATTTCCTCAACTTCCAGCGACAAACTTTATTTAGGTACTTGCCGCTTTCAATTTTCTCCTCCTTACAAGTTCGGATAAAACGCATACTGAATCAAATTTGACATCGTTTCACATTATCGCACATCACACATGATTTGATAGTTTTTTTGATGATATTTATGCCGCTTGTGTATATTAGCATAACTCAAATAAAATCTGATATATCAATATATTCAAAAATTAAATTACTTTTAATACTATTTTTATTGGGTAATATAAAATACATGTTTTTCCACATGCTTCAGCAAAAAGCTGAAGATAATGGTAAATATTTCCAGCAACCTAAAAATTATTAGTACTAAATGATACTTTTTGGTTCAATGTGATTAAATAGATCAAGTTATTTATTTTACTTGTAGTTATGTGGATTCATCACTTATTCTTTATCCGATGAAACTTAAGTGTATGTATTAGCAGCTTAATAACTTTATTTAACAATCATGCTATCAATTCCTCTTTTATCACTCTGGATGCATGAAAAGGTATGTCAACTCTTGGGCTGCAAATGTCATAATTATCTATAATTTCCCTGATTTTGAGTTTGCCGCACAAAGAGGTTTTCCAAGGGTGTTGTTTCACAGGCAAGATTTTTGCAGAATGCAGAAATAGTATTGCAGACATGAATTTTACTGACACTCTGACAAGAGTCATGAAAGAGGATTTAGATGTGATGTCATGATTTGAGATGAAAATTATTGTTAAGTCAAATCAAGATATTTATTTGAAAATAGGGAGTAGGGAGGAGCCAGCGTGTTGCGGTGAGTAAGCGTCCTGTTCGCGTTCGCGAAGCGTGCGCCTAAGCGCATAGCGTGTCCTCTTAGGACAAACGGCGGGTTGAGCGCGCCCACTTAACTGGCGAACCCGGAGGGAGGTTTCCTCCGTTGTAGCGACTGGCGTTAGGGAGTAGGGAGTAGGGAGTAGGGACGCTTGGACGCTTGGACGCTTGGAGTGGGGAAAAGCTTATTTTCCATTCTTGTTCTGGTGAAGCAGCACTATGTAGGAGGGTTTCCCGACTCAGGCGACTGCGGGCCCCGGAGGGTGTACGCAGTTCATGATTGCAACTCAGCAGAAAATTAAGCTTGAGGGGATCGAGTATGAATTAATTAACCAATGATATACTTTGCTCAAGAGATATTATAATTACCGTTGCATTTCCACAACCGCTATAATTTACGGGCGAGGAAAAAATATGCAACAAATCCTATAGCAGTTACTGCCTCACCCACGATTGCTGTTATAGCGTAACTTTGATTAGAAGGGACGGCGACAGAAAAGCCCATTCCTTTTAGGATGTTGTTGGCGAATAGCTGAAAATCTCAATCTGTAGGGTTGGCAGTGTCCTACTTCCTAAGTCATTGTCGAGCATAGCTCTACCTAACTAATACATTTTAGAGGTAGGATGAAAGCCGCCGCAGCTTTTATATAAGTCCTACCTGGATACTTATCAAAATTTTAATACAAGATGGATAACCATTCTCCTGAACATTCAATTTCTTCTGAGCAGAATCGAAACTTAGCACCACAATTTATTCATCCTCAACCTTTTCCTTTGTCTGAAGGACAAGGGGAGGATTGGAGTTTACGAGATTTTCTGGATTTGGTACGGCGGCGATCGCTAGTTATCCTAGGAGTAGCCTCTGTTGTCATGACAATTGTCGTCTTCTCAGCCCTCAAACAAAAACCAGAATATGCAAGTAGTTTTCGACTATTAGTAGAACCTCTCAATGAAGACAGCAAGTTGCTGGTTCTTTCCTCTCCTCAAGATTCTAACTTGGCTAAGTCTGGTCTAGATTACGAAAGCCAAATCCAGGTTCTCAAAAGTCCCGGGTTGATGACAGGGATTGTCAGGCGCTTGCAGGTCTCCTATCCAGACATAGACTACGGTTATCTAGTAAATTCTCTGGTTATTACTCGTTTAGGTGAAACCAAGATTATAGAAGTTAGCTATCGCAACAACGATCCCAGAAAAGTAAAAGTTGTATTAGATGTAATTGCCAATGCTTACTTAAGATACAGCCTAGAACAGCGACAAACCAGCTTGCGTCAGGGGTTAAAGTTTGTTGACGAACAACTGCAATCTATGCAGAAGCGGGTCGATGAGCAACAAAAAGAACTGCAACTTTTCCGACAGAAATACGATTTTGTTGATCCAAGCAGCCAAGCAAATCAAATTACTAATCAAGTCAACACCTTGTCTGCACAACGACTGGTAGTAGATCAGCAGTTAGCAACAGCTCGCGCTAATTTTGCCAATCTACAGCAACAAGAGGGAGAACTAGCAGCGTTGAATGATGCACCTGTGTATCAGCAGTTATTAGTACAGCTGCGTCAATTGGAAATTCAGATATCTGGGGAATTAGCTCGTTTCCAGGAAGACAGTCCGACTATCCAAACATTGAAAGATAAACGGGAAAAACTGTTGCCCTTACTTAACCAGGAAGCACAGCGCTTTTTGGGTGTTAAACTTGCTAAGGCAGCGACTGAAGTTCAAACTTTAGAGGTGCAAAGTCAAGAGCTTGCCAAAGCAGAACAGCAACTTGAGCAAAAACGCAAGCAATTACCAGTCTTAACACGACAGTACACCGAATTGCAGCGGGAATTACAGGTCGCAACTGATAGCCTAAATCGTTTTCTCACGACTCGCGAAAACTTGGAAACTCAGAGAGCTCAGACAGAACTTCCCTGGCAGATAATTCAAGCACCAGAACAGCCACAAACTTCAGTATCTCCCGATGTTAAACGTAATTTGATATCAGGCTTCATAGTGAGTTTGGTTTTAGGAGTTGGTATGGCCTTACTACTGGAAAAGCTGGATAGTACCTACCATAACGTTCAAGCCTTGAAGAAGAAGGTGAAAGTACCATTGCTAGGAACTATACCCTTTGAAAAGCAACTGCAAACTAGTCAATATCGCATTTCCACACCTAGAATTTCTATCGGAGCAATACCAGACATTCTACCAGGGAGAACCCGTGATTCAGATAGATTGCCCCATAGTGACGATCGCAGCTATAGTCCAAAATTTGTGGAATCTTTACGTGTACTTTATACAAATATTCAATTGCTCAGTAGCGATCGCCCCATTCGCTCCATAGTCGTTAGTTCGGCAATGCCAGGAGACGGTAAATCTACAGTCGCATTACATCTAGCCGAGATAGCTTGTGCAATGGGGCAACGAGTACTAATTGTAGATGCCAACCTACGCCAAGGTAAAATTCATACCCTATCTAATTTGAATAACGTTTGGGGATTGAGTAATTTAATTTCAACAAACGTACCAACAACAGAGGCAATCCGACCAGCACCTTTTATGAATCAACTTTCCGTACTTACTGCTGGTCCTGTACCACCCGATCCCACAAAGTTGCTTTCCTCTCAAAAGATGAAGCGACTAATGCAAGAATTCCAAGAATACTTTGACTTAGTGATTTATGACGCTCCCTCCGTTCTTGGGCTAGCTGATGCTAGCCTACTAGCACCCAACACTGATGGTATTTTACTGGTAGTGAAGATGGATAAAACAGACTCCTCAGTACTGAAACGAGCTTTAGATAGCCTCAAAACTTCGCGAATGAATGTTTTGGGTGTAGTTGCTAATGGTCAGAGGAGCAACTTTGGGGGGAATTACGAATATTAAGTTACTAGGGAGGGTAGTTAATAGTTAATGGTTAATAGTTAATGGTTAATAGTTAATGGTTAATAGTTAAT
>JBHYDF010000057.1:0-21740 GCA_051861145.1 Nostocaceae cyanobacterium
GGAAGACAGAGGAAAAACTTTTATTTACTGTTCATCTGTGGTTAATTACTTCTTTGGGTATCTTACGCTTAGTCAGAACTGCTATAAATAATCTTCTGATGGGAAGAGAGTAAGAAAAATAACTATCTCAAATTCCCCTTAAAAAGGGGAATTTAGGGGGATCTAAAATCTGGAGATACTTTACCAACACCTTGAAAATACACCCCCATTTACTCATCAAAATATATACAATTCAACCTTCCAACCATGAAAAAACAACCCCTTCGCATAGCGCTAATTACAGGATTGTATGCACCATTCTTGACAGGGGTATCAATCGCAGTACACCAAAGAGTACACTGGTTACTAAAACAAGGACATGAAATATTTCTTATCCACCCAGAAATTAACGACCAATACCCAAAAGAAGTTGATAATCGTCCCATGCCAGGACTAAAAGAACTACAATCTTTTCCTAACTTTTCCTCTTACGCATTCCCCACACAACCATTAATATTCTACAAATCTCTTCCTCAACCATTACACTATCGGCATTGGAGTGATACCAAGCAGCTAGAAAAATTCCAGCCTGACATTGTAGTAGTTGAAGAAGCAGCACAAATGAGAGGGTGTTATTCACTATTCTTACAAGGTTACGGTCGTCCTGTTGGTTCCGAATACGCTAGGCAAACTGGCACCCCAATCATATCGCTTTTCCATACCGATATCGTTGCTTATATTCGCTATTACATGGGCAATCAATTTTTCAGCTTTATTCGTCCCATGTTGCCTATATTTATCAAGCAATTCAGCGAAGCTTATGACTTTAATTTCTTTTCTTCGCGGGAACAACTTGATAAATACAAAAGCATGAAATCCCAACGTAGCGAATACCTACCCTATCAAGGAATAGATTGCCAAAAATTTAATCCTGCCAACATAACCTACAACCCCATTCCTAACGACCATCGTCCAACTATACTTTTTGTCGGACGTATTGCACCAGAAAAGAATGTCATCCAACTTCTAGATATATACCCTTTAATTGCCGACAAAATTCCTGACGTACATTTAGTGATTGTTGGTAGTGGTCCTCAGCAGGACGAAATCCGTCAGCGTGCAGCCAGATTTGGATCGGGTGTAACCGTATGGGGTGAATCCCACGGCACAGAACTCTTAGGCTGGTATGCACGAGCAGATGCATTTGTCAATCCATCCATTACCGAAAACTTCTGCACATCAAACAATGAAGCCTTAGCTTCTGGAACCCCTGTTGTTGCAGTTAAAGCACCCTCAACCTCAGAACAGGTATTTCCCGCTTGCAACGGTTTTCTAGCCGAACCTAACAATTCTTGGGATTTTGCCAACAAAGTAATTAGGATTTTAGAAAATCCCGACTTGAAAGAAGAAATGTCTAAACACGCTCGCTTCTCGATTCTCGAATATGATTGGTCATTATGTATGGAAAAATTTGAAGAGAAGCTATATGAAATATTTGCCGAATCAAAACATTTAGCGGCGACGCCAGTTTAGTTAATAGTTAATAGTTAATGGTTCATAGTTAATAGCAACGAACCATTAACCATTAGACCTCTTGCAAAAATCAGGATAATTATTAATTACTACCACAGATGGACACAGATAGACACAGATGAACACTGATAAAATCTGTGTTTATCTGTGTCCATCTGTGGTAGTTTTTTTTTAAATAGACTTTTGCAAGAGGTCTATTAACCATTAACCATTAACCATTAACCATTAACTCATGATAAAGTTACCGAGAACCTTGCCCAGAAACTTTTTGAATTTGTTGGGAAAAATAATCTTCCTCATACTTTAATTGTTGTGCTAATTGCAGCCCTCTTTGAAAAGCTACTAGCGCTTGAGGATAATTTTTACGTTCCACATTCATCTGCCCAATTTGGTCATAGGCATTCATCAAACCATAAAAATTAGAAGCTAGTTCTTGAGTCCGTACAAGAATTTGACTAGCTTGCAACGCCTCATCTATTTGTCCTTGAGAACGGTACAACGCAATTATCCTTTGCAAAGCATCACCAGCACGTACGTACTGTTGTAATTGCCAAGCGCTTGTGTAAGCTTCTTGATAGTTATTGAAAGCCTCTTGCAGTAGAGTGGGATTTTCCCGTGCGAGAGATTCGTAACTTGAGCCGATCGCTATCTTTAATGCTGGTAACTCGGTCAAATTATTTTGTTTTTGGTAAATTTCTGCTAGCTGATTACGTATCTTCACCGCTTGCTGGGGTTGTTTTGCCTGATCGTGAATGTAAGCTAGCTGTCGCAGATATGTTACTTCACCTACACTATCACCTTGAGTTGAAGCAAATTTTAACAATTCTTCGTAAGTAGCCGCAGCTTTAGGGTAGTCAAACCAACTTAGATGTATTTCCCCAATCGTACTTAGGATTTCTACTTCTTTTGCTGCATTTGTTTGCTGTCGTGCAGTAGCTAAAACTTGGTTATAAACTTGTAAAGCATTTTCCGGCGATCGCACTTGGCGATAAGCTTGTCCTAGCGCTTGTAAAAGTTCTAAATCAGTAGTTTTTTGAGATTGTGTCTCCTTTTGAATCTTTTGTAATCGCTGAGTGATATATTGCACCTGTAGACGCTCGTTTTCTTGATAAGCGATCGCACCTACCCGCCCCAATGCTTGTACTTCTTGTAGCGCACCTAAATAACGGCGTAACCGTAGTTCCCGGTTCCACGTATCAAACGCACCTAGCTTATCACCCGCTTGCAATTTAGCCGTAGCTTCTTGATTTAACTTATCCAACGCCGCCTGTAATTGTTGCAATTCGTTTGGAGATAACGGCTGTTTTTTTGGATCGCGTGGTAGCAGTGGATCAGGCGTAGTAATTTCTAACGGATTAGGAGGAAACTTATTAGGTGGTTGGGGTTTTTGAGTCTGTGCCAATACAAACGAATTGCAAAGCAGCCAAAATGTAGTAGTGGCAATAGTTACAGATAAACGCTTTTGCATGGGTGTTTTACCTTTCGAGTTAGGGATTAGGGGCTAGGGGCGCTTGGATTAGGGGTTAGGGGTTAGGGACTAGGGACTAGGGGTTAGGGACTAGGGACTAGGGATTAGGGGCGCTTGGACTAGGGATTAGAGATTAGGGATTAACAAGATAAATGTATTATTTCATACTACTAGCCTCTAGCCTCTAGCCCCTAGCCCCTAGCCCCTAGCCCCTAGCCCCTTATGACGACAATCAACAAAAAATTATCCTGCCAAACCAATAACTGAGACAGGAAGCCCTGACCATACCCGTAAGGCTTGGTTGTGGGTACTTCACTCAGCGTCAACATGGTACAATCATCATAGTGGAAGGGTAATCAACCACTAAAAAAACCCGATTGCTACCTAATACGTAGACCGCTGAACCTTGACAATTGAAGATATGGGGTTCTATTCCATAGTTCTAGTTCTTGCCCAGGAATAGGTAAAATCTTCATGGGGACTAGACGACCAGCATTGTACAGATAAGAAATTTCTTATCTTTAACAAACAAATTTTGGAGTAATCCAACTACCGAGGGGCACTCGGAAAGTTAAAGCTTGGGGAGAGAACCACCTCTGGTTTAGATACCGCAAGGGATCTAGGCTAAGTGGACTCGTTGAACCAAGAATCTCCCGAATTAAATTCGGGAGAGTGTCAAAATGACTAATTATACGGATATTGCTACCTTAGCTCGCTGGATGGCAGCTGATTTTAGCAATCAAGAACAAGCTTTTGAAAATCCGCCTTTTTTCGCCCATATTCGCGTTTGTATGCGTCCTCTTCCCTTAGAGGTATTATCAGGGGTAAGCTTTTATGTGGAACAAGCTTACGACTACATGCTTAATGACCCCTATCGCGTAGCGGTAGCAAAATTGGTCAATGCAGGAGATCACATCCAAATTGAAAACTACAAAGTTAAGGATGAACAAAACTTTTACGGTGCATCCCGTGACTTGGAACGCCTGAAAACCCTAACAGCCGATGATTTAGAAAAATCACAAGGCTGCAACATGATTTTAGAGTGGACGGGTCAAAGCTTTAAAGGCAAAGTAGAACCAGGAAAAGGCTGTATTGTTTACCGCAAAGGACAAAAAACTTATTTAGATAGTGATTTTGAGATAGACGCAGATAAATTTATTAGTCGCGATCGCGGACGTGATCTAGAAACCGATGAGCATGTTTGGGGTTCTGTCGCCGGGCCGTTTCACTTTGTTCGCTGGCACAATTTCGCCGATGAAGTGAAAATTTAAAAAGTTAGGAGTTATGAGTGATGAGTTAGGAGTTAGTAGATAGTAGTTAGTAGTTAGTAGTTGGTTGTTTAACTCCCCTACTCCTCACTCCTAACTCCGCGCCTCCTAACTCCTAACTCTCCAAAGAAACTCGCTCAACCCAAGTTTCCCAAGTTCCATTGGGGTATAGTTTTAATAGACGAAATCCAGGGGATTTTTGGTCAAGAGCAAAAGTTGCACTTTCTGGTAGAAACTGAATACAAGTTGAAGGAGTTCCGAGGTAATCAACGCCTTGGCGCTGACGGTAAAATTCTTGGTGGATGTGACCGAATAATACTAACTTAACTTGTGGATAGCGATCGAGAATGGCAAACAATTCCTCTGGATTTTGCAGCTTACTGGCATCCAGCCAATCGGAATTTACTGAAAAAGGCGAATGGTGTAAAGCTATCAGTGTAGGCTTATTGTTCATTATTGTTAACTGAGAATCCAGCCATTCGAGAGTATCTGCTGACAAATAACCGTGTTCGCTCCCAGACACACAAGAGTTGAGTAATATAAAATTCCAGCCACCTCGTTCAAAAGATTTGCGCCTAGAAAACAGCTTTATATTTAAAACTTGCTCCATGACGGTGTAAGAGTCATGATTCCCTGGTAAGCAATAAGTAGGTATTTGCAGCGGACTCAGCAGGTTTTGCAAACTTTCATAGGATTGGTACGTACCATCATTAGATAAGTCTCCCGTTAACAGTAATAAATCAAGTTGCGATCGCACCTCAGCCAAGCGCTGTATAACTGCTTGAAATGACTGTATAGTAGTCATTCCCAGCAGTTCTTGATTTTCTGAAGCAAACAGATGTATATCTGTTACCTGTGCGATGAATACAGGAGAAACTTGATTCATTTTTACTGATAGCAATGTGCGAGTCTTAATATCCTACTCTCCTTTCGGAACGCTTGCTTGATAGCAAATTCACTTTAACACTTACAACGAATAATGGTTTATATATAACCAATATATACCCAATGTATACGTAATATCCGAACTAATTATTACATATACTTTCCTTTTTTTTAAAAAATACATTTTTTTCATCTATCTATAGGTAGATATTATATTGATGAGGTTGTATTTCAAAACACTCAGAGCAAAAAGTGTAAATACTGTTCTTTTGCTTACGGCTTTTTGTCCAAATGAGTGCAAAGCGCGATATTTGGACAAAAAGTCATGAGAGTGCCCAAACAGCATCCTCCATGATGGAACCTTGCTTTCATAGTCAAATTTTCTTCAACTACAGCTTATACCATTTCACAAAAACTCTGATACAAATACAGATGGTGGACCAGACGCGAAATTTGAGGCAGCGCGTTGCGGTGAGACCAGCGCTCTCCGGCGGGTTTCCCGCCGTAGGCGACTGGCGAACCCGAAGGGGGGTTCCCCCCGTTGTAGCGACTGCCGTCGCGTCTGGTCAAGATTTATATGTATCGCGATTAATGTGAAATGGTATTAGTCGTGAAAAAATTTGCGTTTTTTAGTTTTGGGAGTGCAATTCTACATAAAATTTTGGTAAGATAGAAGCTCAATGAACAAGGCGCCATAGCCAAGTGGTAAGGCAGAGGTCTGCAAAACCTTTATCCCCCGGTTCAAATCCGGGTGGCGCCTTTAGGAAAATGTAAGTATTTTAGGGCTTTCAAGCCCTTTTTTATTGGACAAAGCTTATTTTTGACGGCTTTACATCTTCCCAGTATCCGTCCAATATCCAAAAAACTGCTTTACACCTGGTAATCGTTTAGAAAAGCGAGCTTAAAGAACGAATTAAACAACTGTGCCAATATTAACGCATTCAATTTGTTGAAGACGAGTCGCAAAGGTGACTTTTCGGCTTAGTTTAACACCCTTGCTACAGATTTCGTATCTGGGAAACCAAAACTAAAAAGCTACAGGGAGTGGCAAAGCCACTTTCTGTAGCAACAGTTTAGAATCCCCCTGCATTTATGCCGGGGAAAGGTTAACGTCCTAAATATCGGCTAGCCATCTGGATAGCGTCAACAATATCGACATCGCCATCGCGATCGGAGTCTAGGAAGGAATTCAGGACGGAGTTACCGCCACCTTGAGGATTTTGGGAGTTCGCGCCGCTTCGCAATAAATTTAGTACCAAGGGAACCAACAGTGGTAGCAATTGTTGAACCATACCAGCATTTAAGCCTGTACGCTGAGCAACAGCATCAGCTACTTGCTGTTGCATGCCCAAGGAGAAGAGAGAGTTTACGGCTTGAGGATTGGGAGAAGTACCACTGTATTGATTAACTACAGCTTGCGCTTCTTGATTACCATAGTTAGCTTGCTTTTCTTGTAAAGCAGAACGTACATAATTACCCACTACACCCAATGCTGTTTCCATGGTAGAGGGGTTTGTACCGGTGTTATTACTCAACTGCTGTACGGTATTAATTATATCGCCCAATTGCCCTGTACTGCCTTGCTGGTTAGGGCTGTCAATTGCATTGATAATTTGGTCGAAAAGTCCCATAAGCTTGTCTATCCTTTATTTGTAATTTCATCAAACCTCGCATCTTGCAAAGCGCCCTAAACTAAAGTTTGGGCTGAAAGCTTAAACCCGTTAAAACGGGTTGAAATCCTTCCCTAGTCATCTTTTAGCCAATGTAGAGACGTGCCATGGCACGTCTCTACACAGCCCGAAATTTATTTTCAGGGAGGGTTTTTGGATAGGTGCAAGATGTGAACAAACCAAATTCTTGCATGTTAACTGCTATTCAACTCAGATTCTAAACAACAAATAAGATTTTTCTATAATGTAACGCTTCTGCCAATTGGTAGAGTGAGCCTCAAAGCCCTTCGGGTAGGGTAAAGGGGAAAGGGGAAAGGGTAAAGTATTTTTTCTTCCACCTTTAACCCTTCCCCTTTTCGCCTTCCCCTTTCTTCGCTCATTGTTGGGAGGAGCGGAATGATAACACAAATTCTGTACCTTTATCTAATTCTGAGTTATAAGTAATTCTACCACTATGTTTTTCGACTACAATCTGAGATGAAATCGCTAGCCCCAAGCCTGTACCAACACCTCGCGGTTTTGTAGTGAAGAAAGTTTCAAATATTTTTTCTTGATTTTCTTTGGGAATACCAAGACCATTATCTGCTATCCGCACTGTTACCCAATTATTCTCATTGTGTTCTGTGGTAATTGTAATTTCCGGTGAAAACTCTGGAGTGCTAGCAGATTTTTCCTCTAAAGCATCGATCGCATTACTGAGCAAGTTCATAAATACTTGATAAAGTAAGCCAGTGTAACCGGTAATAGCAGGAATATCCCCATAGTTACGAATAACTTTTATGCCTTGTTTCAGACGATTTTGGAGAATTAATAGGGTATTATCAATACAAGCATGTAAATCTACTGATTGAGCTTTACTTCCATCTAAACGGGAGAAGTCTTTTAAACTACGGGCAATTTCTCGCGTTCGTTCAGCGCCAAATTCCATTGATTTTAGAAGTTTTGGCAAATCTTCTTCAATAAATTCTAAATCTATTTCCTCTACTTTTGCTTGCACTGCTAAGGGAGGGTTAGGAACTTCAGTTTTATATATTTGCAGTAATTCAAATAAATCATTGATGTAGGCTTGCGCATTGACTACATTTCCAGAGATAAAATTGACGGGATTATTAATTTCATGGGCAACACCAGCAATCATTCTTCCTAGGCTGGAAAGTTTCTCGCTTTGAATGAGGCGTGCTTGTGTTTGAGCTTTTTGTTCTGCTAAAAGGTGTTTTACCTGTTTTATTAATTGGTTTAGGGAATCAGCTAAAGTACCAACTTCATCTTGAGTGGTTACGGATGCTTGTAAGTCAAAATTACCCTCTTGGGTTACTTTGTTGGCAACTTTCGTGAGAGTCTGTAGCGGACTGACGATTACTCTACTCGTAGAAACAGCAACAACGATCGCGATCACACTTGAGAGTAGAATACTACCGATAATAATCTGAGCTTGCATTACTGCTGCTTGGTTTTGGGCTATATCGGCTTGTTCTTGGCGATCGCGTACTATTTGAGTAACTTCAGTTAATTCATCAATAAATTGATAAAATTCTATTGCAGTGCGATTTTGATTAAATTGCCAAATTAATTTCTGAGCGGTTGAGATGTCCTCTTCGTTAGGATTGAGTTTAGAAAGAAGCTGCATCAAAACCTTGAGTTGCTGCAAATATAAGATTATTTTGCTATCATGTTTTGTTAGCAGAGCCTGTAAATCCTTTTGTGAATTTCTTTGACTCAATTCCCTCAATTTAGCAATCAATTTTTCGGTTTGCACCACATGATTTATTATTTCAGTATTGTGCTTTTGAATGCTTTGCGAGTGTCCCCATAAAGACATCATTTGATGTTGTTGGGACTCTATTTCTAACAGCGTTCCTTGTAAACTACTTAACAAAATGCTTTGCTCATCTGCTATTTTCATCTCAGTTCTGGCTTGCTGGAAGTAGCTATCACCAATAACCAATCCCGCCGTTGTTCCTAAAATCGCAGTCCCCAAAGCCAAACCATACCCATAAATAATTTTTCGTCCAATACTAAGCCGATAGAACACTTGTTTAACCCAGCTAGAGTAATGCTCTGGCATTTTTTTTAACTTAGGTGAAGATATCATAGTATTGCTAGGTATTGCAGTTTTCCATCTAACAGGCTTGAACTGGAAAAGATTAATTGTAAATTTAACAACAAAATAAAATATACTTTTACTTTATCAAAAGTTGCTGGTCTCTACCCTGGTGAAAAATACTGAAACCATTAAGATCAGAAGCATGTGGGTAAGTAATAACACTATCTTTGCCAACCATGCCTCTGTCGCGCGTCGTCACCTTAATTGTTGGTATAATCGTCATTCTGGGCTTGAGCCTATGGCTAATTGACTCTCTGAGTCGGCTTTACGGGCAATTGTCCTGGACTTCTCCCTTATTGGGGAATTTACTGTTGTTCTTGGTAGTTATCCTCATTGGCGCTTTAATTGCAGCCTTTGTCTATTATCTGCTTGTACTTCAAGCTGGTGAGGAACGTTCTCGCCGTAGGAGAAGACAACGTACACAAGTGCAAATCCCAGCGGCTAAAACCGATGCGGCTTCTTCTACTCTGGAAGCTGTGCGTCAACAGGTAGCGCAAATTCAAGATGAAGTCACACGACAAGCTTTACTAAGTAAATCGCGAGAAATTGAAGCAAACCTCGCACGAGGGGAAATTCAAGTAGTGGTGTTTGGTACGGGGAGTGCTGGCAAAACATCGCTGGTAAATGCGATTATGGGACGCATGGTCGGTAGAGTAGATGCACCGATGGGAACAACCACCGCAGGAGAAACCTATTGTTTGCGGTTGAGGGGTTTAGAACGCAAGATTTTAATTACCGATACGCCAGGGATTTTAGAAGCGGGGGTAGCGGGAACCGAAAGGGAACAAATGGCGCGGGAATTGGCGACGGAAGCAAATTTGCTGTTATTTGTGGTGGATAATGATTTGAGAAGTTCAGAATTTGAGCCTTTACGCGCCTTGGCAGAAATTGGCAAGCGTTCCCTGCTGGTTTTGAATAAAACTGATTTGTATACGGATGAAGACAAAGAGGTTATTATAGCACGATTGCGGGAGCGAGTGCGAGGATTTATTGCTCCGAGTGATGTAGTAGCGATCGCAGCCAGTCCCCAGCCGGTAAAACTAGAAAATAGCGAAATATTTGAGCCGGAACCAGAAATTTTACCATTACTGCGGCGCATGGCGGCAATTTTGCGGGCAGAAGGTGAAGATTTAGTCGCAGATAATATTCTCTTACAGTCGGTACGACTGGGAGAAGAAGCGCGAAAACTCATCGATAATCAACGCCGCCGTCAAGCTGAGAAAATTGTGGACAGGTTTCAATGGATTGGTGCGGGTGTGGTTTCGGTGACACCGCTACCAATGGTAGATTTATTAGCAACGGCTGCTGTAAATGCCCAAATGGTAGTAGAAATCGGCAGAGTTTACGGCTGCGAATTGAATATGGAACGCGGACGAGAACTAGCGCTATCTTTGGCGAAAACTCTCGCTGGTTTGGGAATAGTTAAAGGTGCTTTGCAGTTAATTTCTACTGCTTTGCAATTGAATGTTGCTACTTTTATTATTGGTAGGGCAATTCAAGGCGTTACCGCAGCTTATTTAACAAGAATTGCTGGTAAAAGCTTTATCGAATACTTTCGTAATGACCAAGATTGGGGTGATGGTGGAATGACGGAAGTAGTACAGCGCCAGTTTGAGTTGAACCGCCGGGATGAATTTATGAAGGCGTTTATTCAACAAGCGATCGCACGAGTGGTGAGACCTTTACAACAAAGTGCTGAGGTGGTGGAAGAAGAAGGGAGTAGGGAGTAGGGAGTAGGGATTAGGGACTAGGGACTAGGGACTAGAAATTATCTGCTAATACCTATTATCTATCCCTGGGATGCGAGAATCTATCAAGTCAGGGTTAGCAACCCCTATCCAGGAATGTGATGAGGAATTGAACTGGTGAGTTGGAAGTTGGTTTACACAAAGCAAGCTCAAAAAGACGCGAAGAAGCAAGAAGCCGTGAAATAAATTTACCGCTATGTAGAGACGCGACGCCAGTCGCTACAACGGGGGAAACCCCCGCAACGCGCTGGCTCAAATTTCGCGTCTGGGACAAACCCATTAAAATGGGTTATAACTCTTACCCAGTCAGCTTCTAGCTGACTTTAGCTTTTAGCCCGAAATTTATTTCTGGGCGTTTGTCGGTTAGGTGCAAGATGTGAAAGAAAACCCTTTTCAAAATCCTCCACCGTATGAAAAGCTAGTTGGTGATTTATCTGGTGCTTATTCCCGACGGATAAATATCCAGCATCGCCTGGTATATGAAGTTGTTGAATCAGAGCAAACAGTTAAAATTATCCGGATGTGGACAGATTATGAGTAGGTTCGAGGATAACTAAACAGAAAGATAAAATTCGTATTAAGGTTTGTATTCAATAAGCGATCGCACGAGTAGTGAAGGGACTAGGGACTAGGGACTAGGGACTAGGGACTAGTAGTAAACAACCAACTACTAACCACTAACCATTAACCATTAACCATTAACCCTCCGGGTTCGCCAGTCGCTCATGGGGGAAACCCCCAAGACCGCGCTGGCGAACCATTAACCACTAACCATTAACCATTAACCATTAACCACTAAGCAGCTAAAAATATTGCTACTATTCATCAATAATCGCAATGTATCATATCTCATATTTATGAGTGAATGAGTGTGCTATAAGATAATCGTAAACGTCCGTGAATTCAACTATAATTTAAAGTTTTAGCGAATTAGGAAACGCTATATACTATATTGTTTAACAGGATTCCGGAAACAGGGGGCACTATCGGAAAACTTAAATAGCTAGTGATCAAGTAACCAGCTCATGACCCACCACATGATCGGTAGAGTATTACAGGGACGTTACCAAGTCGTCCAAAATTTGGGTGCAGGTGTGTTTGGACAAACATACATTGCTGTTGATGTAGAACAGCCAGATAACCCAAAATGCGTTGTCAAACAGCTTAAAGTTTCTAGTTCCCAACCTAGTTACTTGCAAACTTTAAGGCTGCACTTTCTTACGGAAACCGAAACTCTTAAGCATTTAGGACATCATGATCAAATTCCCCTACTGCTTGCTTGTTTTGAAGAAAACGAAAGATTTTATTTAGTACAAGAGTTTATTGAAGGACATGCGCTAACTGCGGAACTACCAATTAATCAACGCTTGGGTTATCTCTGGAGTGAAAACGAAGTTATCGATTTTTTAGATGATGTTTTGGGTATTCTGGAATTTGTTCACTCACAAGGGGTTATTCACTGCGACGTCAAGCCAGAAAATTTAATTAGACGTGCTTATGATGGTAAGTTAGTTCTCATCGACTTTGGTTCTATCCAGCCAGTTGATTTTGGCGTAGAAGATGCGGTATTGCCAATATACAGAGTTCCTGTAACTTCATTGGGATACATACCACCAGAGCAATTTATCGGTCAATCGCAACCCAATAGTGATATATATGCTTTGGGGATGATTGCTATCCAAGCTTTAACAGGTTTTTCTCCACTGCAATTAAAAGTAGAGCCTTGTAGCAATGAGATTCTCTGGCGTTCTCAAGAGACTCCAGTCAGTGATTATCTTGCAGCGATTCTCAGCCAAATGATTCGCTACAATCACACAGAGCGCTTTCAGTCAGCGGTTGATGTACTACGGGCGCTTAAGCAAATGCCTGTGGATGACTGGCAACCGCAGACAATCCAGGGACAGTATACCATAGTACCTGAGCTGATTGAAGAAGATAGTAATGATTCTGCTGAGTCTGGTGAATCCTCAAAATCATCTCCCTTGCTAACGGGAATGAAAGTAGGATTGGCGGCTAATTCTTTGGTGATGGGTTTTGGAATATATTCTATAATGAATAATTCTCCAGCCTACTCCGAAACACAGACTTTATATAAAGCAACAGAAGAATATCAATCAGGAGATTTAGAAAAAGCGATCGCTTTAGCTAAATCAATTCCTAAAAATAGCAATGTCTATCCAGACGTTCAAGCTACAATTGAACAATGGCGGAGTCAATGGCAAGTTGCATCTGAACGCTATCGATTAGCAGAAAAAGCTTTGAATGATGGTCGATGGTCAGATGTAATGAATACAGCGCCTCAAGTTCCTGATATCTTATATTGGCAAGCGAAAACTGATAAATTAGTTGAGCAAGCAAAAGTCAAAATCGAAGCAAAAACTAACGATTTACTCACAAAAGCTTACGAAAAAGCAACAGTTAAAGATTTCAGTACCGCTTTAAGCTATCTTCAGGAAGTTCCCAAAGATTCTCCTGCTAATGTTGTAGTGCAACAAAAATTGGCTGAATACAAACATAAACAACGTATTCGAGCCACTTACTTGTTACAACAAGCCTATAACAAAGCAGCAGCAGGTGAGTTTGATGCAGCTGTGAAGTTTCTGCAACAGGTTCCTAAGAATACTCCTGTTTATGCGACTGCACAAGCTAAGCTGATGGAGTATTCTAAAAAACAGCGTCTCGCAGAAAGTCAGACGGTCGCTACATCTAAAATTAGTGATATCAACAATCAAGAGCAAGAGTCATTAATCAGCAGCGACACGTCTACAAACCTCAATTCTCTTGAACCTGGAAACTTTTTGCAAGAGGTCAATATTGCACCAAATGATACTCAATTATAATTGTTAGTTGTTCATGGTTCATGGTTCATGGTTCATGGTTCATGGTTCATAGTTAATAGTTCATCGCTCTTAACCATTAACCATTAACCATTAACCATTAACCATCTACAGTTTAGGTTTTTCTTCTACTTTTTCTTCTGGCTTTTCAGACTGCAACTTATTTTTAGCTTCGTTACGAGCGTTGATTGCTGGTTGATAATCTGGTTTAATTTTTATGGCTCGCTCGTAAGATGCGATCGCATCTTGATAACGTTGCAAATTATAGAAAGCATTACCTCTTGAAAACCAAGTTTCATAACTCTCTGGCTTATAACGTACCGCACGGCTGTAAGAGGTTACAGCCTCATCATATTTCTTTAAATTATATAGGGAATTTCCCCGATTATACCACACTTGATAATCGTTTCTTTTCAAATTTATCGCCTTATCATAAGCACTAACAGCCTCTTCATAGCGTTGCATTTGATGTAGTGACCAACCCTTACCGTACCACGCTTCATAGCTATTAAGACTATATTTAATTACCTGATTAAAGGATTCAACTGCATCTGGATAGCGTTGCAAATTGATAAGAATATTGCTTCTTGATAACCATGCTGAAGAAAAATCTTGTTGAGCTTGTACCGCTTTGTCATAAGCTGTAAATGCGTCTTGGTAACGTCGTAAATTTACTAAAGCGTTACCCCGATTGTACCAAGCTTCTGCATAGCTGGGTTTGATTTCCACAACTTTATCGTATGCTGCGATCGCATCTTCGTAGCGTTTTAAATTTTGCAGTGTTAAACCCTTATTGTACCAAGCTTGATAATATTCTTTATTCAAGTTAATTGCTTGTTCATACGCTGTAATTGCTTCATCATATTGCTTCAAATTACTTAAAACTTCTCCTTTAGCATTCCATATTTCTTGATTTTTATCATCTAATTGCAAAGCTTTGTCAAAGGAGGAAATTGCTTCTTGATATCGCTGCAATTTTTTTAAAGCAAAGCCTCTACCGTTCCAAGCTTCTAAATAATCTGGCTGAATTTGAATTGCTTTATCATAAGCCGCTAGCGCTTCTTTATTTTTTTTCAACTCATATAAAGCTTGACCTTGACCATTCCATGCTTCTGCGTAATCTGGTCTGATTTTCACTGCTTTTTCATAAACAGATAAAGCGTCTTTATAGCGTTGCAAGTCATAAAGAATATTGGCTTGTTTGTATAATTCTATAGAGTTTGCGGAATTGACGCTATTAATAATATATATAGATGCTGCTGTGCATAATCCTGCAACAATTATCCCGCTGAATAATTTGATAACTAGACTTTTTTTGGGTTTAGTAATTTTTGGTAACTTTTGATTTATAAATGAAGGTTGTAATGCGACTGTGTGAGTATTGGGATTATGCAAATCTTTTAAAGCTTGCAAAGCAGCCATCGCCGAAGGATAGCGATCGCGAAAGTCGTAGCGCACCATTGTATCTAAAAATCGCGCTAAATCCTGACTTACTTGAGCATGATTTTGCCAGATAATTTCATTAGTATCAGCATCTCTTTCTAATTGGTCGGGAAACAGACCAGTAAGTGCTTGGATACCAATGATACCTAGAGCATAAATATCGCTGCTAAATTTGGGATTCCCTTGCGCTTGTTCACTTGGGATATACCCAGGAGTACCGATAGCAACGGTAACTTTTGTTTGACCAGCAGGGGTAATTACTTGAGTAGTAATTTGTTTAACTGCACCGAAATCAATTAAAACTAACTTGCCATCTTGCTTGCGTTTGAGTATATTACGAGGATTAACATCACGGTGAATTACTTTTTGTCGATGAACAAAATCTAAGATTTGTAAAATTTCTTGTAAAAGAGAAATTACTTGGTCTTCGCTAAGAGAATTTCCCGGTGTTATTTCCTGGCTGAGGTCATGACCTTCAATGAATTCTTGTACTAGATAAAATTCTTCATTTTCCTCAAAATATGCCAGAAGTTGGGGAATTTGATTGTGTGTACCTAATTTATACAAAACTTGAGCTTCGGTATCGAATAAACGCCTAGCTGTTTGTAAAGTTTGTGGATCTGTAGCTTGGGGTTTCAGTCTCTTGACGACACATTGAGGATTACCAGGTAATTGAGTATCACAAGCGACAAAAGTTTCACCAAATCCCCCTCCTCCCAAATGGCTAATAATTTGGTATCGTCCAACAAGTGTGTTTCCCAGCATCTGGCTTGCCTAGTTGAATGCGCTACGATCTGATTCCAATCTTGCCACAGTTTTTTCTAAGGAAGTGGGGAATGGGGAGTGGGGAGTAGGGAAGGAAGGGGACAAGGGGACAAGGAAGAAACTACTAACTAATGACTAATGACTAATGACTAATGACTAATTTATATGATTCCTATTTGCGATAACATTTTTATTTTCACACGTAGAAAGCCGATTATTGTTTACTTGCTAATTGGTATTAATATTGCCTTATTTTTATGGGAACTGAAGCTAGAGATTAATGGAGAATTAGGTAATATTATTAACACTTGGGGTTTAATTCCTGCACAGGTGAGTGGCGCGATCGCAAATGTACAAGCTGGTAATTTAGCTGCTGTGATAATTGCGTTGTGGCGTTCCACTTCACTGCTATCGGCGATGTTTATCCACGCTAGTTTTAGCCAAATCTTGGGTAATTTAATATTTTTGTGGGTTTTTGGCAGGAATTTAGAAAATATTCTTGGTTGTGGCAGGTTTTTAGGCTTTTACCTCATTTGTGGTGTCCTGACTGGGGTAGTACAAATTTTAGCTGACCCTAGTTTGACGGTACCATTAGTTGGGGCAAATGGTGCGATCGCATCTGTTTTAGGAGCATATGTTTTCAAGTTTCCTAAAGTTAAAATTGACACCATTTTACCATTGGCGATAGTATTTCTACCGATACAGATTTCAGCAGTATACTATCTATTTTGGTGGTTTGTACAACAATTGTTTTATGGTATTGGTACTTTAAATATTCCCGGTGGTGTTAACCCACTAAGCATTGGTTACTGGGCACATGGTATAGGATTAATTATTGGTGCAGCTTTTATGCGACTGCTACAAAAACGTTAAGGGCGCAAATTTGTCAGGTGTGTAATACTTCGCTACACTTTGTAAAAGCAAAGTGTAACGCATCAGATTAAGTTGTTTTATATTTAGCTTACATTCATGGGGCGGGTAAGATACCCACCCCACAAGAGTAAAAAATTAATTATGCAAAATAAATATATTTTAACTTCCTAATCCCTAATCCCTAGCCCCTAGCCCCTAATCCCTAGAAGTTTAAAATATCTAAGGATTCTTCTATCTCTAAATCTATAATTTTTTCCCGTACTCTTTTATGTTCTGCTAGATTACCTTCTTGACAATAAATGTTTGTAGCTTTGTGAAAATCCTCTATTGCTCCCTGCTTATCACCTAAATTATAACGAGCATTGCCACGATTGTAATAAGCATCGGCATCATTAAAATTAATCTTTATCGCCTGAGTATAATCGGTAATTGCTCCTTCATAGTCTCCTAAATCATAGCGAGCATTACCACGGTTGTAATATGCTTCAATATCATGAGAATTAATTTTTATTGCCTGAGTATAATCAGCGATCGCTCCTTCGTAATCTCCTATTTCTAAACGGAAATTACCACGTTGTTTATAAGCTATGCCATCATTGGAGCTAATCTCAATTTCCTGAAGAAAAACTTTAACTGTTTCCTGAACATCTGCTATTTCAGAATCAGAGCCATTACTTTTGTCATAAATATATTTATCATTGGGAGAAATTTTTATTGCTTGAGTATAATCTTCAATTGCTCCTTGATTATCTCTGATACGATAGCGAACGTCTGCACGATTTTTGTAAGCAACTGCATCATTAGGATTGATTCTAATTGCCTGAGTATAATCAGCGATCGCTCCTTCGTAGTCTCCTAATTGATAACGAGCTAATCCACTTTTGTGATAAGCTTTGATATGATGAGGATTAATCATTATTGCTTGAATGTAATCGGCGATCGCTCCCTCGTAATCTCCGAGATGATAACGAGCTAATCCACGTTTATAATATGTTTCGGCATCGTTAGATTTAAGCTGTAATGCTTCATTGTAGGCAGAAATTGCAGCATCATACTGTCCTTTTTTACTGCATTCATCACCTAGTTTTATATTAAGCAAATTTAATTCTTCACTTCGGTAAGGTAGATATTTATCTACTACAGGATATGAGGACTTGATTAATTGATTATTTGGTGGTTTATAGACTGGTTCTGGTTTGGTTTTATACTGATGATTTTGCTGTTCTTGACTATGATAATTATAATTAGTAGACGCAGATTGCAACTGTTCTAGATAACTGCGTAAGCCACCACCATAAAGTAATTGGTTTATTCCAAATGAGATTCTACCAGTTCTTAGCTTAATCATTTGAGTTGGGAGAAAGCCTGCTAAGAAAAGGTGATATTCAGGCTGTGCTTCATTTACTTCTTCTTGAATTAAAATACAAACTACGACGGCGTTTTTTTCGACTTCTTCTGAACTGACTGACCATCTGACTCTATCAATACTACCGTGACGAGATTTAACTTCAACGCCAATCGTTGGGTCAGAAGTTAGGGTAAAATCGATTTTGCCATCACCGCCGAAGCGTTTATCATAATCTACTTCCGTAATCAAATCAGCTAAACGCTCTTTAACAACTTCCTCTCCCAATTTTCCTTTCAAATTGTTGATAAAAACATCGCGGACTGGTGAAGTGCGTTTATATTTCTCAGCCATCAGCCAGCAAAATTCTCGTAGTGCTTTTAACCTCTCTCCAGAGATTACCGTTAATTCACTATATTGACCTTCTGTTTGACAATGCAGCAGACAACCAGACGTTAACCTTTGAATAAAGTCGGATTGAAGCGATCGCAGTACGGTTATCCAGTCCATTTATATTTCTGCGCATCTTTTCATCAGGGTATTTTATTAAGATATCGAGCTTGTGTAAAGCTTTTTTAATTGTACTTCATTGAACCCCACCCCCCTACCCCCTCCCCGCAAGCGAGGAGGGGGAGGAAGAGGGCGATTGCGTTTTTGTAAGTGAGGAGGGGGGGGGAGGAAGAGGGCGATCGCGCTTGGTTTGGTTTTATTTCCAATTACCTCAATAGTGCAAATGCTAATTAGAGTTCGCTGGTTGGGAAAGATAAATAAACATCAATCAACCAACCCAAGAACATCCAATGACTCAACAAAACAACTCACAAAATTTTTCATCACATCCTCATTCCCCCTCCCCGCGCGCGGGGAGGGGGTTAGGGGGTGGGGTTCCGAGACATGCTTGGCAAGCCTCACCTGAATTGTGGGAGAAACTCAAGCCAATAGCGCGACAGATGCGGTGCGAACCGACACCAGCAGAAGAAAAACTTTGGCAGAAGTTGCGACACAAGCAGGTTTTAGGTTTTAAGTTTCGTCGTCAGCATGTAATAGACAGATTTATTGTAGATTTTTATTGTGGGGAGGCGCGGTTAGTTGTGGAAGTCGATGGAGAGGTTCACGACTACACCCAAGAGGAAGATGCTATCCGTCAGGAATTTTTGGAAAGTTTGGGGTTGCGGGTGGTGCGGTTTCGGAATGAGGAAGTGTTGAATGCAGTTGATGGGGTGGTGGAAGAGATAGTACGTTGGTTGCAGAGATAGAACCCCACCCCCAACCCCCTCCCCGCGCGCGAGGAGGGGGCGTTTAATGTGTTGGCAGAGGAAGTGCGATCGCGCCTCTAAGCAGTGCTTTAATTTACAATTGCCATACCTTTACTGTTTGATCGTAACCACCACTCACGAGAGTTCTACTATCTGGACTGAAGGCGACTGACTGCACATAAGATGAATGTCCATAAAGTGTGATGATTTGTTGCCCAGTTTGCAAGTTCCATATTTTAATAGTTTGGTCATCACTTCCACTAGCAACCATTTGTCCATCTGGGCTAAAAGCTACTGATGTAACTGTCTTAGAATGACCATTAAGAGTGCGGATTTTTTTACCATTTTGCCAGTTCCAAAGTATAACTGTGCCATCTACACTACCACTAGCTAAAGTTTGACCATCTGGACTTAAAGCAACAGCACGAATCTCCTTTTCATGTCCTTCTAAAGTACGATTTTTATCTCCTGTTTTCCAGTCCCATAATCTAATAGTTTTGTCGTAACTTCCACTGACAAGAGTTTTTCCATCAGGACTAAAAGCGAGAGACTGAATATAGCCTGAATGCCCAGAGAGGGTGCAAATTTCTTTTCCTGTTTTGACGTTCCATAATTTAATGGTTTTATCATCACTCCCACTAGCAAGAATTTGTCCATCTAAAGTGAACACTAAAGAAGTAAGCGGTTCTGAATGTCCTGAGAGAGTCAGGATTTCTTTTCCTGTCTTGACATTCCACAATTTAATTGTTTTATCATCACTAGCACTGCCAAGAGTTTGACCATCAGGACTAAAATTAACAGCACGAACCCATCCTGAATGTCCAGAAAATGTTTTTATCTCTTCTCCTGTACTAAAGTTCCATAATTTAATCGTGTTGTCTTCACTACCAATAGCAAAAGTTGTTCCATCAGGACTGATAGCCACTGAACGAACAGCAGCCAAATTATTGTCTGTATGATTAAGGTTAAGGCGAGCAAGACATGATGGGTTACTAACTTCAGCAAATTCAGGATTAAGTTTAAGTGCTTGGTTACAATTCTTAGTTGCTTCTGGATATTTTCCTAAAATAGCCAAGGCAACTCCTTGATTATAGTAGGCTTCAACATAGTTTGAATCACGCTTAATCGTTTGGCTAAAATCATCAACAGCCTTTTGATATTCTCCCAGATTTAAGTTAGCTATACCTCGTTTGTAATAAGCATCCGTATAGTATTCACTGGCATCTTTGTCTTTACTATCAATAAGCTTATTAAAATCTGCAACTGCCTTTTCATATTCTCCCAATTCTCCTTCAATAGAACCTCGCTTAAAAAAAGCAAGAGGATGGTTAGGGTTACGGTATTTTATTAACTCGGTCAAATCTGCAATTGCTTTCTGAAGGTTTCCCTGTTCGGTGTATATGGCAGCACGACCTATATAACCATTAAAAAGATTTGGATTGCGTTCAATAGCAGTATTCAAATCATTAAGTGCTTCCTGATATTTTTTAAGTTTAATGTAAACAGCAGCACGTCCAAGTAATGGTTCAACGTATCTGTTTCTGTCTTCATTAAGCTGTTTAAGTTGTGTTTCTACTTGCATAGCTTTGGTGTAATTTTCAATTGCCCTTTCCTGATAGTCTTGTGCTTGCTGACGAAATTCGTTTGCTTTTTGAGAATTACCTAAATAACTTTGTTGATACTCATTTACTGTTTGAACATCGCCCAACTTTGAATAAGCACTACCTAGACTCACATACGCTTCTGCAAAATTACCATTTTTGCTTAATGCTAAGTTGAAATACTTAATTGCTTCATTATAATTATCTTTTGCTTCTACACCCTGCTTATAAAAATCTAAAGAGGCATAAGTAGGAGTATATTTACCGTAATTAATTTGTACTAAATTAATCTCTTTAACTTCTACAAAAAAATTAATGTTACCGATTAAAGACAAACTAGGTACAAGGTTAATACTAGGTGCAAAATTAGATAGAAAACTGGGAGAAAAAGTAGTGTTTTGAACAGAACGTGAAAAATCAAAAAGAGATTGAAGAGAAGCTCTGAAAATCGAAAGGTCAGATAAAAAAGAATTGCCAGAAAGAAAAGATTTGCCAGAAACAATACTAACCCTAGCTTTTTTCCGAGTATTATGAGTATTAACCGTATTTTTGGCTAGTAATTGTGGTGATGTGTGATTGCCTACAACAGCCTCAGCTATTCTATTAGTCATCAAAGGCAAACCAGGGATATTAATCCCTGTCATACTAATAATCAATGAAAATAGAATGCAAAGTGTAAGTTTGAAGACTTGCTTGATTTTATTCAGGCTTAATTTAATTCTCAAATTCATACTTTTAGAGGAATTTAATTTCAGTTTCCAAGGAATCCAAACTTAGTATTCCCACTCAACCGCCAAAAATCTCAAATTCCTCTTTCCTCCCCCTCCTCACTTACCACAATTCCTCTATTCTCCCCCTCCTCACTTACCACAATTCCTCTATTCTCCCCCTCCTCACTTACCACAATTCCTCTATTCTCCCCCTCCTCGCTTACCAGAATTCCTCTATTCTCCCCCTCCTCGCTT
>JBHYDF010000057.1:21840-43884 GCA_051861145.1 Nostocaceae cyanobacterium
TCTATTCTCCCCCTCCTCGCTTACCAGAATTCCTCTATTCTCCCCCTCCTCGCTTACCAGAATTCCTCTATTCTCCCCCTCCTCGCTTGCGGGGAGGGGGTAGGGGGGTGGGGTTCTACTTCAAATCGTAACCAAACAAATTCGCATCAACTTCCCCTAACTGCAAATCCCCCAAACCATACTCCGCCCAACGCCTTTCAACCATCGCCGCCACTTCCGGATCAGACTCCAACGCCGCACCCCATTCATGTTCAGTTTCCGGCGGAATCTTCGTAGTAGCATCAATTCCCATCCTTCCACCCAAACCAATCTTTTCACTTGCAAAATCCAAACTATCAAAAGGCGTATTTGGCAGAATAAAAACATCTCGCGTCGGATCAACTTTTGAACTGATCGCCCACACAACTTGACGCGGATCTCTAATATTAATGTCCTTATCCACCACAATTACAAACTTAGTGTATGTAAACTGCGGTAACGCACTCCAAAACGCCAAAGCTGCCCGTCGCGCTTGCCCAGGATATGCTTTATCTATAGATATAATTGCCGCTTTGTAACTCAAAGCCTCCATTGGCAAGAAGAAATCGACAATTTCTGAAACTTGTTGCCGCAAAATGGGAGTATAAATGCGATTTAAAGCGATCGCCATCATTGCTTCTTCTTTCGGTGGACGCCCGCTAAATGTGGTTAAATAAACTGGGTCTTTGCGATGCGTCATGCAGTGGAAACGAATTAACGGTGAATCCTCCACACCACCGTAATAACCCATATGGTCGCCAAAAGGGCCATCTGGCAAAACTTCCCCTGGTGTGATTGTCCCTTCCAAAACAAATTCCGAATCTGCGGGAACTTCCAAATCTACAGTTTTGCACTTTGCCAACTGTACACCCGAACCGCCGTAAAGTCCGGCAAATAGCCATTCTGATAAATCTACCGGGATTGGCGTTGCCGCTGCCATGATAATTAATGGATCTACACCCAAGGCGATCGCTATTTCTAATTTCTTCCCACGTTCCGCCGCCTTACGTAAATGTCTCGCCCCTCCTCGCACCGACAACCAGTGAACGGTCATTGTATTTGGAGATTGTAGTTGTAAACGATACACACCAACATTAGGCGTACCAGTTTCACAATCCTTGGTAATTACTAGTCCCAATGTTATAATCCTACCCGCATCACCAAGATAAGGGCGTATCAATGGTAACTTACTCAAATCCAAATCTTCGCCTTGAATTACCACTTGCTGACAAGCGGGGAAAAAATCTCGTCCTGGTTTCGCCTTTAGTACATCAAATAGGACTTTGCCAAAATCTATCGCCTGAGAAATCTTTTTCGGTGGCTTCGGTTGTTGTAGCATCGCCAACTTCTTCCCCAGTTCCTCCAATTCTTGGGGATGCTGCATATTCATCGCCCAGCATATCCTTTCCACCGTTCCCATCAAATTTATCGCCACCGGGAAAGAGGAACCCTTGACATTTTCAAATAGTAACGCCGGACCGCCTTTTTGCAACATCCGGTTAGAAATCTCCGCAATTTCTAAATCTGGGTCAACTGGCGCTGTAATTCGCCGTAATTGTCCCTTTTGTTCCAAAATTGTGATAAATCCACGTAAATCTCTTGCCATGTTGCTCAAAAAAGAAAGAATTAATATTTAAGAACTATGAAGCGCTCTTTTAAATATTATTAGTTATTTGTTGGTGGTTGGTGGTTGGTGGTTAGTGGTTAGTGGATAGTGGTTAGTGGTTAGTTGTTTACTAATCCTCCTACTTCTCTCACCCCCAACCTACATAGACAGACAGATATCTTACACCTTTACGGGTAAACCACTAATATTTGTATTCAATAGTGACTAAAATTACTCAAAACCTAGCTCTGGTTTTAGTCCATTTTAATGGACTTCTGCTATAAGCCTGGGACTTAAAGTCCCAGGCGGACTACATTTATGCATCAGGTTTGCGCTCAACTACAAATCTCTGACATGAGCGATCGCTTTGACGCGCACTTTCTGTATTGGATCTAGTTCAGGTTGAGCTAGTTAATTTTACAACAAGCTGTCGTTACATCAGCATAAGCTGTCGTTACGTCAGCATAAGCTGTCGTTACATCAGCACAAGCTGTCGTTACATCAGCATAAGTTGTCGTAACGTCAGCACAAGCCGTCGTAACGTCAGCATAAGTTGTAGTTATACAGCAATCCTAAATAGGTTGTGAACACAGAGAAACCCGGTTTCTCGAAGAAACCGGGTTTCTGGAGGTTTAAATTTTCACAACCTATCTGGGATTGCAGTACCAGGCGGACTTGGTTTGTGCAACCCCAACGTTTTGCGAGAATAAAACAACTCTGCCTGAATAAGGGCACTTTGGCAGGATTATCAGTATCAAACAGTTAAATAAATAGTATTACCTATTCTTTGTTCTTCTTTATTTTTTACTATAAAAATACCTATTTACCATCAATTATAGCATTAATACTATTGCAAACAAGTATTAAATTTACATTTAAAATATTCTTGCATAAAGAATATTATACATAGAAAAAATGTATTTTTAAGCCAAAAAAATATGTCAAAATACAATCTAGTATACCAATCATAAAATGGCTTTTATTCAACAATAAATTAATTAATATTTATAAACCCTTTAACTGAGATATAAATATTTCTTAACCACCAAGGATGTACCTTATTTCATGTTGCTAATTCAGCAAGAAATAGGTCATTCAAAAAGAGGCTATATGGTTTTCTCTACCACCGTCTTCAATCGTGCAGTAACTGCTTCAGTTGTAACAGCGGCCGTTGCATTGGGACCACTTTTTACAGCAGTTGCTCAACAAAAACCAGTAACTTTGAATGGTGCAGGTGCCACTTTTCCTGCTCCCCTTTATGAAAGATATGCTCGTGAAATCAAGAAAGACTACCCTAACTTAAAGATTAACTATCAAGCAATTGGTAGCGGCGGTGGTGTGAATCAAACAATTGCTGGTACTGTTGACTTTGGTGCTAGTGACGCTGCTATGACCGATGCTGAAATCGCTAAAATTAAGCAAGGAGTAATTTTAGTACCTACCGCTGGTGGTGCAGTTTCTGTTGTTCACAATATTCCTGGCGTAAATAATTTGAGATTGTCTCGCAAGACATTGCCAGCAATTTTCTCTGGTCAAATTACCAAGTGGGATGACGCTCAAATCAAAGCTGACAACCCAGGTGTAAAACTACCTAGCTTACCTATTAAAGCTGTTGTTCGTGCTGATGGTAGCGGTACAACTTTCATTTTCACTAACCATTTAAGCGCTATCAACTCCTATTTTAAAGGTAGAATTGGTGCTAACAAAGCTCCAAAATGGACTCTTTCTAACGTCCTCAAAGGTAAAGGCAACCCCGGCGTAGCATCTTTAGTAGCTCGTACTCCTGGTTCTATTGGTTATGTAGAGTACGAATACGCTAGCAAAAACAAACTGAAATCTGCACAGTTGCAAAACAAGCAAGGACAATTTGTTGCTCCTTCCTTGCAAACTTCAAACGCAGCTTTGGCTACCGTAAGCTTCCCCAGCAACTACCGCGCTTTTGTTAACGACCCCGCAAAAGGTTATCCTATTGTTGGTTTGACCTGGATTATGGTTTACAAGAGCTACAAAGATCCCGCTAAAGCACAAGCTGTTAAGAACTTTGTTCAGTGGATTCTCACCAAAGGTCAAAAGTTCAACGATGACCTCAACTATACTTCTATCCCTTCTGGTACAGCTAAAAACGTAATCAACACTGTTAATAGCACTGTTAAGTAGTTTGCCCGGAATTAAAATTCGGGCTTAAAGCTAAAGTCGGTTTAAAACCGACTGGGTAAAAATATGAACCTATTTGAATGGGTTTGTCCCAGACGCGAAATTTCGCGTCTCTACATAGCGGTAAATTTATTTCACGGCTAATTGCAACTGATGCAAGATACCAGTTTGCCCGGAATTAAAATTCGGGCTTAAAGCTAAAGTCGGTTTAAAACCGACTGGATAAAAATATGAACCCATTTGAATGGGTTTAAGCTTTAAGCCGGAAATTTATTTCACGGCTCAAAACCAACTAGGTAAAAATATGAACCCATTTGAATGGGTTTGTCCCAGACGCGAAATTTCGCGTCTCTACACATCCGGAAATTTATTTCACGGCTAGTTACTTGCTAATTTTGCATTAACAAAGCCTAAAACCATTTGGAAAAATATTTGCGACAAATGGAATGTAAAACAGCCAACTATTAAGCTTTTTACAATCCAAAATCTAAAATCCAAAATCCAAAATGGTACCACACAGTAGGGAGAGCATTGCTCACCCTACTTATCATGATGAAAATCGTCTAATTTCTTGATGAGTAATGGCAAATTCATCTGGTCCAGCCTATCAACCGGAACAACCAAAATCAGTTGATCCAAATCTCGATATTACTATCACCGACGGAAAAAACTTCTGGATAGACCAAGGATTTACGCGGATAGTTTATACTTTTTCCGCCCTAACAGTCCTTGTATTGTTCTGGATGAGTTGGGTAATTTTCGATAAAGCCCAACCAGCGATCGCTAAGTTTGGATTAGGGTTTTTGTTCAGCCAAGAATGGGATGTACCCAATGAAATTTTTGGTGCTTTACCCTACATCTACGGAACGCTTGTTAGTAGCGCGATCGCAATTATATTCGCCTTACCAGTAGGGCTAGCGGTGGCTTTGGTCACAAGTGAAGATTTTTTCCCTGAGTGGGTACGTTCGACTATTGCATTTGTTGTTGAATTAATTGCAGCAATTCCCAGCGTCATTATTGGTTTGTGGGGTATTTTTATCTTTATCCCATTTCTTGAACCGATTGAAAATTGGCTATCTAGAATTTTTAAATGGATACCGCTATTTAATACTGAAGCGCCTTCTGGGCAAAACATGTTCACTGCGGGAATTATTCTCGCCATCATGATTTTGCCGACAATGGCGGCAATTTCTCGTGATGTTTTGTTAGTAACACCGAAAGAATTACGCAGTGCTTCTATGGCTTTGGGTGGTACTCGTTGGGAAACAATTTTTCGGGTGTTGTTACCAGCAGGATTTTCTGGAATTGTCGGCGCAGCAATGCTGGCATTAGGAAGGGCTTTAGGTGAAACAATGGCTGTAACTATGGTCATAGGTAACTCTGCTCTTATTAGTGCTTCGTTACTCGACCCAGCTTATTCAATTCCTGCGGTATTAGCTAACGAATTTGCAGAAGCTGAAAATGCTTTACACGTTGGTTCTCTTACATATTTGGCTTTGATTTTGTTTGCTTTGACTCTGGCTGTGAATATTGGCGCTGTGTTGTTAGTACAAGTGCTTGGTGCGAAGAAGAAATAAACACCCTAAATAACCTTAAAGACACCAAGAAAGAATTGTTAAATGGGAAGGCGCTAAGGATATGAGTAGTAGTTCAGACAATACTAGAATCGAAGATTATTCCGCAGCGGAATTATTGAATCCTTTACCCATAGGGCGGCTGTTATTTAATAACGGAATGACAGCGATCGCTCTCGCTTTTACGGGTTTAGCATTAATTCCTTTGCTGTCAGTTTTATGGGAAATTCTCCTTCGAGGAACATCCGGACTCAGACCGGGAATGTTCTTTACATCAGTAATTGATAACGGGTTTGCGAATGCAATTGTTGGCACTTTCGTAATGGTAATAATTGCTTCGCTAATTAGTATCCCTGTAGGGTTGATTACAGGAATATTTCTGGCAGAATTTGGTCAGGGAACTAAAATTGCAAGTTTTGTCCGCTTTATCAACACCATTCTTACTGGGGTTCCTTCGATTGTTGTGGGTGTATTTGCTTATGGTGTGATAGTTCTATTGACTAAAGGATTTAGTGCATTTGCAGGTGGTTTTGCTTTAGCGGTAATCATGCTACCTGTTGTCGTACTTACAACAGAAGAAGCATTAAAATTGATTCCCGTTCATCAACGTTTAGCCTCAGCAGCATTAGGAGGAACTCGCTTCCAAACTACTTTTCGTATTGTAGTTTCTGCTGCTGTACCGGGAATCACTACAGGTATTTTATTAGCTGTAGCCCGTGCCACAGGTGAAACAGCACCCCTGCTTTTTACTGCATTATTTAGTCTAGATTGGTCGCAGGATTTATTTAGTCCAACCGCGTCGTTATCGGTATTAATTTTTAACCTCTACAACGACCCGTCACCAGAGAAAAATCAACTCATCTGGACAGCTTCCATCATCTTACTTTCTCTAGTTTTGATTATTAGTCTTCTCTCTCGCCTAGTTACTAACAAGAGAAGAAACAAGTAAAAATCCCGCAAGGATGTTTATTTTTGTTGCACACCTTTGGCAAATATGAATAAGTTAATTCCAGCCATCAAAGTCAAAAGCCTTAGCTTTTTCTACGGTAATACCAAAGCACTTGAAGGAGTGTCTATGGATATTTACCAAAACCATGTCACCGCAATTATTGGTCCTAGTGGTTGTGGTAAATCTACTTTCATTAAATCCCTGAATCGGATTGCCGAATTAGAAGGCGAAGTACGAATTGAAGGAAGAGTAGACTTTTTCGGTCAAAATATTTATGACCGTCGCGTAAACTTAAATCGACTCCGCCGCCAAATTGGCATGGTATTCCAAAAGCCAAATCTTTTTCCCATGAGCATTTATGACAATGTGGTATATGGGGTAAGAATTGCCGGATGGCGTCCAAAAGCAGAATTAGACAATATTGTTGAATCTGCTATCAAAGGCGCTGCTTTATGGGATGAAGTCAAAGATAAGCTGCATAAATCAGCTTTAGGACTTTCCGGCGGTCAACAACAGCGACTCTGTATCGCCCGTGCATTAGCAGTTAAACCAAAAGTTCTCTTAATGGATGAACCTTGTTCAGCCCTTGACCCCATCGCAACAACGAAAATTGAAGAATTAATTCATAGTTTGCGTGGAGAATTGACAATTGCTATTGTTACCCATAACATGCAGCAAGCCGCTCGTGTTTCTGATTTTACAGCTTTCTTCAACACCGATGAAAGTCGTATCGGTCAGATGGTTGAATTTGGGGCAACAACTCAAATCTTTAGCAACGCCCTTGATGAACGTACCCGCGATTACATTTCCGGACGTTTCGGTTAAGGTGCAATACAGTGTAGAAGCGCCTTGTTCACCAGACTTATTCAATAGAAAACATTTGGCTAACTGGCGCAGTATACACTAGTAAAAAAGCATCAAATTTGCTCTCATCAATTATTTATCAAGTGCATCTTCACAAGACAAAAAGTCTATCCTCTTCCCAGCATCTTACCAATTATTAACACTTAAACTAGCTCCTCACCCTAAAGACTTGAGATGTTCTCATCTCTTCCAACTTCAACATTATCTTTGAAGTTTAACATCCCCAATCTTTTATTTTTACCCAACAACGATTTTTGACATTCTCCTTACAATTTTACAGGAGTATGTCATTTTTTATTACACTTTACCAGATTTTTTTAATTATTAATTTGGAAAACTGTATTTACAATATTGCACAAATTCGTAACGAATTAAATTCAGAAAAACTCTGCGTCCCTCTGCGTTAAACTCTGCGTGACGGCAGTCGCTACAACGGGGGAAACCCCCGCAACGCGCTGCCTCCCCTCTGCGTTTAAAAACGCTACGAACTTATGCAAAGCTGTACTTAGTCAGAACTGCTATACCATTCATCTATAGATAAATACTCACCTTAATCTTTTCATTCTCTCTTTTTAACCTAAACATGAAAAATTAGATGCAAATGTGCTATTTGCACATTTTCAATGTGGCATTAGCGTGGTGTTCGCAACTCAAACAACTTTCGGGCCGCAATACCAACAACAGAACCATGAAAAAAGTAACACTCAAAGGCTTTGCTTACCTCCCAGCAGATACTTTTGCTGAAGGTCCCCCATCTGGAAATGACATTACCGGTAACACCAATGGACGAAAAACTCCTTTTCCGGGACAGCCAGTGCAAGGGTTTAGTGGCGTACAGAAGAGGGACGATAATTCCTTTTGGTTCCTTTCTGATAATGGTTTTGGGGCAAAAAATAACAGTGCTGATTTCCTGTTGCGCCTCTATCGCCTTAACCCCAGTTTCCGAGGCGTAGAAGCTGGAAATGATGGCAAAGTTGAGATTTTAGATTTTATCCAACTGTCTGACCCCGATAACAAAATTCCTTTTGAGATTGTTAATGAAAACACAAGCGATCGCTTGTTAACTGGTGCAGATTTTGATGTCGAGTCCTTTGTTTTCGCCTCAGATGGTACTATCTGGGTTGGTGATGAATTTGGCCCTTACCTGCTACACTTCGACGCCACAGGTAAACTATTAGATGCTCCCATCCCCACTCCTAATGTAGAGACGCGAAATTTCGCGTCTCTACAGACCTTGGGAGGAAAACCACCCATCGTAATTGGACACCGAGGCGCTAGCGGTGAATTGCCAGAACACACTCTGGGAGCTTACATGCTGGCAATTGAGCAAGGCGCGGATTTCATTGAACCCGACCTAGTTTCTACTAAGGATGGTATATTAATTGCTCGGCACGAACCGAACATGATTAACACCACCGATGTAGCAGACCGCCCAGAATTTCGCGATCGCCGCACAACAAAAATTATCGATGGGGTTGCTGAGGAAGGTTTCTTTGCCGAAGATTTTACCCTGGCAGAAATTAAAACTCTACGGGCAAAAATGCCCCAAGATTTCCGTCCGCAAGTTTTTAACAATTTGTATGAAATTCCTACTTTTGAAGAAGTTATTAACCTGGTTAAGCAGGTAGAAGCAGACACCGGTCGTAAAATTGGCATTTATCCAGAAACCAAGCATCCAACTTATCACGATTCAATCGGACTGTCGTTAGAAGAACCACTGTTAGAAACACTACAAAAAACTAATTTCACCGACCCCAACCGAATATTCATCCAATCTTTTGAAACCAGTAACCTGAAGGAACTGAATCAAAAAACAGATATTCCTCTAATTCAGTTATTAGATGCTACTGATGTTAATCCTGATGGTTCGCTGATTGAGAAGCAACCCTACGATTTAATTGTTAAAGGTGATTCTCGCACCTACGCAGATTTACGTACGCCGGAAGGTTTGCAGGAAATTGCCACCTACGCTGATGGTATCGGCCCTTGGAAGCGGATGATTGTTTCAGTGAAGGCGGTCGATGAAAATGGTGATGGTCAGCCAGACGACCTTAACAAAGATGGAACAATTAATGATGCTGACAAAGTTCTCACAGAACCTACTGACTTGGTAAAAGATGCCCACAATGCAGGATTGCTGGTACATCCTTATACCTTTCGTAATGAAGACCGTTACCTGGCATCAGACTACAACGGTAATCCAGAAAAGGAATTCGAGCAATTTATCAACTTAGGTGTCGATGGTTATTTTACCGACTTTCCTAGTACGGGTGATTTAGTACGTGACCAAATTACTGCCCCGTTTGTGCGATCGCCCGACAACCCAGAAGTACTAAAAACAACCGAATTTGCCACACTAGATGGAGATGCTCCCATTGTCATCGGTCATCGGGGTGCTAGCGGTGAACGTCCGGAACATACTTTAGAAGCTTATAAATTAGCGATCGCTCAAGGCGCGGACTTTATCGAACCGGACTTAGTACCCACAAAAGATGGGATTTTGGTAGCGCGTCACGAAAACGCCCTCGCCATCCTCAACCCAGATGGTACCCTCAACACCACCGACACCAGCACTGACGTTTATCAGCGTCCAGAGTTCGCCGACCGTTTAACCACCAAAATTATTGATGGTCGTACCATCCGGGGTTGGTTCACCGAGGATTTTACCTTAGCAGAACTAAAAAGTTTAAATGCCATTGAACGCTTACCCGAATTACGCGGAACCGAATATAACAAAGATAAGCTGAAGATTCCCACCCTGACAGAAATCATTGACTTGGTGAAGCAGGTTGAGGAAGAAACCGGACGTAAAATCGGTATTTATCCGGAAACTAAGCATCCTACCTACTTTGCTTCTGAAGGCAAACGCTTAGATGGTACACCAATTAACATCAATCTGGGTCAAGAACTAATTGACACCTTAGTTGCTGAAGATTTTACTGATCCAGAGCGAATATTTATCCAGTCTTTTGAAGTAGGCAACTTGCGGGAACTGAATGATACTTTTATGCCGCAAGCAGGGGTTGACATTCCACTAGTACAACTATTGGGCGGAGAAACCGAAAAGCCCTATGATTTTGTTGTTAGCGGCGACAATCGTACCTATGGCGACCTGACAACCTCAAGCGAACTAGCGGAAATTGCTACTTACGCAGAGGGTATTGGTCCTAACAAACGTTTGATTGTACCAGTGAAGGGAATTGATGCCAATGGTGACGGTAAAGATGATGATGTAAATGGTGATGGTGTAGTCAACGATGCTGATAAAACCACAACCACTCCCACAACCTTAGTTAAAGATGCCCATACCGCTGGTTTACTCGTGCATCCCTACACCTTCCGCAATGAAAGCGTTTTCCTCGCACAAGACTACAACGGCGATCCAAAAAACGAGTACGAACAATTTATCAAACTAGGGGTTGACGGCTACTTTACCGACTTTCCCGCCACAGGCGACTTAGTGCGCGATCAATTTGTGGGTGAACCTACCGTGTCTAACTTGGCACGTTCTCGAGGGTTTGAAGGTATGGCTATTACTCCCGATCAAACCACCTTGTATCCCTTACTCGAAGGTACAGTAGTTGGTGATCCAGAAGGTGCGCTACGAATTTATAATTATGACCTCATCGCAGAAGAATACAAAGGACTGGCTGGTTTCTACCAATTAGAAGATCCCAGTCATGCTATTGGCGACCTCACCGTTATCAATAAAAATGAGTATTTGGTTATCGAAAGAGACAATAACGAAGGTGCTGACGCGAAATTCAAGAAGATTTACAAAATAGACCTTTCCCAAAAAGATGCAAACGGCTTTGTTGCTAAAGAGGAAGTTGTAGATTTATTAAATATTCAAGATCCAAATGACTTGAATCAAGATGGCAACAATAAGTTTACCTTCCCCTTCCAAACCATAGAAAATGTTTTGGTAATGGATGAAAACACCATCCTAGTTGCCAACGACAATAATTATCCCTTTTCGGTAGGACGACCACCCGACATTGATAATAACGAAATTATTTTACTGGAGCTAGAAGAACCATTGAAACTAGCTCCTAAAGGTGCAGACAGTGACGACACTTTGTATGGTAATGAAATCTACGCCGGTGAAGGCAACAACATTCTTTATGGCGATGAGGGTAACAATATTCTCACGGCTGGCGCTGGTAATGATATTGCCTATGCTGGTGCAGGTGATGACACCTTTAACCTAGGTAACGGTAATAACACCATTGTGGCAGGTGAAGGTAAAAACCGCATCTTGACTGGAAATGGTAATGATACCATCTATACCGGTGCAGGCAATGATATTATCTCCACAGGTGCAGGCGATGATTTAATTTATGCTGGTGAAGGTAACAACAAAATCTCTGCGGGTGTTGGCAACGATACTGTTTATGCCGGTAGTGGTACTGACCGCTTCACCTTAAATACTGGCACTGGTGCTGTAACTATCTACGGCTTCTCATCCAATGACCAGATTAATCGTGGCAGTAGTCTATCCGATAGCACAGATTTAACCTTCAGTATCAGTGGCTATAATACTCTTATCAGCGCGGGTGATGACCTGCTAGCAACATTGAAGTGGGTGCAACTGAGTACAGCAACCGTGGTCTAATTTAAAAACATAATTTCTTTTAAATCTCACGCAAAGCCGCAAAGACGCGAAGAAACTCTTTGCGCCTCTGCGCCTTTGCGTGAGTTATTTTGCACTTGATTGTATTGTTTGGACTGCTTTTTATGACCGCACTTGAACAAATCAGCGAGGTTTGGCAACAAGCCGCTACACGTTTAGATAAAATTACTGATGGTGAAATTTTTCCCTTATTGAAACAGTATGGAATATTGCCGCAGTTGGTACGAGAGATAATTATTGAAGAAGCGATCGCTAATATTACCCTGACATCAGAAGAAACGCTCCAAGCATATAAGCAGTTTTACCAAAAATATCAGTTGGTTTCGGATGGAGAATTGGACGCATGGTTAACAGAACGTGAGTTGACCCGCAAACAACTGGATTATTTGATTACGCGTCAAATCAAACTGGAACGTTTCAAGCGCAACACTTGGAAAAATAAACTCGATTCTTACTTTATCCAACGCAAGCCAAAGTTGGATCGGGTAGTTTATTCTCTGATTAGAGTCAACAATATTGGTATTGCTCAAGAGCTTTACTTCCGTATTCAAGAAGGAGAACAATCATTTAGCGAACTTGCTAGCATCCATTCTCAAGGTTCCGAAGCTTACACAGGTGGTTTGCTTGGTCCAGTAGAATTGACAGTTCCCCATCCGATTTTGGCAAATCTCCTTATAGCAAGTCAGCCAGGTCAGCTTTTACCGCCAACGCGCCTAGGAGAATGGTTCGTAATTGTACGGTTGGAGAAATCGCTTCCGGCTCAGTTAGATGAAGCAATGCAGCAAAGACTGCTTGATGAACTGTTTGAAAACTGGCTGCAAACTCAGTTACAAGAGTTTTTCTCCAAAGATGCGACCAAAATTTCTAATAACCATCATGAACTGCGTACACCAGAACAAAAATGAAAATAAGCTTTCCCCACTCCCCACTCCCCACTCCCTACTCCCCACTCAGCAAAAGAATAAAATTATATTAAGTGCTACCACATTAATACGGAATTATCTAAGCAGTTATACGGATGTGTAGCAGTTTCTTTTTTAGATATAAAGTAGGTAAAATCCTGGCTTTGATAACGTGAAGCCAGGATGCCTTACTTTTATGTGTAAATTATGCTCACTGATAATAGTTCGCTGAGTAACTATGATTCTGCCCTCGTCAACAAAATAGCCTACTATGTTTGTCAAGCCATTATTACCATTCAAGACCAGCAGCCGGAATTATTGCTGGAGAAGTATAAAAATGTAGCTTGGCGTAGCGATCGCAATCAATTAGCGTTAAGGGCAAAATTAACAGAAGTACTTAGTCAAACTCAAGACCAGAGTGCATTGCTTCAGGTGTTGCAAAGGTTTCTAAAAGCACTGTTGATTCCTGAATCAATAGATTCACCTGTATTAGTGAGCTTACTAGACACCATTCGTCAATTACATCCTGTGAAACCTGAATTAAATGGTTCAGTTAGTTGCCAAGATGTAGAATTATCTGAGCAAACTATACCTGTTGCTAAAGCCGAATATTTAAATAACATAGGCATAGCCATTTTACTTTTAGATGCAGAAAACTTACAAATTAACGTAGAAACAGAAAAATTTTTAACAACAGTTTGCGCTTGTCCTCTTCAAGTAAAAATTGCCTTTGCTAATTGGCGGAGTATGGGTAAATTGGATATTGAATTTCATGGACGTGGTTATGAATTAATTCATGTTCCTCCTGGTAGAGACAATGCTGATGGTAAAATGATAGCCTTTGGTTCGTCAATTCATGAACGTTACCCAAAAGCCAAAGAAGTTTTAGTTTGTTCGTCGGATCATGTAATGACAAATCTTTGCAACCATCTTCAGCAGAATGGTTTAACAGTATATCGTGTTAGCAAGCAGGGAGAAAATATCAAGGTATTGAATACCTCTACGGGGAAAAGTATTAATCATCTTCTTACTGATTCATCAGAATTACCATCACTTGAACAATTTATCAATCAACTAAAAGGATTAATCAAAGCCGAACAAAAACAAACTAAAAATTATTGGGTTAAACTAGCTAAAATCTCACAAAATTTTATAAATAAATATCAATTACCTATTAGTGAAGTTGTATCTAAACATTTGCCTGGTAAAAAAATCAAAGATATTTTTATTAATTATCCTGCTGAATTTGTTATTCATCAAATTGACGATAAATCGGAAATATATGTAACCTTATTTGAAATCAATTCAAATCAGGAAGTAGATAGCGTTGACGAAGTAAAATCAGGTAGCACTACATCTGATTCAATATCTTCTATTAATTCCAAAGCAGAATTAGAACAAGCGCTAAAGAGTATTATCAATACTTTAACTATTAAATCTCCTCAAAGTTACATTAATGTAGGAATTTTAAGTAGCAAGTTTATTCAGCAATATGGTAAATCAATTACTGACCAAATGAAATGTTTGCAGATCAGCGGTAATTTTATTAAATTTTTGCAATCGTGTAGCTCTTTTGACATCAAACAAACCAAAAAAGGATGGGAAGTAGCTTTACGCTGAATTCAAAAGTAGATAAGTAGATATATAGGACTCCTATTTGATTTTTGAAATATACGTAGGGTGGCAATGCCCACCAAAACCCGGATATGGTGGGCAATGCCCACCCTACACTTAAGCTTAAAGTGTACGGATTTTTTTCAATAATCAAACCGGATTCCTATAGCAATCCGAATTGAATTGCGAGAAAACACGTAGATTTGCAAGCAAATTTAAAAGTAAAATTTTATTCAACCCTGGCGATTATAAATCGCGACTACACAAACAAAACCTGCCTGCGCAGGTTATTTTATAAAGTCCCCGCACCATCTGGACTTGGTTTGTGAGTAGCGAATTATATTCGCTCAATTCTTTCCAAATTTCTCACGAATTATTTAGGATTGCTATGGACATAATTAAATATAGGATGAAAACTTTGTTTGTAGTGAGCGATTTATCGCTCTGTATAAGGATTTTAAAGAGCCTTACTCCTTTAGGCCGTGTGCATTTGCGCCCCTACCGCGCCTCCTAACTTTTGTCGTCAACTCTAGATTCTTGCTTAGGAATGACCTGAAAAATTCACAAAAAAGGCAAAATAACGAGACAGATAAGCTGTTGTGCTGGATTTTCAGAATTTATGAAAATTGATCGCATTCACTTCTATGTGGAAAATGCCAAAGCTTGGCGTGACTGGTTTATTAGCCATCTTGGTTTTCAAGCGGTAAGCA
This sequence comes from Nostocaceae cyanobacterium, assembly GCA_051861145.1. Taxonomy (GTDB): domain Bacteria; phylum Cyanobacteriota; class Cyanobacteriia; order Cyanobacteriales; family Nostocaceae; genus JBHYDF01. Next base: position 36,865 of record JBHYDF010000057.1, read on the forward strand.
ATTCTGTCTTCCCAACCCTCCTTGGCAAAGATGAATCTTTTCATACCTGCACTGAGGTGGTAAAAAGTGGCTCAATCTACTTTTTGCTGTCGTCACCACTTTTACCCACAAGCCCAGTGGCTGAATTTCTGCGTCTTCATCCGCCTGGTGTAGCAGATATTACCTTTACTGTCGAAGATGTAGAAGCAGCGATCGCTCATGCTCAAACGCACGGTGCAAAAGTCCTGCAACCCATCCAGCAATATCAACACGGTGAAGAATACATCAAGTGGGGCAAAATTGCTGGTTGGGGTTCCCTAATGCATACATTGATAGAAAGAACAGATAAGGGGAGTGGGGGACAAGGGGAAATTTCCTCTACTCCCCCCCTCTCCCCCTCCTCTTACTTCACTGCAATAGACCACATCGTACTTAACGTAGCAGTAGGTGATTTAGAGCGTGCGGTAAGTTGGTACGAGAAAGTTCTTGATTTTCAACCCCAGCAGACGTTTAAAATTCAAACAGATCGCTCAGCTTTACACAGTCAAGTAATGATTTCCCGCAATGGCAATGTACAATTGCCTATTAATGAACCAGCCACTCCTAATTCCCAAATTCAGGAGTTTCTGAATGTAAACCGAGGAGCGGGAATTCAACATATCGCTTTACGAACTAACAATCTTGTCAGTGCGATCGCTCAATTTCGCGCTTGGGGTTTATCCTTACTCCCAGTCCCCAAAAGTTACTACTCCCAGCTAAAACAGCGCCCAGAATTTCCCCTCTCTCCCGAAGAACTCGATGCGATCGCTCAACAAGAAATTTTGGTGGATTGGAATGAAAATACTTCTGTAGAGGCGAACGGTGGTTCGCCCCTACTATTGCAAATTTTCACCCAACCCATCTTTGGACAGCCAACTTTTTTCTTTGAGTTTATAGAGCGCCGCTTTCAAGCTCAAGGTTTTGGTGAAGGCAATTTTCGCGCCCTATTTGAAGCGATAGAAAGAGAACAAATCAAACGTGGTAGCCTTCTAGGGACTAGGGACTAGGGACTAGGGGCGCTTGGGCTAGGGGTTAGGGACTAGTACGCAACTTTAATGAGTTGATATGGTTCGTAGTAGGCGCTTTAGCGCTAAAGCGCTGACTACGAACCCCACAAAGCTTGTGTGATGAAGTACTAGGAGTTAGGAGTTAGGGCTAGTGTAAAACAATTCTTAAATCCCCACACCTAATCCCTACTCCCTCCCCAAGTTAAAACCTGGGGCTATCCCTAGCCCAAGCGCCCCTAATCCCTACTCCCTACTCCCTACTCCCTACTCCCTACTCTTTGATTAGTTATCCAAAATTCACCTATCAAATATTCAAAACTCTAACACGGTAATATTTGAGCTAATCTGTAATTAAAAATTACATTTTAAAAAATAATGTTAAGACTTATTACAGATTTTGACGGTCCAATTATAGATGTTTCCGAACGGTATTACCGTGTTTATCAACTTTGCTTAGAGAAAACTCGATATCCAGACCAAAAAGTGCGAGAACTGTCTAAAGCTGAATTTTGGCAAATGAAGCGATCGCGCGTACCGGAAAAACAAATCGGTATAATTTCTGGACTGGATGAAACACAAGCTCAAGAATTTACCAAGTTACGCAAGCAAACGGTACATACAGAACCTTATTTCCAGTATGATCGCCTTGCTCCGGGTGCTGTAAGTGCTTTGTTAAAAATTCAACAAGCTGGCTTTGATTTAGCAGTGATGACCATGCGCCGGGCTTGGGAATTAGATTATGCCTTTAAACAGCACGATTTGGCTAGATTTTTTCCAGAAAATCGCTGTTACTGTTTGGCGAATGATTACGTAAAAACTCGTGATATTGATGATAAACCACTACTAATGGCACGAGCATTAAAAGAACTACCATCCGCCAGCGACACATGGATGGTAGGGGATACAGAAGCCGATATTACTGCTGCCAAAAAACACGGAATTAAATCAATTGCTCTTGAGTGTGGAATTCGCGATCGCGCGCAATTGGCATTTTACCAACCCGACTTTATCGTGAAAGATTTTAGCGAAGCTGTTAATTTTGTCCTAGAACAAGCGCTGCAACCAGTTAGAGGCTAGGGACTAGGGGCGCTTGGGCGCTTGGACTAGGGGCGCTTGGGCGCTTGGACTAGGGGCTAGAGATTATGGGAAGAAGATAAGGGACTTAAGGCTAAGTAAAATTATCATCTTATTTTATTATTTTCTAATCCCTAATCCCTAGCCCCTAGCCCCTAACCCCTAACCCCTAACCCCTTCAACGCAGAAAACAGTTAATCAACCACAACAATATAAATGTCACCACCGTTGAAAACTGATTCGGTGTCAGACTAATAACTTGTTGAATTTGCGGAGTCACCCAATTAGCAACCAATCCTCCAGCGATTAAGCCTGTGATTAAACCGACAAGGGTGAATAAAACTGCACGACCAAATTTACCTTCCTTACGATTGAGAAAGTAAACACTGATACCTACCCCTATCACCAATACTAACTGTAAAACCTGATCGCCCCCAGCTGGGTAAAACACACCGATAGAACTCAAACCCAAATACCAAGCGCCGGGTAATAGCACATCCACCAACATTGGTTTATCCAGCATTCGTTGTAGCCATGCTGGTGACTGCTTTTGAGGGGTGGGAGTTTCTTTCGGAAGTGCTTGTACGAGACGTTCTGGAAAGCGAATGCGTTCAGGGACTTTAATTTTACCTTCTTGGCGCAACCGCAAGCGATCCATTAAAATCGCGTCGTAAGCAGCTTCAATTATTTCCAGGCGTTTGGCATCGCCACTGTATTGTTGTACGAGACGATTGCGAACATCCTGAATTTCATCAAAGGTAGCTTCTTCTGATACCCCAAGTTTTTCGTAGGGATTTTGCTCGCTCATGGGAGTTAATTATTTTAGCCTTAGTCGCCAGCAGTCTATTTTTACAAAAAAAATAATTTTAGCTTTTATCTTTGGTTAAAACCAAATTTTTTGGTCGATTTATATTCCTATCTGGATAGTAGCACGATGGCTATGGCTGAATCGACCTGGTAATTTTAACTATAGTAACTTTAACATATGGCCATAACTCCGTGTATCCCCTCATGTCGTTCACAATTTAGAGCTTTACTCTAGAATTTAAGTTAAAAATACCTAAAAGGGATTTTTTATGAAAAAAATACCTTTTCTGTTTCCGATTTGGCAATTGACTGTACCTTGATCAAGTTTTAATAAATAAGCCGTACTATTGCCTTGTGTCACAAAACTGCATTATAGATTTAAAATGAGAACGTTGAAATTACTAAGTAACTGGGATCAGATAGTGTCCTAGTTTACTTAATTATCTCGCTTCGGCTAAAGTTCAGAGCATCTGCCAGACACAAGGTTAACAATTACCAGCCGGAGACATTAGTTTCAAAATGGCATTATGAGAATATTTGCGCTCTGATTGCCAATAATCCTGATTAAACTAGTATTTGAATAATCAGGAATTTTGTGTGTTAACCTTGTAGATTCTTATTTTCCTCTCCCTGTGGAAACTGCGCTTTTAACGCAATCCACGCTATTATCCTATAAATTTTGTGCAAAGTGATGGTCATGGCTCCTGCCAAGATTCTTGTAGTTGATGACGACCCTGCGGTTCGGAATTTAATCCAACGCTTTTTGATGAAGCAGAACTATCAGGTAGAGGCTGCCGAAGATGGTAAGACTGCCTTGGCTCTGTTCGAGCAATTTAATCCGGATCTAGTTGTTTTAGATGTAAATTTACCAGATGTAATCGGATTTAATCTCTGCCAAGAGATGCAAAGCCGTAATGGTGTTTTTGTTCTCATGTTAACTAGCCGTGCAGATGAAGCTGACAAGATTCGCGGCTTTTCTAAAGGTGCTGATGACTACCTCACCAAGCCATTCGGTTTGGGAGAACTAGAAGTTAGAGTGGCAGCTATTTTGCGGCGTCAGCGAGTTGTAACCACGGCAGAACAGAAACGCCTTGTATTTGAAAAGCTGATGATAGATCCCGTGCGACGGGAAGTATCACTAAACAATCAGCCAGTACCCTTAACAGCTCTGGAATTTGACTTGTTACATTTCTTAGCTAGTCATCCAGGTCGAGTTTGGCGAAGAGCTGAACTAATCCAGGAGGTGTGGGACTATGAATACGTAGGCGACCAACGAGTTGTAGATGTACACATCGGTCAAATTCGCAAAAAGATTGAAGCCGATGCCAGCCAGCCAGCATTAATTCAGACTGTACGTGGTGTAGGCTATAAGTTTGAATGTCCAACTTCTCCCCAGCAGTCCGACAAACCACAGTAGTCAATAGTCAATAGTCTACAGTTAAAAAACTTTGGACTAATGACTAATGACTAATGCCTGAGTTGCAAGACTTCCAGGCAGTTTAACACATTCACCGAAGGCAAAGCCATTCAGGTAATTTGTGTATTTTAAAAATAAAACAAAATAATTCTTTAAGGTTTTATTTATTAATTTTAGGCGTCTTTTATTGGAAAAAAAGACGCTGGAAGATAATTATCTTCTCTCTAAATGAAAATTTTGGGAAAATTTTCTTACTAAAGGTTCAAATAAGCCCTGAAATAAATTTCGGGCTTAAAGCTAAAGTCGGTTTTTAACCGACTCGGTAAGAGTAGTAGTAGTAGTAGTAGTAGGGTGGGCAGTGCCCACCAAAATTCTGGATATGTAGGGCATAACACCACCTACATTGGATTCGTCAACAGTATTCAAGCTCTCTCCCCCTCACCTTAAGAGTCTCCCCCTTCCTCTTTTGCTTCTTCAGATAGACTTATAAATTTCCAAAAGTTGTAAGAATAATGACGGCAACTGTTTTTTTCAACAACCAATCCTATGGGCTTCGGCATCGGTGATTTATTTTGGATATTCCTCCTCCTCTCTTCCCTGCAACCTATTTGGCAAAAACGTCAGGTTGAGTATCGGCGCTTCCGTGCCCTTCAGGAATTCCAGCAGCAACGCAAAAGTAGGGTGATTTTGCTTATTCACCGTCAAGAATCTATTAGTTTACTGGGAATTCCTTTATCACGCTACATTACTATTGAAGATTCAGAACAAATTCTGCGGGCAATTCGCCTCACTCCGCCCGATATCCCAATTGACTTAATTTTGCACACTCCTGGTGGTTTGGTCTTAGCAACAGAACAAATTGCTAGGGCATTAATTCGCCATCCCTCTAAAGTTACAGTGTTTGTACCTCACTACGCTATGAGTGGCGGCACTATGCTTGCCCTTGCTGCTGATGAAATTATTATGGATGCTAACGCTGTTCTGGGACCTGTGGATCCTCAACTTGGTAATTTCCCAGCGGCAAGTATTATTAAAGTTGTGGAAGATAAACCAATCGGCGAAGTTGATGACCAAACGCTGATTATGGCAGATTTATCACGCAAAGCTATTCAGCAGGTACAGCGTTTTGTCCGGACTTTGCTGAAAGACTGTATGCCCAAACAAAAAGTTAAGCCGGAAAATATCGAAACCATCGTCGAAGCCCTGACAACAGGACGTGTAACTCACGACTATCCCATCACGGTTGAGGAAGCAACAGAAATGGGGCTGCCCGTAACAGTTGGACTGCCCCGAATTGTTTACGACCTGATGGAGTTGTATCCGCAACCACAAGGCGGACGCCCAACGGTGCAGTACATCCCCATGCCTTACGATGACCGTCGCCCACTACTGCCGGTTCCCAAAGGTAGACCATTAGAAGAACCAAATGCAAATCAAATGATGTAGTGGTTAATCGTTAATGGTTAATGGTTAATGGTTAATAGGCATGAACCATTAACCATTATCTATGAACCACAAACTAACTACTATCAAGGTGTTGGTGTAGGAGTTGCTGTTGGGGATGGGACTGTCGTAGGAGTTGCTGTTGGTGATGGTGTAGCCGTAGGAGTTGCTGTTGGCGATGGCGTAGCTGTAGGAGTTGCTGTTGGTGATGGTGTAGCCGTAGGAGTTGCTGTTGGTGATGGCGTGGTTGTCGCTGGTGCTGATGCTGGCTTTTTCAAAATCCTCTTTGCTTCTTGATCAAGCCTCTGTCGCACTTCTAGATTGGCAATTCCTGTTTCTTGCAGCTGGAATTTCTTCTGAAACTGCCTCACCGCCGCTTCTGTTTGGGGACCATAATATTGATTGCGAGGTAGGGAAGGATTAGGCTTAACAACCAGATTCAGGTTAGACTGTAGAATTTGCATTATGTTCGCTGCATAGTTTTGGGTTGTTGGCCCTGCTATTCCATCAATTGGTTTTAGCCTATAACCCTTCTGAAAATCCTGGATTGCCTTTTTAGTTTCCGCATCCGTTAGAGGTGTACTTGATGTCGGAACCTTATAACCCAGTCCCCGCAGTACAGCACGAAATTGCTGTGGGGTATAAGACCTTTGAGCAAATACAATCGCTGTGTCTGCGATCGCTACACTCGCCGTTACTAAACAGACAACAGCAACATTCACGCTTGATTTTCCAAACCCACACCACATAAGTTAAAGCTCCTTTTGCTGGAATCAGCAAAAAATAACATTGATATTCAAAAATGCATTTTAAGTTTCTTTAACATATTTTTTCTTCATTATTAATGATTTTTGATTAATTTAAATTATGTGGGGTAAATTTAACCAAAATGGAAGTAGATTATTTTGTCATCCTCCTATAGATATATATTTATGTGGTTATGGAATATGGGTAAAGAATACCTAAGACAACAGAAATATGTTTGTTAATACTTGATAGTTAATGGTTGATAGTTGATGGTTGATGGTTCATAGTTAATGGTTCATGGTTAATGGTTCATGGTTCATAGCTATTAACTATAGGACTTACGCAAGAATTCTCCCAAACTCTTATTCCTATGTCTCTCCGGGACACGCTGCAAGGGACATGTACGAGTGCGTACAAGTGTGGTTCGTTTTTTCATGATTTTGCCTAAGTCCTAAACCATTAACCATTAACCATTAACCATTAACCATTAACCATTAACCATTAACC